>CAVCVO010000052.1:0-21200 GCA_963606005.1 Anaerovoracaceae bacterium
TGGTATTGCTATCCCTCATGGTAAGTGTGCAGGAGTAAAAAAAGCAGGGATCGCATTTATGACATTAAATAAACCGATCACTGATTGGCCTAGCTTAGATGAAAAACCAATTGAAGTAGTCTTTCAATTAGCTATACCAGCTGATGGGGATAATATCCATATCAGAATGCTAAGTGAATTAGCTAGAAAACTTGTTAATCAAGATGTGATAACTGCTTTAAAAAATGCTAAAAGTGCCTCAGATGTTTATGAAGCATTGAAATAGAAAATGGAGGAAAAAAGATGAATATTTGTGCAGTATGTGCTTGTACTATGGGAGTAGCTCATACTTTCATAGCTAAAGACAAATTAGTAGAAACTGCCACTAGACTTGGTCATCACATTAAGTGTGAGACTCAAGGTAGTGTTGGTATTGAATGCAAGATCACTGAAGAAGATCTAAAAGATTGTGATGTAGTCATCATTGCTTCAGATATCAATATCAGTGAGTCAGAAAGATTTAAGGGACATCCTACTGTTAAAGTTCCGGTAACAGTAGCTATTAAACAACCGGAGCAATTGTTAAATAAAATTGAAGCTCAATTGAGTAAGAAATAGGAGGATAAATATGAGCAAGCAATCTTTATGGACAAAATTGTCTAAACACATGATGACTGGTGTATCTTACATGATTCCAGTTATCGCTATGGGTGGTATCTTACAGGCCATTGGTGTAATGATCGGAGGTACTACTGTTGGAAGTGCTGAGGGTACTTTCGCTTATATGTTGTATAATGGTGGATCTTTAGCCATGTCTATGGTCGTTCCAGTATTAGCAGCATACATCGCTTATTCTATCTGTGATCGTCCAGGTATCGCTCCAGGCTTATTAGTAGGTTTACTTGCTACTAATATGAAGACTGGCTTTATCGGTGGTATCATCGGTGGTTATCTTGTTGGTTACTTCTGTTTAGCAGTAAAGAAGATCAAAGTACCTTCATTTATGACTAGCATCATGCCATTATTAGTTATCCCATTTGTTGCTGGATTATTCGCTATCTTCTTGATGAGAGTTCTTATCGGACCAGTATTATCAGGATTCCAGAATACAATGATCGCTGCATTCCAATCAATGGGTACAGGTTCTAAATTCTTATTTGGTGCTATCTTAGGTGCATTAGTTGGATTTGATATGGCAGGTCCTATTGGTAAGATCGGTACAACTGTAGCTAATGGTTTAATGGCAGATGGTATCTTTGAACCAGAGGGAGCAAAGGTATGTTGTTGTATGGTAGCTCCACTTGCTTTAGGTATCTCTTCGTTATTTGTTAGTAAGAAGAAATACAACACTCAAGAAAGAGGCGCTGGTTCTTCTGCTATTATGTTAGGTTTATTCCAAGTAACTGAAGGTGGTTTGCCATTCTTATTATCGGATCCAGTACATGTTATCCCTTGTACTTCAATCGGTAGTGCTGTTGCAGGTGGTTTAGCTATGGTATTTGGTGTAACTTCACCAGTAACTATGGGCGGTATCGCTGCTATGCCAGTTATGGGTAATATCCCAGGAGCTCTTATCTCAATTGCAGCAGGAGTTGTAGTTACTGTTGTATTATTAGCAATCTTCAAGAAGGAAAGCAAAGAAGAAATTGGCGATGCTTCTGATGAAGAATTAGATATCAAGATTGAGTTATAGTAAAAACAAGAAGTCACATTCGTAAAAGATTGTGGCTTTTTATTATGGCTCAACTAATAGATATTAAAGACTACTTATGCTAAAATTATCTAGCTTATTTTTATTGAAAGGAGTAAGTATGTTTAAAAAGTTTAGTGTTAAAAGTATTAGTGTAATACTAGTATTGAGTATTTTATTATCAATTAGTGGCTGTAGTAGTAACAAAGAGGAAGATGAAGATAAACCTACTTTATCATCTTCTATCTCTAGTAGTATTACTTTTGAGTCAACAAGTGATGTTTCTAAGGATCCTAAGTTTGATTCAGTTGTATTAAGTTTGACTGCCGATGATTTTACAAGTGAAGGAATTGAGTTTGGTGATAGCTGTGATGTTGTCTTCAGTAATGGTTTAACTTATACTGATGTACCTTATTACAATGGTTATTATGTTAAGACGGGAGATCTAGTCATTGTTGCTTATCCTAAGAGTCAATATGTTTTGATCGCTAGAAATAATCGTGATTTTTGGAGCAGTGAAGGTTTAAGTAATGATATGAGTGTTGAGATCACTTTAAATACTAAGGGTGCTTATCTTGCTACTTATGAGGCATTAGGGCAAGATTATTCTGTTGATAGAACTGATTATGATTCAGATGAACAATTTGCTAACTTTAGAGCAATGACTGGTGGTAATCTTAAAGAGAATTTCTTATATAGAGGTGCTTCTCCTGTAGATAATAGTAGAAAACGTGCTAGATATGCTGATAGCTTACTTGAAAAGTATCAGATTGTTACTGTGATCGATCTTGCTGATAGTGAAGATGATCTAGAAAGCTATCAACAGTCTAATGATTTCTTATCCTATTACACAATGTCTTTATATGAAAATGGTAAAGTAGTCTTACTTGATATGGGAGCTAATTATGATTCCGATGATTATAAAGAGAGTGTTGCTAAAGGTATGAGGCATTTACTAGCAAATGGTGGACCTGCTTATATTCATTGCATGGAAGGAAAAGATAGAACGGGATTTATCTGTTTACTACTTGAAGCTTTGGCTGGTAGTAGTTATGAAGAGATGTGTTCTGATTATATGACTACCTATGCTAATTACTATAAGATCACTAAGGATGGTACACCTGAAAAATATGATGCCGTTGTTGCTTTATATTTTGATGCCTTTATGGAATATCTTTATGGTTCAACTGATTTAGAAGTATTAAAGAGTGCTGATTATACTGAAAGTGCTAAAGGTTATCTAACTGGTTGTGGTTTGACTAGTGAAGAGATAGAACAATTAGTTACTTTGATCTGTAAGTAACAAAATGAGAAAATTCTCAAATATGTGATTTTTAGAAAAGTATTCACAAGTCAGAAATGAAATGATAGAATAAAAGCGTAGTAGAAATACTACCGATGCGAGAGCAGCGATAAAAGTTGAACTGGTAGAAAGAACAGGGTAAACTTCTTTCTCGTTAATATCTTAAAGATATTAAATCCATCGATTGGAGGAAAGTCGGAGTCCACGCCGGGAACTTAATAGGATTTCGGTGCCTTATGCGATTGCCACATTTGTTGTGGAGATCGTTGATATCTTAACTGGGTATCGGGGCTGACAACCAGCAGAAAACTCTTAAATGTGAATGAAAATGTAGATTTTGAACAAGTCTACATTTTTTTGTTAACGAATCAAAAAATAAAATATGTAAAAATATTGCACAAAAAATAAAAAAATATATAATATAACTGTAGGAGGTACTAATATGATCTTAGAATTACGAGCAAATAATTGTTTTATCTTTGAAAAAGATATCACGTTTTCATTAAATGCTGATATGAGAAATAAAAAATTAGCTTCGAATGTGCATAAAGAAAATAACTTCAATGTATTGAAGACAGTAGGAATCTATGGACCAAATAATTCGGGAAAGACTTGTTTGATCAAGTGTATTAGAGCTATAAAGAATACTCTTCTTAATCAAAAGAATGGTCTAATGGCTAATTTATTTAGTGGTAGTAATATTTGTCGTTTGGGTATCAGTTTTTTGTATGATGGTAGAAAGTTTTCTTATGATTTTAAATACGATTGTTTTAATGATGAATATATCTATGAAGAGTTTTCAGAAGTTTTTAAGGATCAGTACAATAATGAATCGCAGAAGTGTTGGTTAAAGAAAGATACTGTAAATGATGCTTACCAATGTCTTGACAAGGATCTAAGATCATTGATCACAATAGTATCTAAAAACAATCTTTTGTTTTATGTGTTAGATACTTCTAGATTTGAATATCTAAAAGAAATGAAGAATATCCTTACAGGCTTTGCTCAAAAGATCGATATTATTAATATGAACAATATTCCTTTACAACATACTATCGATCTATTGAAAAATAAGGATAGTTTACAAGAAAAAGTTGTAGAGTTTATAAAAAATGCTGATCTGTATTTAGATGATTTTGAATATGTTGACTTGAATAAAGTTAAAACTGATACTATTGATGGAAAGCCAGATGAAAAAGCTTTATATATTCCAGAAAATGTAATGGATCAGATAAGACTTGTTTCAACATATAAAGGTGTAACTGTTTCAAGTATGTTATTTGATTCTACTGGCACTAAGAAAATGGCAGCCATTGCTAGTTATGTGATCGAAGCACTTGAGAAAGGAAGGATCCTTGTTATTGATGAATTAGATAGTAGTTTGCATTTTAAACTCACAAGAGCGATTGTAGCGATGTTTAATAATGAATTAAATACAAGTGCTCAGATGATCTTTACTGTTCACGATATCAATCTTATGGATTGTAAGAAGTTATTCAGAAAAGAACAGATATGGTTTGTTCATAAAGATAATGAAGGAGTCTATGTATATTCGTTAGCTGATTTTACAGCTAAACAAGGCGTAAGAGATACTACTGATGTCATAGAAAAATATAAAAAGGGTGTTCTTGGAGCAATACCAGAGCCTGGACTCATTAACTCTTTACTTAGCATAAAAGGTGAAAAAATTGACTAATAGACGGCTTCCAAAGATTAGCCACAAATATAAAATCTGTATTATTTGTGAGGGTAATGAAGAGTATTATTACTAAATCGTTTGATAAGTTTAAAAGTTTGGGCTAATAAATATGAGTTTAAGTTAGTTAATGTGGGTGGTAATGGAAATATTGTGGCAAGATATCAAAACAGTTATCAAAATGATTCATTTGAATTAGTTTTAGTGTTTTGTGATACTGAAAGGAAACCACATGAACAATACAAAGATATCAAACGAAAGATCAACTATTTTCATGGAGTAGAAACTGCTTCTGAAGAAGTTATCATATTTGGTAAACCTTGTACTTTACAAATAGTTATTAAATATTGGAGTGATGAGTGTTTGAAATCTCCAGCGAAGGCAGTAAATGCATTTTTGATTAAAAAGTATACAAGTGTTGAAAATTACAAGGGGAGACTTGATCAAATAGAAGAGTTAATGAAACATATAGATTTAAATAACTACTTAGATATGAGAAAACGCGTATTAACGATGGAACAAAATGATTTCGTTATCGGCAGTAGCAATTTTGGAAGGTTTATTAGACTGTTTGAAAGAGATGATCCTATTTGGATAGAAGAAATAAATAAAAGACTTGAATAATTTATTATGTTAAAAAAGATTGTTTTTATGTATAAAATTAAACAAATGTTAAAACAATCTTTTTCTAATTGCTTGTATAATTGAAGTGGTGATGGAATATGTATAACATTTTGATATGTGATGATGAAAAAGATATTGTTAAGGCTTTGAAAATCTATTTAAGTGAAGATGCTTCTTATAAGCTTTTTGAGGCTTATAATGGTTATAAAGCTTTAGAGATAGTAAAGAAAGAGAATATTCAACTTATCTTATTAGATATAATGATGCCAGTCATGGACGGTATTACTTTACTAAAAAGATTACGTCAAGATTCTATCAATATTCCTGTGATATTATTGACTGCCAAAAGTGAAAGTGATGATATTGTTAATGGCTTAGATTCAGGAGCTGATGATTATATCACTAAGCCTTTTAATAGTAAGGAAGTTTTAGCAAGAGTTTCTTCTTGTTTAAGAAGATATACTCGTTTAGGAGGGCAGACTAATGCTGAAAATATTTATATTTATCGTGATCTTAAGTTAGATGATAATCAAAAGGAAGTAGAGGTAGCTGATCAAAAGGTGAACCTTACTCCTACAGAATATGGTATCTTGAAATTACTTTTGCAGAATCAAGGCAAAGTATTGTCTACTGCAGAGATCTATGAGTCAGTTTGGAAAGAGACAGCTTTTGGAAGTGAACAATCGATTGCTGTTCATATTAGGCATTTAAGAGAAAAGATCGAAGTTAACCCTTCTGATCCACGTTATATTAAAGTTGTTTGGGGACAAGGTTACTGCATTAGAAAGGGTGATGGAAGTGAAAAATAAGAAGACGATAGTAAATAAGATCGTAGCGATATTTGCATATCTATTTTTGACTTTTGGTATCATCGCTTGTGGGGTAGGTATCTATACTTGTTATCAAAATAATATCTATTATAGTGAAGGTAACTATGAGAATAGTGTGATGTTCACAAATAAAGTAAATAGTTATATCTATAGCGCTTATGAACAAGCTAACTATTATTCTGACACTTATGATGAATATGGTTATTCTACTGGTCAGATAAATATGGATGTGCTATTAGAGCAAATGGATGCTAATTTACAATTAGTTAATTTGAACTATAAGATCTATCTCGATGATAAATTAGTCTATACTCATCTTAATGGTAATCAAGATCAAGAATTGACTAATTACTAC
This sequence comes from Anaerovoracaceae bacterium, assembly GCA_963606005.1. Taxonomy (GTDB): domain Bacteria; phylum Bacillota_I; class Bacilli_A; order Erysipelotrichales; family Erysipelotrichaceae; genus UBA1783. Next base: position 6,478 of record CAVCVO010000052.1, read on the forward strand.
ACTATTGAACAATGGAATTCAGAGGATGAAGTCTCTTATATTGAAGTCTATTATACGATCAATAAAATTAAAGATAGTGATGACTACTTTAGTACTGATGCTAACTTATATAATTTGTTGTATAAATGGCGTTATAACTTTATCTTTATCATCGCTATCTTATGTTTATTACTTGTTATTGATATCATCTATCTCTGTGTGATGGTTGGTAGAGAAAATGTTGATGATAATGCTAAATTAAATGAGTTAGATAAGATACCTTTTGAATTATATGTGGGTATCATCTGTGGCTTACTAGCTTTAGCTTATATGGCCTTAGGTAATATTTATTTTTATGGCATAGTTGGCACAGCTATTTCAGGTCTTTATTTGGCTTTAGTCATGTTAGCGGGACTAAGTGTATTATTGACCTTTGTTAATAGGATCAAATGTGGCAATTTCTTTGGCTCAACGATCCTTTATAATGGCGTAAAGTTTATTTGGATCGTAATTGTTAATGTTTATAAAGTGATAAGAGATCTAGTAGTTTCTATTCCATTTATTTGGAAGAGTATTGTATTTATCATTGTATTCATTCTTATCATACCGATGAATATCTATTATCGCTGGTATTTCTTCTTATATCTAGTAGCTATCAGTGGTTATGTATTGTATTTCAGTTATAACTTAGCTCAGATCAAACAACAGACTAAAAAGATCGCTAAGGGTGATTTCCAACACCACTTAAATACGAGATTCATGATACCTGAATTAAAAGATTATTCCGATAATCTAGATAGTATCAATAATGGTCTTTCTTTAGCCTTGGATGAAAAGATGCATTCAGAAAGATTAAAGACTGAGCTCATTACTAATGTTTCGCATGATATCAAAACACCTTTAACTTCTATCGTTAATTATGTTGATCTTTTAAAAAGAGATCCTGATGAGAAGCAAAAGCAAGAGTATCTAGCAATACTTGACAAACAAACAAAAAGATTAAAGAAATTAACAGAAGATATCGTCGAGTTTTCTAAAGTTTCTACTGGTAATATCAAACTCAATAAAGAGATCAATCATGGTAATGAATTATTAAAACAAGCAATTGGTGAATATGAAGAGATCTTAGAAAAAAATGATCTAGAACTTGTTTGTCAATTTGCGGAGGGTGATTGTGAGATATTGACTGATGGTAAGTATGTTTGGCGTGTATTAGATAATTGTCTAAATAATGCTGTTAAATATAGTAAGAAGAATACGAGAGTCTATGTTGATAGTCAGATAACGGATACTGATTTTATCGTTACGATCAAAAATATCTCAGAAAAGATGTTGAATGTTCCAGTTAAAGAATTATTGGAGAGATTTGCTAGGGGGGATTCTTCTAGAAATACGGAAGGTAGTGGATTAGGTTTATCGATCGCTAGTGACTTGACTAATCTATTAGGTGGCAAGTTTGATATTGAGATTGATGGAGATTTGTTTAAGGTCATATTCTCATTGCCTATCAATAAGTAAGAAAAGTTTTCAATTTTTTTGAAAATTTGTGTAAATCATTTGACAATTTATTTATTAAGAATAAAATAATAGTAAATGCGATGAATAAGACAACAGTTATCGGCATTGATCAGAGAGAATTGCGGTTGGTGAAAGCAATTTGAGATAAAGATGACTTACTACTTAGGAGCAGGACTTGAAAAAGAAACCCGTTTGTTTACGTTATAACATTTGAGAAGTAATTAAGGTGGTACCACGTGTTCGTCAACGTCCTTTTATGGGACGTTTTATTTTTATATTTAAGGAGGAAAAGTTATGATCAACATTAAAGAAGATGAAAATTTAAGCATTCTCAATCACTCTTGTGCTCACTTATTAGCTCAAGCTGTAAAGCATCTTTATCCACAAGCTAAATTCTGGGTAGGACCTGTCATCACTGATGGCTTCTATTATGATATGGATATCGAAGGTGTTAATATCACTGTTGACGATCTAGCAAAGATCGAAAAAGAAATGAAGAAGATCTCTAAGGATGGTAAGAGGATCGTTCGTCATGAAATCTCTAAGCAAGAAGCTTTAGAGATGTTTAAAGATGATCCATATAAGATCGATCTTATCAACAATATGGATGAAAATGATACTGTCATCTCTTGCTATAGTCAAGGTGATTTCACTGACTTATGTAGAGGTCCACATGTTGAAAGTGTTAAGCAGATCAAATATTTTAAGTTATTAAAGGTTTCTGGAGCTTATTGGAAGGGCGACAGCAATAATAAGATGTTACAGAGAATTTATGGTATCTGTTTTGAATCTCAAGAAGACTTGGATAAATATCTTGAAATGTTAGAAGAAGCTAAAAAGAGAGACCATAGAAAACTCGGTAAGGAAATGGAATTATTCATGCTTTCTGATTATGGTCCAGGTTTACCATTCTGGTTACCAAATGGTTATACTTTAAGAAGGATACTAGAAGATTTCTGGTTAGATCTTCATAAGAAGAAAGGCTACTTAACTATTGATACACCTATCATGTTAAATAAGCAATTATGGGAGACTAGTGGACACTGGGATCACTATAAAGATGATATGTTCACGATCCAGGTTGAGGATGGTGAATATGCCATCAAACCTATGAACTGTCCAGGTGCTATCTTAGTCTATAACAATAGCTTACATTCTTATAAAGAATTACCTTTAAGGTATTCTGAATTAGGACACGTTCATCGTTATGAAGCAAGTGGTGCCTTAAATGGATTATTTAGAGTTAGGGGCTTTACTCAAGATGATGCTCATACATTACTAATGGAATCTCAGATTGGTGAAGAGATCGCTCGTATTCTAGAGATCTATGATTATGTTTATTCAGTATTTGGCTTAAATTATTCAATTGAATTGTCTACTAGACCTGATGATTATATTGGCGAGATCGCTGTTTGGGATCAAGCAGAGAAAGACTTAAAGGAAGCTTGTTTAGCTACTGGTCATGAGTTTAAGATCAATCCAGGTGATGGTGCTTTCTATGGACCTAAGTTAGACTTTAAGTTAACTGATTCATTAGGAAGAATCTGGCAATGTGGAACTGTTCAATTAGATATGCAGTTACCTGGTAGGTTCAATTGTGTTTATATCGCAGAAGATGGTTCAAAGAAGACTCCAGTAATGATACATAGAGCTTGTTTTGGTTCACTTGAAAGATTCATTGGTATCATCTTAGAAAACTATGGTGGTAACTTCCCATTATGGTTATCTCCAGTTCAATTTAAAGTAATACCAGTAAATCCTCTAAATCATGGTGAGTATGCAAGAGAGTTGACAGAGAAATTAAATAATATGGGCTTTAGAGCTGAATGCGATGATCGTAATGAAAAGTTAGGTTATAGATTAAGAGAAGCTCAAGTAAAGAAGATCCCAGTAAATATCATCATTGGTGATAGCGAAGTTAATGATAATACTATTACATTCCGTCGTCATGGTAGTAAGGATAGTACAACATTGAGTTTCAAAGAATTTACTGATATAATGAATGAAGAAGTTAAGAATAAGAAGTAGGAGGCTTATTTAGTTTATGGAAAATGCTTGGAAAAAATATCCTGATACTTCCAAAGTAATGGAGTTCAATGAAGGATACAAAGATTTTATCTCAAACTGTAAGACAGAAAGAGAAGCTGTCGCAAAAGCTATCGAAATAGCTAAACAACATGGATTTAAAGATATCAATGAATATATCGAAAAGAAACAAAAATTAAATCCTAATGACAAAGTTTATTACAACAACATGGGCAAATCCTTAGCTATGTTCATCATTGGTAGTGAACCTATTGAAAAAGGTATGACTATCTTAGGTGCTCACGTTGATTCACCTCGTTTAGACTTAAAACAACATCCTTTATATGAAGATCATGATATAGCTTTATTAGATACTCATTACTATGGTGGTATCAAATCATATCAATGGGTTACTTTACCTTTAGCTTTGCATGGTGTTGTTTGTAAGAAAGATGGCACTAAGATCAATGTAGTCATCGGTGAAGATGATTCTGATCCAGTTGTTGGTATTTCTGATTTGTTACCTCACTTAGCAAGACATCAGATGGAAAGAAAAGCTTCTGATATCATCGATGGTGAAGATCTAAATGTTACTGTTGGTTCATTACCATTAACAGGTGAAGAAAAAGATGCTGTTAAAGCTAATGTTCTTTCAATCATCAAAGAAAAATATGATTTTGAAGAAGATGATTTCATTTCTGCTGAGATCGAAGTTGTTCCTGCTGGTAAAGCAAGAGACTATGGTCTAGATAGAAGTATGGTCATGGGTTATGGTCAAGACGATAGAGTTTGTGCTTATACTTCATTAATGGCTATGTTTGAAGTAGAAAATCCTGCTAAGACATTAGTTTGCTTATTAGTTGATAAAGAAGAAATCGGCTCAGTAGGTGCTACTGGTATGCATTCCCAATTCTTTGAAAATATTGTAGCTGAACTTATCTGGTTAAAAGAAGGCATCAATGTCATCAAGTTAAAGAGAGCATTCACTAATTCTAAGATGTTGAGTTCAGATGTAAGTGCTGCTTATGATCCTAACTATCCAAGTGTTAACGAGATGAAGAATACTTGTTTCTTTGGTAAGGGTATCGTTATCAATAAGTACACTGGTTCTCGTGGTAAATCTGGTTCAAATGATGCTAGTGCTGAATACTTAGCAGAGGTTAGAAAAGCCTTTGATGATAGTAACGTAGCTTGGCAGACTGCTGAGTTAGGTAAAGTCAATGAGGGCGGTGGAGGAACTATCGCTTATATCATGGGTAATTATGGTATGAACGTTGTTGACTCTGGTGTCGCTGTTCAAAATATGCATGCACCTTGGGAAGTAACAAGCAAGGTCGATGTATTCGAAGCTAAAGAAGCTTACGTAGCATTCTTAAAAGCAATGTAGTTAATAAACGCATCCTAATCGATGCGTTTTTATAGAAGGAGCAAATAAAAATAAAATGAAAGCATGGCAACTAGAAAGAAAAGTAATTTTAGAATCGGTACCTACTTATCAAGCTGATGATAATCAAGTCATTTGGGAAGAAAATGCTGGTGGTCCAGAAAAAGCTCAAGATGATCTTACAAGGATGTATTGGCATTCCCATACTCCTGGCTCACAAGCAACAGAATCAATCTGTTTAGCATCTGTTCAAGCAACAGAAAATAAAGGTTATATCGTTGAAAATGGCATGGATCTTATTGAAGAAGGCTATAAAGCTTACGATGAAGATGATATGGTCAAGATGCATAAATTGATGTATGAAGTATTCAGAGCTTGTGATAATGCGAAGAAAGATGAAAATAGCGATTATTGGAAACAGACTTTCTATGATTCTTTTGAAGATTATGCTAAGGTAGTATCTTTCCCAGAAAAAGTTAAAGTAGAATTTGATGAAAAACATTTAGATAAACAATATGCCGGTTGGTTAGCTCAGATCATTGGTGGAGCATATGGCACTTGTATAGAAGGTTATACTGGTAAAAATATTCAAGAGAGATATGGCAAAGTAGATAAGTATATCCGTAAGCCAAATACTTATAATGATGATATCACTTATGAATTAGCTTTATTATTAGCTTACAAAGAGCATGGTAAAGATACGACTGCTAAAGATATCGCTAATGAATGGATCGGTAGGATTCCAACAGGCTGGTCAGCTGAGGATTTTGCTTTACAGAATCTAAGAAGAGGTATCTTACCACCAGAAAGTGGCAAGTTCCATAATCCATTTAATGAATGGATCGGTGCTCAGATGAGAGGAGCTATCTGTGGTCAATTGTATCCAGGTGATCCTTATAATGCGGCTAAGTGTGCTTGGATGGATGGTAGTATTTCCCATCATCATAATGGAATCTTGGGAGAAGTATTCAATGCGATATTTGTTTCATTATCATTTGTAGAAGATGATATCCGTAAGATCATTAAGACTGCAATTGAATTAATGCCTGAAGATAGTGAATATGGTCAAGTAGTTCGTTTTGCCTACAAACAATGTTTAGAACATGATGATTTCTATTCAGCATGGTATCCTTGTGAATTAAAGTATGAAAAATACAATTGGATTCATACTTATCCAAATGCTGCTATACAAGTTATATCTTTGTATTATGGTAATGGCAACTTTACTGAAACATTAGCAGCATGTGGTGGCTGCGGTCAAGATGTTGACTGCAATGCTGCTCAAGTAGCTACGGCAGTAGGCATCATTGGTGGAACAGAAATCATTGATGATTATTGGAAAGAGCCAATTGGCGATGAACTTGATACTTATGTTCGTGGTTTAAAGAAAATGAGTATTAAAGAATTAGCTAAACTTACAATGGAAGTAGCTAAGAGTCTACAATAACAAGCAAAAGAAAAACAGCGCGAGCTGTTTTTTTGTGTTAAGAGTTAGATTAGACTATCGATTAAACGATAGTGATACCTCCATCGATATAAATTGTCTGTCCTGTAGTATAAGAACAACTATCTGAAGCAAATAGTAATAATTGACCACATAATTCTTCTACTTTACCAGATCTGCCGATTGGAGCACGCATCTGTAAGAATTGCTCAGTAGCATCATCTACTACCATCATTTCAGAAGGGAACATACCAGGTCCGATAGCATTAACAGTGATACCATATTGTGCCCATTCTTGAGCTAATCCTCTTGTAAAGTTAGGAACAGCTCCTTTAGTAGCATTATAAGAGATGATAGGGTTATGGAAAGAGGCAATCTTACCATACATTGAAGCAGTGTTGATGATCCTACCATATTTATTTTTGATCATGTTCTTACCTACTTCACGAGCCATTAAGAAATAACCAGTTAAGCTTACATCAACTACTTTTTGCCAATCTTTTAAAGATAATTCGGTAGTAGGACAAACAGTGATAGCTCCAGCATTATTGACTAAGATGTCGATCTTACCAAAAGTATCCACTACTTTTTGTACACCATTAATGACATCTTCTTCTTTTGAAACATCACATTGTACTGGTAAGCAAACTCCACCATTAGCTTCAATCTCATTTTTTAGATTTTCTAGTTTTTCAACTCTTCTAGCAAAAGCTGCTACTTTGGCACCATTTTCGGCTAAAGCTTTACTATAAGCATAGCCTAGTCCTGAAGAGGCACCAGTAACGATCGCAACTTTGCCAGTTAGATCCATGTAGTTTTTCATATTCTTCCTCCTTTTTTGTCAGCCGATCATTGAATACTCATCACTTTTATAATAAGATTTAGTTGTTAATCAACTCACAAACTTATTGTAAAAATATGAGAAGTGTAGTTCAATGTACAAAAGATAAGAGTTTGTTAACTTTGTTAAAAAGGAGTGCTTTATGAACAAGATAGATGTTGTTGAAAATAAGAATACTTTAGCTAAAGAAACGATCATGCAAGTAACTTTATCCTTATTAGAGAAGAAATCCTTTGAAAAGTTAACGGTAAGTGAGATAGTAAAAGCATCTAAGTATAGTAGAGGCAGCTTTTATAAATATTTTGAGGATAAGTATGACTTATTAAGAAAGATAATGGAACAAGAAGCGATAGTCTTTACTGATATATTGTGTGTTGGCTTGCAAAGAGGTCAACAGACAGCTGTTTCTATTGATTATAACTACAATTGTATTGTTTCAATATTTAATAATGCCTTAAAGAAGAAGACTTTATATAAATTGATATTTAATTCGGAGATCGAAGAGTGCAATATGGAAAAATTCTGCAAAGTAGCTGTACAGAATTTTTTAAAGAAAGCTGAGATCGTAAGAAAAGAAGGTTATCAACAAGATCTTGGTAGCATCTTTTACTATTGTAATACTTGGCTTTATATGAGTTATGTCAAATATTGGGTCGAACGTGATTTCTCCATACCAGTTGAAGAGATGGCAAGACAAGTAACTTACTTTGTGAGAGGGCAAAAAGATGAAGTAGTATTGCAGAAAAAGAAATAGTTTTTTTGCATTTTTATTTAAGAGACTATGTGGTTAGCTAACTAATATATTAGTGAGAGTGCTTTATCAAAGTACTCATTTTGTAGAATACTTGGATCTTTACATATTTTGACAATTCTAAGGAAAAATGCGATAATTTCCTTAGAAATGTCAAAGGAGCTGGTTATGTTGGAAAAAGAATGGAGTGAAACAGAAAGAAAAACGAATATAGATACTATCATGGATATCATGAATGCTAATAACGGTTATGTGACCACCAAACAGGTTTCAAAAATGGGAATTCACAGAATGTATCTGAATATTTTGAAACAAAAAGGCATCATTGAACAAGTAGGAACTGGTATCTATATAGATGTTAACAAGATTGAGGATAGTTATTATATTTTGTCACAAGAACTACCTAACATCGTGTATTCTCACATGACAGCACTTTATTTTCATGGGTTTTCAATTAAGGCACCAGGAAGGGAATACGATATAACGATTCCCTATAATTATTACAATTATAAGTTGAAATACCATGACTTGTTTTATGTATCAAAAGATGTCTATGATCTGGGATTGACTACAGTATGTACACCATTTGGTAATTTGGTAAAAGCATATGATCTAGAAAGATGTATATGCGACATCATTCGTTGTAGAAAAAGAATGGACAGTGAACATGTAAAACATAGTATCAAGGAATATGTTAGGAGTAAAGACAAAGACTTGACGAAACTATCAGATTATGCCTACAAGATGAACATTAAAGATGAAGTACTGAATTATGTAGAGGTATTTTATGAATGGTAAACAATTAAAAGATAGGCTTAAAAATTATGCTAATGAGAAAGGAGTTGAATTTAATGCTGTCTTAAGACTTTATATGTATGAAAGATTTATTGAAAGATTGTCTAAAAGCAGATATAAGGATAATTTTATAATCAAAGGTGGATTTTACTTAAGTGTATAATTTGGAATAGAGAATAGGACTACGATGGATATAGATACAGAATTCAGAAATTTTGATTTTACTGAAATTAATATTATCAATATGATTACCGAGATTATTCATATTGAGTTAGATGATGATTCGAAACTGAACTATCTTGGAATTCAACAAATAAGAGATGAAGATGAGTATGGAGGATTTCGTGTTGATATATTAGTTGAAATTGGTAACATTAAAGAAAAATTCCATGTTGATATTGCTACAGGTGATCCAATAGTGCCACAAGAAATTAGTTATACGTATAAATCGATTATTAATCAAAAAGATATTGAGGTATGGGCATATAGTATAGAAACAGTTCTAAGTGAGAAAATAGAAACGGTTTTAAGAAGGGCAGAGGCAAATGGAAGAATGAGAGATTATTATGACATTTACCTCATATATACAAGAGATTGGCAATTTATAGATCAGAATGTATTTAAAAGAGCATTAGAAACGGTATTTAAGAAAAGAGAGTTTAAGAAAGATCCAATATCCGTATTGGATTCAATCATGGATAGTAATGAACTAATGATTAGATGGAAAGCATATCAACGAAAATATCAATATGTTAAAAAGGTGGAATTGAGCAATATAATTAAAATTATTTCTGCAATGTTAATAGGAATTCAGGAAAATGAATGATAATGATAATAAAAAATTTTTTTGGATTGATTATTACTTGCTATTTCTATTTTTATCATACGAAAGTATGGTTTTTATATGATTTCTTTTGTTAAAATATGAACAATTGTGACACAAATGAAAAATACCCTATAAAAATTGTGAATTAATTGTCAATGGCGAAGATTTTACAAAAGAAGAGAAGTTTTTTGGTAGCATTTACAAAAAAATGCTTGTATCTCAAAAAAGAACAAACTATAATAACTATAGAAGTTTTAACAAGAAGGAGAAAAATATGAAAAAACTTTTAACTTTATTACTTGCTTGCTTAATGATGGTTACATTATTTGGCTGTGGCAGCAACACTGATGATGAAGATGTTGATCCAAAAGAAGGAAAAACTACTGTCGTTTACATTATCAATGGTACATTAGGCGATAAGTCATTCTTCGATTCTGGTAAAGAAGGCTTAGACATGATCACTGAAGATTTTGGCGATCAAGTTTATTGCGAATACCGTGAATTAACTTATGACAACTCAACTTGGGAAACAAAGATGGCTGACATCGTTGCTGAAGGTTGGGATATCGTTATCTCTGGTACATGGGATATGTTAGGTTATACTGAAAAGTTAGCTTCTGAATATCCTGATACTAAGTTCTGGTTCTTTGATGAACAATGGGACTTCGAAGCTAATCCTTGCGAAAACGTATACTGTATGTTATTCAAACAGAACGAAGGTTCATTCGTAGTTGGAGCAATGGCTGCAATGGCTTCTACAACTGGTAAGGTTGCATTCATGGGTGGTATGAACAACACTGTATTAGATGACTTCTTCGTAGGTTTCGCTAATGGTGCTAAGTATGTTAACCCTGAAATCCAAGTTAACTGTTCTTGGATGAACTCATTCAATGATGTTACTGCTGGTAAAGATACTGCTACTGGTTTATATGAATCAGGTTACGATGTAGTATTCGCATGTGGTGGACAAGCTGGTTTAGGTGGATTCGATGCTGTAATCGCTCAACCAGAAGGCAATTGGATCATCGGTGTTGATGGTAACCAAGGTGCTATGTTTGCTGCTCAAGGTTCAGATGAAGGAACTGCAAAAGCTAACAGAACTATCACTTCTATGCAGAAGAACGTTAACGTTGGTTTCTACAATGCTATGAAACAACACTTAGAAGGAACATTACCTTATGGTACTAACGTTAAGTTAGGATTAGATGGTGAATTCGTTTCTGCATCAGTTACTGATACAACTAACACTGTATTCACTGAAGAACAAATGAACACTATCAACTCTATTATCGCTGATATCGTTGCTGGTAATGTTGAAGTTGGTACTGCATTTGACCAAGCTGAAGGTTGGTTCGACCAATTCGTTGAAAGCGTTAAGTAATTATTATTTAAAATAGTAATAATCATTAAAACCTAAATAGGTAATAACAAGCCTCTGATATTGCTTTGCGGTATTGGAGGCTTGTGTTAATTTATAAGGAGAAAAAGATATGGATAACTTTCTTGTTATGGAAAACATAACTAAAGTTTACGACAACGGTGTCATCGCTAATGATGGTGTCAATTTCTCGGCTCACAAAGGAGAGATCCATGCGATCTGTGGTGAGAACGGCGCGGGAAAAACCACATTGATGAAAATGTTGTTCGGTATTGAAAAACCGGATGAAGGTCAGATCTATATTAAAGGTCAACCTGTTCATTTAACAACACCTTTGAAAGCAATTGAAGCTGGTATTGGTATGGTGCATCAGCACTTCATGTTAGTACCATCATTAACAGTTGCTGAAAACGTAATTTTAGGTATCGAACCAACTAAAGGGTTAAAGTTCGATATGGACAAAGCAGTCAAAATGACTGAAGAAGTATGTCAAAAGTATGGATTTGATATTAATCCACGTGCACGTGTGCAAGATCTAACCGTTGGTGTAAAACAAAAGGTTGAGATCGTTAAAGCTTTGGCTAAGGGGTGCGAGATCTTAATCTTGGATGAGCCAACAGCTGTATTGACCCCACAGGAAACTGCTGAATTATTTGTTCAGTTGAAACAGTTAAGAGAAGGTGGGCATACTATTATATTTATTTCCCACAAATTAAAAGAAGTAAAGGAATTGTGCGACCGCGTAACTGTTATTAGAAGGGGCCACACAGTAGGAGTATACAATGTTGCAGACGTTACTGAGGCTGATATCTCAAGAGCAATGATCGGTATCGATGTAGAATTGACTATTGAAAAAGAAAAAGCTCAGCCAAAAGAAAATGTCTTAGAGGTACAAGACCTTAATATTTACAATGCTATTGGTAAAAAGGTTGTTAAAGGTGTTTCTTTCAGCGTAAGAGAAGGCGAAATTTTAGGTATTGCTGGTGTTGAAGGAAATGGTCAAAGACCACTTATCGATGCTATTACTGGACTACATCCTTATACTGAAGGATCTATCAAGATGTTAGGTGAAGAAGTTTCTTCAAAGAACATCAAACAATTAAGAGAATTAGGTTTAGTTCATGTACCAGAAGATAGAATGACTTTAGGTATCGCTGGTGATATGACTATAGCTGAAAATATGATCGCTGATAAAACAGATAACAAGCGTTATTTCAAAGGTGTAATGACTGATAAGAAAGCTGTTAAAGAAGATACAGATAATTGGATCAAAGAATTTACTGTATTATGTAAAGATGGCAATCAAAAGATCAATGCATTATCAGGCGGTAACATCCAAAAGGTTGTTGTTGCTAGAGAATTTACTAGTTATAACCGTTTATTAGTCTGCGACCAACCAACTCGTGGTATCGACGTTGGAGCATCAGACTTCATCCGTAGAAGACTTGTTAAGATGCGTGATGATGGTAAGGCAGTATTATTAGTTAGTGCTGACTTAGGTGAGATTATGGCATTGTCTGATTCACTGATCGTTATGTATGGTGGCGAGATCGTTGCATACTTCCCAGATATCACTAATTTAACAGAAGATGAATTAGGATTCTATATGTTAGGTGTTAAGAAAATGAGTGAAAAAGAAATAAGAGGTGCATATCATGGCTAAAAAGACTAATTTTATACAACGTATGCCTGCTCATCAGAAACACTCAATCTTGAGAATGGCAGTTTCTATTTTGATCGGTTTAGGTTTAGCTACAATTTTGATCTTGACTACAAGTGATACACCATTTAAGTCATTAAATTATTTCTATACTGCACCATTACAGAATTTGAACTATTTTGGTTATTGGATGCAGAAGGCTATTCCTATAATCTTTACAGGTACAGCAGTATGTATCATGTTCAGTGCTAACCAATTTAACTTAGGACTTGAGGGATGTTTCCTTATGGCTGGTGAAGTTGCAGCATTAACAAATATCTATGTGTTCCCTAATCAGCCAGTATTAGGAATCATCTTTGGCTGTATCTTTGGTATGTTAACAGGTGCATTGATCGCCTTCATACCAGCATTACTTGACCGTATTTGGAATGCATCAGTAATGGTTACTTCACTAATGATGAACTATATCTGTTTATGGTTCTCAACATATTTATTGTTCTCACACTTTAAGAACCCTAAATCAACAAAGAATACTTATTCTTGGGCAAAGAGTCCAATAATGGCATTTAAAGTTAAGATTGGTAAGGAGTATCTAAATATATTTATTTCCTTATTTGTTGCTTTACTTGTAGTATTCTTAGCTTGGTTGTTCTTATATAGGACTAAAGCTGGATTTAAGTTACGTCAAGTTGGTCAAAATAAGAACTTCGCTAAATATGTAGGTATTTCAGTACCAACTATCGCTATCTTAGCTCAGGTCATTGGTGGAGCTATTGGTGGCTTAGGTGGAGCTTGTGAGATCATGAGTTTATATACTGACTATTCTTGGGTTGATCTAACCGGATTTGGCTGGGATGGTGTAACAATGGCAGTATTCGCTAAGAATAATCCGAAGAACGTACCACTAGCAGCATTCTTCATTGCTTACTTAAGAACAGGAGCAATGGTAATGTCATTTAAGACAAACATTCAGTTAGACTTGACTTCAGTTGTTGAAGGTGTAATCGTCTTATTCTTATTAGCAGAGAAATTCTTATCTGGTACTTACCGTAAGATGATCATTGCTGAAGCAGAAAGAGAAAAAGAAGAAAAATTAGAAGCACAAAAGGAGGGTAATTAATCATGAATCAGGTTCTTGAAACATTCGCAGGCGTATTAACTAACCCAAATTTCTATGCTAATATCATCGCTGTTACTCCACCAATCTTATTAGCTTCATTAGGTTGTGCAGTTGCACAAAAAGCTAATGTTACTAATATGGGTATGGAAGGAATCATGTTGGTCTCTTCATTTGTTGGAGTAATCTGTAGTGCTTATATCGGTGGACCTAACCCTTGGTTAGAACTTGTTGTTGGAATTGTTGTTGGAGGCTTGTTGGGACTAGTAGTTGCTTACTTCCACTTGAAACTGAAAGTAGATATCGTCCTAGTAGGTATAGCCATGAACTTGATAGGTTCAGGTGGAACTGCCTTCTTCATGTATGTATTTACAGGTGATAGAAGTTCTACTAACTCATTAAATTCAGGTGTACTACCACAACTTAATCTAACATTCTTACAAGATATCCCAGTTATTGGACCAATCTTAGGAAGTCAGAATATCTTGACATGGTTATCATTCTTATTGATCGGTGTAATTTCATTCTTGTTATTCAAGACAAAATTAGGCTTACGTATTAGAGCTGTTGGTGAAAATGCTAACGCTGCTGAATCAGTAGGTATCAGTTCAGTAAAAGTTAAGACTATCGCATTACTTATTTCAGGTATGATCGGTGGTATGGGTGGCGTTTATATGTCAGCTGTATATGTATCTTACTTTGCTAAAGGTATTGTTGCAGGCCGTGGATTTATTGGACTTGCTGCTTGTAGTATGGGTGATGCTAATCCACTTGCTACTTCATTATCGGCAATCCTATTTGGATTCTTCTATGCATTAAGTAACTTTGCTAGAAATACTGGTATTTCTGATAACTTAGTAAAAATGTGGCCATATGTTGCTACAGTAATTGGTGTAGTATTATATTCAATCAATAAGACTAACCAGGAAAAGAAACGTTTGGCAGGTCAAGCTTCATTAGAAGAAAAGTACGATCGTCATAAAAACATAACTCAATAGTTATTAT
>CAVCVO010000053.1:0-6389 GCA_963606005.1 Anaerovoracaceae bacterium
CTTGATTTTGGAACGCTTTATACAAGCTATATTAGTGAAGATGAATATAATAGTGCGGCTGATATTTTTTCTACTCTTGGTGAATTTAAAGATTCGCATGATTTGTTATCTCAATGTTTAGAAAAGGCAGATTATTGCAAGAAAGAAAAAGAGAGAGTCGAAAATGAAAAAATGTCTAAAATCTACGAAAAGGGTATGGATCTATTTCAGAGTGCAAACAACAAAGAAGATTTTAATAATGCAATGAAGATATTTCAAACAATTTTAGATTTTAAAGATTCAAAAGAATTAGTTGATAAGTGCTTGGAAAAGATTGAGAACTGTAAGAAAGAAGAAATAAGAATCGAAAACGAAAGAAAAGCAAGAGTATACCTACAAGGAAAGAGCTTGCTTAGTTCTGCTGACAGCGAGGAAGAGTATCTAAAGGCTCAAAAAACGTTTAATTCTATAATAGATTATTTAGATTCAAGAGAGTTGGCATCCTTGAGCTATAAACGATCACAGGACTGCAGAAAGCACCAAGAAAAATTACGAATTAAACAGAAAATCGTTATTGCAAGTAAAGTCGTTTCTATAGTTGTATGTTTAGCTTTAATTGTTTATGCCACTGTTGAAATTGGAATACCATATAGCAGATATGTGAGTGCTCAAAAACTAATGAAAAATGGCGAATATGAAGAGGCAATTGAAATCTTTGAAAACTTAAATGGTTTTAAGGACAGTAATGACAAAATAAAAGAATGCGAAACTGAATTAAAGGAAATCGAATATCAAAAAGCGTTAGCACTATACGAAGAAGGCGATTTGGATAAAGCATATGATATATTCATATCTTTAGGTGATTATAAGCAAAGCAAGCAAAAGATAAGTGAATTGGATAAACAAGATCCTACGATTGCTTTAATAGATGCTAAGGTAGGTGACTATATTACATTTGGTCATTATGAACAAGACAATGATTTAAACAATGGAATGGAAGAAATCAAATGGCTTGTTCTCGATAAAACAAGTGATAGTATATTGGTGATTAGTAAGTTGGCATTAGATGTGAAACCATATGACAAAGGTAATGGGATTGAAACATGGGAGACATGTTCATTGAGAAAGTGGTTGAATGAAGATTTCTATGATATTGCTTTTTCTTCAGTAGAACAAGAAATAATCTCACCAACTAGCATATCAATATTCATATATCCAGGCTATATTTCAAGCATTAAAACGGATGATAAAGTATTTTTACTTGGTTTAGATGAGGCCAATACTTATCTTAATACTGCAGTAAAAAGGATGTGCCTAGCTACAAAATATGCAATTTCCCAAGGTGCTAATAATTCTGGTAACAGCAATAATTATTGTAGCTGGTGGTTAAATGTGCCTGGATATTATCAAGGAACAGCTGTTATTGTTGATTTTTTAGGACAATATAATACAAATGGATATTCTGTAGATAGCGAAAGTATATGTGTTAGACCTGCAATACGAATAAAATTAGGTGAATGATTTCAGAAACAAGCAAATTATGGGCTATGTGTTAGGCATAGCCTTTAATTATGGGTGAAATCACATTAAATAATAGTGAACAAGTGTTTACTTTTTCTTTTTCTCTGCTAAAATAATAATGAACAGAGGTTTATTATTGTATGGCACAGGTTTTGAAGGAAGAGACGAGAAAGAAGATTATTGAAGCTGCTAAGGATGAATTTCTGCATTATGGTTATGATGATGCGAATATGCGTCGTATTGCGATCAAGAGTAATATGACGGTTGGTAATCTTTATCGGTATTTTAAGAGTAAGGAAGATTTGAATTATCAAATTGTTAATGGGGTAGTTAATGCTATTGATTCAATGGTCAAGAATTTGACTGGTGATAAGATCGCCTTTTTTAATGAGAACTTTTCTTTTCCAGAAAGCATTGAGGTATTAAAGAATGTTATCAATGAGCTTTCTGATAACATTGTTGATATTTATATGTCTTATAAGGATGAGTTTAATATCTTGATGATGGGTTCAGAGTTAAACAATAGTCTAATGAAATGGTTCACTAATCTTATCAATTTCTTGATCACTTCTACTCATGCTGGCAAGGATCCTGATCAGGTCGCTATGTTAGCTAGAAGTTATTGTGTAGCAATGATAAGTGGTTTAAAAGAACTGTTTTGGATTAATGATGTTGATATTGATCGACTCAAAGATCTAGTTAAGATCTATTTGCAAGGTTTTGTTTATATGTTGCAAATAGATATTAGAAAGTATATTGGTGAGTAAAAATGAGTTATATCGAATTTGACAATGTCTCAAAAGTTTATCAAATGGGAGAAGTAGAGATACATGCTCTTAACAATGTTTCTTTTCAGATTGAAAAGGGTGAATTTGTTTGTGTATTAGGTGCCTCTGGCGCTGGTAAGTCAACTATCCTTAATATCTTAGGTGGTATGGATAGCGCTTCTAGTGGTAAGATCATCGTAGATAATGAAGTTATCTCGGATTACAATGATGCCCAATTATGTGACTATAGGCGTTATGATATTGGATTTGTCTTCCAATTTTATAATTTAGTTCAAAACTTAACAGCTAAGGAAAATGTTGAGTTAGCTGCTCAATTATGTAAGGATCCCCTAGATGTTAATGAAACGCTAAAGTTAGTTGAACTACAAGATAGAAAAGACAACTTCCCTTCACAATTATCTGGTGGAGAACAACAAAGAGTTGCGATCGCTAGAGCGGTTGCTAAAAATCCTAAGCTATTGTTGTGTGATGAACCTACTGGAGCACTAGATTATGTTACTGGTAAACATGTCTTAAAGGTATTACAAGATATGTGTTATCAAAGAGGTATAACAGTTGTCATGATCACTCATAATAGTGCGTTAGCCGCAATGGCTCAAAAAGTCATAAAAGTTAAAAGTGGTCAGATCAAGAGTATCACGATGAATGAAAACCCAATGAATGTTGAGGATATTGAGTACTAATGTTTAGAAAAGATACGATCAGATTGATCAAGAAGAGTTTCAAACGTTTCTTAACTTTAGTCAGCATTGTATTTATCGGTGTGGCTTTCATGATGGGACTATTCTCTAGTAGTCCAATACTTAGAGAAAGCGTTGAGATATATTATGATGACACTAATTTGCATGATATCCAGATTTATTCATCATATGGGTTTTGTGATGAGGATATCAAAGCAATAAAAGAAACTGAAGGAATTAAAGATGTTTTTGCTTCTAAGTTTAAAGATGTCTATACTAAAGCCGATGATGATGAATCAACAGAAAAAGTCATTAGATTAAGAGAATTAGATAGTGATGTTAATAAATATACTTTAAAGGAAGGTAAATTACCTACTAAAGATAATGAAGTATTATCTTTGGAAAGAAATGGTTATGAAATTGGTGATGTCATCACTGTTTATCTAAATGATGATGATATAAGTGATTATGTAACTGTAAGTGAGTTTACCGTAGTAGGTATTGTTGATTCAAGTGAATACATGTCTAAGTTCTTATCTACTTCTTTATTAGATAATAAAGATCTAGAAGGAGTCTTATATTTAAGAAATGATTGTTTTATCTCTGAGTATTATACTTCGGTATATTGTACAGTTGATGGAGCAATTGATCTTAATAGTTTTAAAGATGATTATCAGATGTTGGTTGATGATGAAGTTGAAGAAGTACAATTCATGGCTAGTGATCAACAAGAATATCTAAAAGCTCAATTACTTGAAGATTATCAAAAGGAGATCGAAGATGGATATAAGACCTTAAATGAAGAAAAAGAAAAAGGTCAACAACAGTTAGATGAAGCTAAAACTCAATTAGATGAAGCTCTTATTAAACTTATTGTTGGTGAAATGGAGATTGAAACCAATGAGGCTACTTTAAAGACTTCACAAGAGACATTAGCAGCTAGTGAAAAGCAATACAATGAATCATTAGAACAAGTTAATAGTGCTATTGCTCAGATAGAGGAAAGCCAGGGTAAGAGTTTTGATGAAGTTTATCAACAGATGCAACTTACTTATCAGACTTATACGATGTTAGAGCAATTAAAAGATAGCTACTCTTCGCAAGAGAATATTGATAAACTAAAACAACAGAATGAGACTTTAAGTAATGAAATAGCTCAATATCAAGCTGAAATAGATGAGAAAAACTTGCAGATCGAAGAGATCGATAAACAGATATCGGAGACTACTGATCCTGAACTATTAGTAGAACTGCAACAACAAAAAGCTAGCTTACAACAAGAGATAACTAAATTGGAATTAAAGATTCAAGTAAACAATACAGCTATCAAAGCTAATGAACAGTTGATCACTCAATTAGAGAATATGGATGATAGTCAATATCAACAGATGATCCAATCTATTCTTGAACAAATGGATGAAGCTGCTAATGGTTCGGTTAAAGATTCCTATGTACAATTAACTCAACTATATACTGCTAGGGAGCAATTAGCTTCTGCTAAAGAGCAGATCGATTCGGGCAAAGCTCAGATTGAATCAGGTAAAAAGCAGATAGAAGAAGCTAAGAAGACACTAGAAAGTGGTAGAGCTGAATATGAGCAAGGCTTAAAAGATTATGATCAAGGTGTCATTGAGTTTAATAAGCAGATAGAAGAAGCAGAAAATAAGTTAAAATTAGCTCAACAAGAATTAGATGAATTACCATCAGCTACTTGGACGATCTTAGATAGAGATTCTCATTACAGTAGTTATATGTTTAGGGGTACTGTTGATCAAATGAAGGCTATTGGCTTAACTTTACCATTCTTATTCTTCTTAGTTGCTGCTCTTGTATGTATGACAACAATGACTAGACTTGTAGATGAGCAAAGAGGTCAGATCGGTGTATTTAGAGCTTTAGGTTTTACAAAGAAGCAGATAATCGCTAAGTATGTAGTTTATGCTTTCTCAGCAAGTATCATTGGTGCCTTCTTTGGACTATTTGCTGGTATGGCCATATTCCCTACTGTAATCTATGAAGCTTGGAAATTATTATATTATTCACCAAAGATGCATATGTACTTTCCAATAGTACCGTTAATAGTGAGTGTTGCCTCATTTAGTGTATTAATGATGCTAGTAACAGCTATTGTTGTTAATAATTCACTAAAAGAAGCACCATCGCAATTGTTACGTCCAAAAGCTCCTAAGAATGCTAAGAAAGTATTCTTAGAGAATATTGGCATCATATGGAACAACTTGTCGTTTACTGGTAAGATCACGGCAAGGAATTTGATAAGATATAAGTCAAGATTCTTTATGACGGTAATTGGTGTAGCTGGCTGTACTGGTCTATTAGTACTAGGCTTTGGTATAAAGGATTCTATTGCTGATATCGTTAATGTACAATATGGAGATTTCTTCAATTATAACTGTAATGTCTATTTGGAAAATGATGATACGGTAGATAATATCATTGAAGCATTAGAAGATGATCTTGATAATGAACAAGTAGCTCCGATCATGAGTTATAGTTCGAAAGTATATTTAGATTCTGAAGAACCTACGATCAATATAGAAGTCATTGACCCAAGAAAATGCAGTGAAGTATTCAACCTTTATGATAAGAAGACTTCGGAAGAGTTAAAACTTAACAATAAAGGAGTCATCATTTCCGAAAAGTTTGCGGTTAACAATGATTTGAAGGTTGGTGATATTATCACTATTGAAAGTAGTAATGGTATCAAAGCTGAAGTTAAGATCGAAGCGATATGTAAGATGTATTTCCAACATTACTTATTCATATCAGAAGATCTTTATCAACAATTATTTGATGAAAACATTCATTATACGATGATCGCTGTTAGAAATTCTGAAGGACATCAACAATTAGCGATAGAGTTGGCTGATCAAGAAAATATAACTTCTATTACCGACTTTACGGCCTTCACTGATCAATTTAATACGATGATCGAAGCATTAGATGCAATCATTGCGGTAGTCATCATCACTGCTGGTTCACTTGCCTTTGTAGTTCTTATAAATCTAACACAAGTCAACTTGTCAGAGAGAATGAGAGAGATAGCAACCTTAAAGGTATTAGGATTTAGAAATAGAGAAGTGAATAGTTACTTATTTAAAGAGATAATCCTATTAACTATAATTGGTGGATTATTAGGTTTACCATTAGGTAAGGTAGAGGAAGCTTATGTCATGGATATCATCAACATGGAAATGGTAATGTTCCCTCATAGCATCAAACCATTAAGTTATGTTTTAGCCTTTGCGATAACATTTGTATTTACGATAATAGTATTGCAATTAACTAAGAAACCATTAAAAGAAATTCAAATGGTTGAATCGTTGAAATCAGTAGAATAAGTTAAAGGGATAGTGATGAGCTATCCTTTTGCGTATAGGTTAAACTTGTAGTTTAATTTGTA
>CAVCVO010000054.1:0-68175 GCA_963606005.1 Anaerovoracaceae bacterium
ATTAAAGTTTATTGAAGAGCCAACCAATAACTTGACAGGCATTTTTTTGACAAGTCAGGTGGAAAATGTTTTACCAACTATTGTTTCTAGATGTCAGAATGTCAATTTCCGTCCTTTGAGTAAAGAAGACTTTTATGAATATGGTTTAACACTTGATATTAGTGAATCTACTTGCCATATCATCTCTCAGTTAGTGAGTAGCAAAGAAGAAATGGAAACATACAAAGATTCTAAAACATTTGCTTTTGGCTTAAATGCTTTTAAGGATTTTATGAGTGATTATCTTGATAATGATTATGAAGCATTCATTGAATTACAAGATGATTTTACTAAACAGAAGAAATTAGATGATAAGTCTTTAAGAGAAGCAATAGGTGCTTTTTTAGATACAGGTTTGATCTTTTTACAAGACTATCTTTCTAATTATCAAAGTAAAGATGAAGATTATCAACAGTTGTTACTAAAAGCAAAGAATAATAACTCTTTTGATTGCAGTTACTTTATGAAAGTATTTGCAGAGTGTAATGACAACTTAAAGAAGGCAGCTAACGGTCTATTATGTATCGATCGTTTGTTATATAGATTAAGAGAAAAGGAATAGAAATATATTATGAGTGAAGAAGTAAAAAATAGTGAAAAGAATGTTGAATTTAAATATTGTGTATCTGTAAAGTTTAAAGGAGCTAAGAAAGCTTACTCTTTTGGCACTGATATGGAAGATCTCAAGTATGGCGATAAGGTCGTAGTGGAGACTGTTAGAGGTGTTGAGCTAGGAGAACTCATTAGTGATTTAAGAGATAGTAGTCAACATAACATCTCTTTAGCTTTAAAACCGATCATCCGTAAGGCAACTGAGGATGATATAAGACAACAACAGATCAATATTGATGAGACACCAGAGTTGATGAGAAAGTGTCGTAATTGTATTGAACAAGCTAAATTAGATATGAATCTTATTTCGGCTGAGTATACTTTAGATCGTACTAAAGTCATCTTCTCTTATGTGGCCGATGAAAGAGTTGACTTTAGGGAATTGTTAAAAATATTGGCTGCAACTTTTAAATGCCGTATTGAATTAAGACAGATCGGGCCAAGAGATAAAGCGAAGATCATTGGCGGTCTTGGTAGTTGTGGCATGGAGACATGTTGTTCTCGTTTCTTAGATGATTTTGATATAGTTTCCATCAATATGGCTAAGAACCAATTATTAGCTTTAAACACAGCTAAGTTATCTGGTCAGTGTGGTAAGTTAATGTGTTGCTTAAAATACGAGGATGAAGCTTATAAAGAATTAAGAGCAGGTTTACCAAAGTTAAATACGGTTGTTTATTACAATGGTGAAAAGTTTAGGATCACTTCAATGAACATCTTAAATAATACAGTCCATATTGCTAATAAAGAGAATGCCTTAGACTTAACTGTTGATGAATTAAAGTCAGTATTAGAGGAAAAGAAAGCTGAATAGTCTAAAGGGGAACTTATGAAGAAAGAAAAAAGGATATGGCTTGCGATACTGATCTTTGGCTTGTTAGGTCAGTTAGCTTGGAATGTTGAAAATATGTATTTCAATGTGTTTGTTTATAACACATTGAGTGGGGATGTCAATGTCATTGCTTCTATGGTAGCACTAAGTGCGATAACAGCTACTATCACTACTTTGATCATGGGTAGCTTATCGGATAAGCTTGGTAAAAGGAAGATATTCATTGTCTTAGGTTATTTTATCTGGGGACTTACAGTTATCGTCTTTGCTTTCTTAAATACGGACAACATTTCTAAATTGTTCCCATATAAGCAAGCTGCTATCTTTGGTGGACAACTTGCGATATTAATGGATTGTGTCATGACTTTTTTTGGCTCTACGGCTAATGATGCTTGTTTTAATGCTTGGTTAACTGAAACTATTGACAATAGTGATCGTAGTAAATATGAGAGTGTCATTTCAGCTTTACCATTAGTAGCGATGCTCATTATCTTTGGCTTATTGGATCCTTTGACCCAAAATGGTAAATGGTCTATTTTCTTCATCATCATTGGTACTTCTGTTTCTATAGGAGGAATAGTTGGGGCCTTCTTATTAAAAGATGAAGTAAAGAGTAAAAGTAAGAGATCATTTATTTCTAATATCACCTATGGTTTTAATGTTAAGACTATAAAGGAGAATAAGGAGTTATATTATGCTCTTATCATTTTATTAGTCTTTTCGATATCTACTCAGATATTTATGCCATATATGATCATCTATATTCAAAAGTATTTGCAGATCAGTAATTATGCGATCATCTTAGGTGTTGTTTTAATATTATCTTCACTTATCTCAGTATTACTTGGTACAGTCATTGATAAGATTGGAGCAGATAGTTTGTATATTCCAGCAGTAATTGTTTTAACTATTGGTTTACTACTAATGTATGTAGTAAGAAAGCCAATAGCTATCATGGTCTCTGGTACGATCATGATGAGTGGTAACTTGTTAGTCACTTCCTTAGTAAATGGTACTATTAGAAATAATACACCAGAAAAACAAGCTGGTTCTATTCAAGGGATAAGAATGATCTTTGGGGTAATGTTACCTATGATCATTGGCCCTTTCATTGGGGCAGCAGTCATTAAAAATAGTGGTATGACTTATGAGGAGTTAGGCTCTGTTAAGCAAGTCCCTACGCCTTCTATCTGGCTTGCCGCAGCGATAGTAGCACTATTAATATTAGTCCCTTATCATTTCTATATGAAGGCTCAAAAGATTAAAAAACAGAAACACAACAATCTTTTAACGAGTTATGGTAAAGATCTTGATATCAATGCTGTTTTACCTGAGTATCCTCGACCACAATTTAGAAGAGATTCTTATATCAACCTAAATGGCTTATGGAGATATGCGATTAATCAAAGTGAGAGTAAACCAGCAGTTTATGATGGTGATATCGTTGTGCCTTTTTCTCCTGAATCTATCTTATCAAGGGTAAATAGGACGATAACTGATAAAGATACTTTATGGTATTGTAAGAAGTTTACTTTGCCTAATGACTTTAATAAAGGATTAGTACATTTACATTTTGGGGCAGTTGATCAGCTTTGTGAAGTATACTTGAATGATACATTAGTCACTACCCATGTTGGTGGTTACTTACCGTTTGAGGTAGAGATAAGCCAATACTTAAAAGAAGAAAATGAACTTGTTGTTAAAGTAAAGGATTGTACTGACAAGTCCTATTATTCTAGAGGTAAGCAATCTAGTAATAGGGGAGGTATTTGGTATACTCCAATCAGTGGCATTTGGCAGACTGTTTGGTTAGAATCAACTCCTATTGAATATATTCATGGCATTAAGTTAAACATTGATTATGATAAACAATCAGTTAATTTAGTCATTGATGGTGATAGTGAAACTTATAGAGTTAAAGTAAAAGAAAAAGATAAGGTCATTTACGACCAAGAAGTAACTTCTAATTGTAATATCTATATTGAAAATATGCATAGTTGGTCACCAGAAGATCCATTCTTGTATGATCTGACTATTTCTAATGGTGCTGATGAAGTTTCTTCCTACTTTGGTATGAGAAAGTTCTCTGTAAGCTGTGATGAAAAAGGTAAAAAACGTTTGTTCTTGAATAATAAGCCTTATTTCCATAAGGGAGTATTAGATCAAGGTTATTATTCTGATGGTATCTATACACCAGCTAGTTATAAACAAATGGAAGATGATATTCAAATGTTAAAAGATATGGGCTTTAATACGATAAGAAAACATATCAAGATCGAACCTTTATACTTCTATTATTTATGCGATAAGATGGGCATATTATTGTGGCAAGATATGGTTAATGGTGGTACTAAGAATTCTTTCTGGACTACTATGGCTTTCCCTTATATGAACATCACTTTAAATGATCATAAGTATTGGTGGTTTTCAAGAAGTAAAAAAGAATCAAGAGATATGTATTATAAAGAAACTAAAGATACTATTGAGTTATTATATAATACAGTTTCATTAGCTTTGTGGGTGCCATTCAACGAAGGTTGGGGTCAATTTGATGCTAAAGAAGTTTATAACTTCGTTAAGAGTTTAGATGGTAGTAGAATGATCGATCACGCTAGTGGTTGGCATGATCAAAAAGCTGGAGATTTATTTAGTAAGCATATTTATTTCCAAGATATCTCTTTTGAAGAAGATGAAAGAGTATGGGCTTTGACAGAATATGGTGGATATTCGCAAATGATCAAGGGTCATAGCTATAATGATGCTGCTTATGGTTATAAACTGTTTAATAATCAAATAGATCTTCAGAGTGCTTTCTTACAATTACATACCGAACAGATCATACCTTTGATCGAAAAAGGATTAAGTGCAACTATCTATACGCAATTATCAGATGTCGAGGATGAGGTTAATGGTTTAGTCACTTATGATCGAAAAGTAGTTAAGTATGATAAGAAGTTTGTTAAGGGCATTAATGATAAGTTAGTCATTAAATAAGATTAGAAGCTGAGTTTTAGGATTCAGCTTTTATTGTGGCAAAATACAAAATTGCCACAATTTGTTGTAAAAATAAAATTGAGAGCTAATTATACTATTATTATAATGTAATCGTTAACAGAGATAGTACTATCAGAAAATTAGGAGGAGTATTTATGAAAATCGTTAATGCTCGCATTGATGAAAGATTAGTTCATGGAATGGTTGCTACTTTTTGGATTCCTACTTTAAAGGTTGATAGGGTTATTTGTGCTGATGATGAAAGTGCTAATAATCCAATGATCAAGAATGCTTTACGTATGGCTACACCTCAGGGTGTTTCTCTTTCAGTTATTACTGTTGAAAAGGCAATAACTAATTTATTAAGTGAGAAATATGGAGAAGAAAAGATCATGATTGTAGCAAAGAAAGTAGAGGTTTATGAAAAGATGATCGATGCAGGTATTGGTCTAACAACTATAACCTTAGGCAATATGAATGTTATCAACAAGCCACTTGATGCGAAAATCGTGACTAATTTCTTAAATGTTACGTTAAGTGAGAAAAAAGTATTTGAGAAGTTACATGATGAAGCGATTGCACTTGAGATTAGGTTAATCCCTGGGGATTCTCCTACTGATTTTTATTCCATAATGGAAAGCAAGTTTTGATCAGATTACATTAAGGAGGAGAATAAATGTTTTCGGTTATGCAGATTATTTTGATCTGTTTGGCAGCATTTTTTGTTCAATTGGAAATGAACAATAGTCAACAGTTCATAAAATGTTTTGGAGAAAAAGTTTTGTCTGGTGTCCTAGTAGGACTTATCATGGGAGATCTTCCTACTGGTTTATTAGTGGGTGGCAATATGGAATTAATGGCTTTAGGTGTTTCAGGTTTTGGTGGAGCATCTGTTCCTAACTATTTAGTTGGAACTATGGTCGGTACAGCTTTTGCTTGTGCTACTGGTGGAGGAATGGAAGTAGCTTTACTTGTTGGTATTCCTACTGCCACTTTAGGAACGTCAATTGATGTATTGGCTAAAATGGCTGGTTCATTCTGGCTTCATTTAACACAAAAGCAAGCAGAAAAGCGAGAGTATAAGAAAGTATATAAGACTATTGCTTTGGCTAATATCTTTGGTGGCCGTATCATGTTAGCTAATGTCTTACCAATATTACTTTATTTGGTATTAGGTTCAGCATTTATTGATCAAGTATTGGCTATCATACCAGATAGCGTGATAAAGGCTTTAAAAGTTACTGGTAATGTTTTACCAGCTTTAGGTATGGCTATCTTATTAAAATATTTACCTATTAAAGAGAACTTCCAATACCTTATCTTGGGATTTGTCCTTTATAGTTATTTAAACTTAGCAGTATTGCCTATAGCTTTGATCGGAGCAGTTATTGTTATAACTATTTATCAAAGAGCAGAAAAAGAAAGAAAACAGACAAATGTGATTAATACAGTTAATGGAGGTATTGGGGATGAGTGAGCAAGTTCAGTTGACTAAGTCAGATTTAAGACGTTTCTCTTTGCGTTATATGTTTTCATCACAAGCTTGTTGGAACTACGAAACTCAACAATCTGTTGGTGGTATATATGCAATCGGTCCATTTTTGGAAAAGATCTATGCTGATGATCCAGATCTTTTGAATGAAAAGTTTAAAGCTTACTTCCAATTCTTTAACACGCAGACATTCTTTGGCGCTGCTTTGTTAGCAGGTTGCTTAGCAATTGAGTCAACAAAGGAAGAAGGCTGTACAGAGACAGCATTAGCTTTACGTACTTCTTTGATGGGACCATTTGCTGGTATTGGTGATGCTTTATTTGGTTCTTTACCTCGTACGATCTTAGCTGCTATGAGTGGTTATGCTGCGGTACAGGGAGATATTGTTACGGGTATCATGACTTGTATCTTTGGCGGAGCACTGTTATTCTTTTTAAGATGGACACTTATCAAGATTGGCTATTATAAAGGAGCAGAATTTATCGCAGAGAAGAAAGAACAGTTGAACAATGTTCGTAATGCTGTTTCAATTCTTGGCATTATGATCGTGGGCTGTTTGATTGCTTCAAATGTTAAAGTTACTACCCCTCTTACAATAACAATTGGGGAATCGGTAACTGAAGTTCAGTCAGTATTAAATAAATTATTACCTAATTTATTACCTGCTTTAACAGTATTAGCAGTATATAAAGGCTTAGATATTAAAAAGATGAATACAGTACGCATGGTCTGGATCATTGTTATCGTCAGCATGATCTTGGCAATGTGTGGTATCATTGCTTAAAATGTACAAGATTTTAATAGTCTCACATGGTAGGATGTGCGAAGGGGTATTAGATACTCTTCGCATATTCGTGCCGAGTTTAACACATGTAACGGCAATACCATTTTACAGTGAGGGGATTGATGGTGTTAGTGTGTATAAAGAATATATCAATAACATTACCGACGAAGATGTTGTTGTGATATTTACTGATCTATTAAATGGGAGTGTTCATCAGATGGTATGTAATGATCTTAAAGAGAAAAGCAATGTACATATCATAGCTGGATTTAATCTTCCTACAATCTTTGATCTTGTCTTAAAAGAAAAAGAAGATATTAATGATGAATGTATAAGAAGTGCTTTAAAGATGGGAAAAGATTGCATGGTTTATATGAAAGATTATTCTTTTTTGCTTGAGTCTGATGATGAATAAATGATTTTGTTTTAAAATTATATGTGAGGAAAATATGGGAAATATCGATATTCGCCAAAACACATTGTTAGCTATCTTATATGAAAGACAAGGAGAGTATTTAAAAGCAGAAGACTTGTCAAAACAAGTTGGAAAGTCTTTGAAGACTATTCGTAATGATATAGCATACTTAAAAATGATTGGAAACAAGAATGGATTTTTGATTGAAAGTAGGACTAATCAAGGGTATATGTTATCCGTTATTGATGAAAGCTTATTGGAAAAATATTTAAATGAGAATGGTACACCATTTTATAGCAAGGTAGCTTATTTATCCGAAAAGTCTATTTCTTATCAAATTGCATTTTTCTTGTGTTTACAAAGCCAGGCAGTTAGTATTGAAGATTTAGAAGAAAAATTAAATTATAGTGTTTCAGTCATTAGAAAAAACATAGCGATACTTAAACAAAGTCTAGCAAATCATGGCTTGATCTTAGAAAATAGTAAGAACGAGATTTCAATTCAAGGAGAAGAATATCTTAAAAGAATGTATCTTGCTTTTATTTTAGTTGGCGTAAGGTGCGAAGTGGCGAGAGATTTTTTTCCGGAAAAGAAAAATAAAGAGTTATTGAGTGAGTTATCCAGTGAGCTAAAAGGAAAAGCTTTTTCTATCTCCACAAGAAGTAGAAAGATCTTGGTTCAATATCTTCAACTATTAGTTTTTAGGACAATGACAGGATTTAAAGATAAAAATGATATTGATGTTAAGAAGTTAGAGATGAATTATCCTCAACAGGTAGAGTGTTGTAAAAATATATTAGATAAGTTATCTAAAGGTAATCATTTGAATTTTACTAAGGAAGAACAAGCAATATTTACAGTTATCTTTATCGTAAATAGTTATCCTAAACAATGTAATACAGTTATCGATGCGGATCAAACGGAAAGAATTGATTTTCTTTTGAAAACTTGTTCGGAAATATTAAATGATAAAAGCATAATTGATTATCAATGGTTGAGAAATCAATTAGCCTATTTTACTTACAGTGAGCAATATCGTAATAAATACCTCATTCGCGATTTTTCTTTTAATCCAACTAAGATGAAGATAAATAGAGCCAATTTTGTTGAGCTAGCTTATGAAGTATATAAGAGGTATGCTGAAAGATTTGGGGTTGAAGTGTGTGAAAGAGAGGTCATTTTTTTAGCCGAATGTTTAGGAAATGTTTTTGCTTATAGTGATACTAATAAGATTGACATGACTGTAGGTGTCATCTCCAAGTGTGGAATATTTGAATCCAGAAGGATTGCTGAGATGCTAAGATTAAATCTTCTAGACTTTCATGGCAAGTTTATTGCTTGTGATAAAGAAGATATCGTTAGTGGAGCAGAACTATTGATCAGTGATGATAAAAAGTTAACTACTGATAAGCCAGTTTTTTATATTGAGGAATATCCGAGATATTATGACGTTAAAAATATTGAGACGTTTTTAAGAAAAGATAAGAATTCATTTAATTCAAAAAATAGTAATATCAGTAAGAAATTGTTTGAGTGTTGTTTTAATAGTAAAGAGCAAGCATTGGAATATATCGATGAATTATTTAGAAAAGAAAACGGTACAAAGAAAACAGTTTTGAAACAGTTAATAGATAGAGATAAGGTTGTATCTTATGAGGCTGTTAATAAGATAGCTTTGATCTGTATTCGAGATGATGAAGTTAAAGATAATAAGATTTGCTTTATCCATTTAGGGAAATCTATTTTGTGGTTTTTAAATGAAGTGCAGTTTATTGTAGTGGTAATGTTAGATAAAAAACCACAACAATTTAAATATCTTTCCGGTTCTTTATCAACAATATTAAGTGATTGGGGATTTGTTAATGAATTTATAAAGGATCCCTCAATTGAATTGATCAACAAAAAATATATTTAGTGGAGTAATAGAATGAAATTATATGCTACAAAGGTGTGTATAACACCTATTGAACCAGTTTTGCAAGGAGGTTATGGGACAAGAGATCACGCTTATGAAGCAGTGCATGATGATTTATACGCAAGTATCTTTATTTTGGAGATTCAAGATGAAGAATATGTGTGGATAAGTTGTGATCTAAGCAATGGGACTAAAGCTTTGTTAGATGAAATGATCAAAAATTTACGTTTGCAAAATTGTAATATTGAAAAAGATCATATCATATTTGCTGGTTCTCACACTCATAGTGGGCCGAATATTTATGTAGAAAAAGAGCCTGAAAAGGCTGATAGGAATTGTTTTAAATATATTGCTAAGACAATAGCAAGTGCTGTAGTAGAGGCTTTTAATGAAGAAAGAGTTGAAGTCAGTACGAAGTATTCTGATATTGTTATCGATGGTTTGTATTCAAATAGAAATTCCAAAATAAAACAGTGCGATAAGCATGTACATGTGCTTGCTTTCTATAATCAGGATAAATTATATGCGATGTGGGTGTGCTTATCTCATCATTGTACAGTCTTAGGAGCAAGCAATTATCAATTGACTGCTGATCTTTTTGGAGCAATGAGAAAGATATTAGAAGAGAACTATCATTGTGAAGTGATGATGGCTCAAGGAAATGCTGCTGACATGAGCAATCATATGTATAGAAAAGAAGCATCATTTAAAGAGTTAGAATATCAATCACAAGCAATCTGTAAGCAGATAATCGAAAAGATGGATTTAGTTGATATTGATATGGATAGTGTGGATCACTCTAGTTATGTTCATACACAATTGTATAGTTTAGATTCATCTAAGTATAAAAAAGATCTTGAAAATTATATAAAACAAGACTCATTAACAGATGACAAAGAAACTAAGAAGTGGTTGAATTCAAAAATCAGAGCTTGTAAACGTAAAATAGCATTGGGCGATGGATTGCAGCTTATTGATATGCCTTTTGAAATATGGGATATGTCACAAGTTCAGATCATTGTGGTTCCTGGAGAATTAGGATCAGTATTAGGTTTAAAGATAAAGCATGCAAGTTATAAAAAGCCATGTATCATCTGGGGTTATAGTAATGGTGCTAATTTAGGATATTTAGTAGAAAAAGAAGCTTATGAGCAAGACTCATTTGAAAGTAATATCTCTAATTATCCAAGTGGAGTTGCTGATGATTATACAGAAAGTATAATAAAAGTATTGAAGAAGAGGGAACAGACTTTGAGATAATCTATTGTTCTCTCTTTTCACTTTTTCGATTATAATTGTTGTATAAAGTTGGAGGAATAAGTATGCAAGTAAATGATTATGTTAAGGTTAAAGATCAAGGTATTTATAGTTGTATCAAAGAGATAAAAGGTAAAAGAGCAAAGCTAGATGATGACTCTTGGGTAAGTTTAAGTAAACTTGAATATATTGAGCCAAGAGTATTGACGGAAAATGAATTGCGTAATTATTTTAGGATGAATGAGTTTTACTATGAGTCTCTTAAAGATAATATTTTAGAGAGCAATTATGTTTGCGATATCATCTATACTCCTACTAAGGAAGATTTATTAGCTTTATTAATGAATATAAAGATCAAGGATATTGATCTTGGTCAATTCTTGCAATGGTCTTTTGCGACTAGTCTAACTTTGATAAATTGTTATGGTGTAAATGAAGAATCAGAAGATGAATTAGATAAGACTTTGTTAAAAAAAGATGGTGATCTATTTGATTTTGTCTTTGATGAGATTGGAAATGCTGTTAAAGATAATGGTAATGATAAATATTTTCTTATCGATATGTTAGATATTGATGAGCTTATTGATGTGGTAAGGACTCATATTCAAAATGAAAAGAATGGTGTTCGCGTTTATACTGAAAAAGAAAAAGATAAGTTTGTTACTTATGTTGATGAGAATAACTTGTTAAAAGATCTTGACGAAGAATATAAACAGCTTTATAAAACTTTTGTTTTAGATTTAGTTTCAAAGGAAAATCAGACTGGTATGGAAGCTTATGCTAGTGGTTGCTATGGTGGTAATGAAGTCTTTGAATGTAATTGGTTCGAAGCAAGAGATACTTATGAAAAATTATATGCTAAGTATGGTTATGCTACTTATGCTAATTCTTTAGGTTATATTTATTATTACGGTAGGACTAATAATGGTATTGCTCAAGATGATTTAGCTTTTAAGTATTTCTCAGTTGGTGCAGCGGCTGGTTTATATCAATCAAGTTATAAGCAAGCTGATATGTTCTATTATGGTAGAGGAGTAGTAGAGAATAAAAGGATAGCTATTGATATTTATTTTAAGTTATATTGGGATTGTAAGAAGTTATTTGAAAAAGGCTTCTATGATTGCGAGTTTGCCGATATTGCTTTAAGGTTAGGTACGACTTTTATGTCTAAAACTAATCCTAGTTATGAAGTGGCATACTATTATCTTTTACAAGCACAATTTGCGATCAACCTAAGAAAAGAGAAAGTAAATCTTTATGGTGATGATGTTGTAGAAAAAAAGATAACTGAAGCAATGGAAAATTGTCGTAAGCAAATAGATGTGGAAAACAAGAAAAAGATTGATTATGAGGAACCATCTTGGATCAAAGACTTTATGGAAGATAACCAGAGGATTAAAGTTCAGATAAAGCGTCTTAAAAATGATAAGCTTAAATTGACTTTTAAAGCAATGCCAGATATTGATGGCGAGATCCATGATCATTTATTTACTTTTAATAGCTTTAATAGGTGTGAATTGACTGATACTATTGTAGCTTATGCTCATGATGATCTGGGTAATGATCTTAATGGAGAGTACATCATCAATCATTATGAATCTGATGGTTATGCGACAAACTTCTACTATTATGAGAAGTTCTTGTTCCAAATAGCTACTGATGCTTATACGATCGTTGACAAGAAAAAATAAGAGGGGAAAAGAAAAGGGTTCACTGTGTAGGTGAGCCCTTTTCCAAAGGAAGTTTTTGAAAAAAATTAATCTATAATCTCTCTATGAATATCTGCTCCTAAGTTAGCTAACTTAGAAACGATATCTTCATAACCTCTATCAATGTGATAGATGTCATGAATTGTTGTTGTGCCGCTAGCTATTAGTCCAGCAACGACTAGGGCTGCTCCACAACGTAAATCTGTAGCCCATACATCAGTTCCTGTTAGTTTTGTTGGACCAACAATGGTTGCTGATGGGCTATTGATGATGATGTTTGCTCCCATCTTATTTAACTGTTCGCAATGTTTGAATCTAGCAGCATAGATAGTTTCAGTTATAGTACTATTGCCTTTTGCTTGAGTTAGTAAAGTTGTTAATGGGGCTTGTAAGTCAGTAGCAAAACCAGGGTATGGCATTGTCTTGATATTAGCTTTAGTTAAGTTATTAGTAGCATTTACGATGCGTACTTTATCTAAATCTGCTTGTAAGTCAACACCGATCTCTTTTAGTTTAGAAATCAAAGATTCTAAATGATGTGGAATGACATTTTCAATGGTCACATCTTTTGCCATTGCTGAGGCTAAGATGATGTAAGTACCTGCTTCGATCCTATCTGGAATGATCTCATGGAAACAACCTTTTAGTTTTTCTACACCTCTGATGGTGATCCTACTTGTTCCACCTCCGGAGATGTTTGCTCCCATTTCATTTAATAAAGTGATGCAATCGATGATCTCTGGTTCTCTTGCAGCATTTTCAATGATCGTTTCTCCTTCAGCATAGACAGCTGCCATTAAGATATTGATAGTTGCTCCTACTGAAGCAAAGTCTAGGTATATTCTTGTTCCGATTAGTCTATCGGCTGTTAGTATATAATTGTCATCTCTATATTCAATATTTGCTCCTAAGGCTTCAAAACCTTTTAAGTGTAGGTCTATTGGTCTAGGACCTAAGTTACAGCCTCCTGGCATTTTGATTGAGACATGTTTGTATTTTCCAAGTAAGGCACCCATGAAGTAGTAAGAAGCTCTTAGCTTACTTACGGCATCGATCATTAATGGCTTATTGATCATCTCGCTAGGATCAATGACTATCTCATCAAGTGAAGGGGTAGTCACTTTTACATTCATATATTCAAGGATCTCTTTTAGGCTTCTAACATCAGAGATATTTGGTATACCTACAATTGTTACTTTTTCATAAGCTAATACTGCTGCTGGTATTAAAGCGACAGTAGCATTCTTTGCTCCTGATACTCTGATCTTTCCTTCTAAGAGATTGCCTCCGTTTATTTTAATAACTTCTTCCATATATTTTTATCACCATAAATAGTATAACACAAAAGTGGCCTTCTTATGTTAGAATAGTCAAGGTGATTTATAGTGGAAGAGAAAGTTAAGCAACGTTGGTTTTTCGTTATTTATTTTTTAGTCTATTTAGCCCAAGCATTTAGCTTCTGTTTAATGGTGACTTATCTTATTTCCTTAGGCTATTCAGCAACGGAAAGAAGTATCATGTTCGCATTTGGAGCAATAACTGGTATCATTGTACAATTTTGGTTTGGCTATCTTTGCGATAAGAATAAGACAATTAAAAGATATATCAATTATTCTTTTATTTGTTATTCTTTGATGACTTTAGCCGTCTACTTGACAGGATTTAGGAACTTCTTTATGCATATCTTACTTGTTGGTACGATGCAGATATTCTTTAGAGTCAATATCGGTTTAGTTGATTCTTGGGTACTTGAAAGTGGTGATTACTTAAAGGATAACTTTGGCTCAATGAGGGCATTTGGTTCATTAGGCTGGGTAGTTGGTAGTTACTTTGTTTCACGTATGGTTGAAAAAGTGGGGTATAGTTATATTGGCATTGTATTTGCTTCTATACTATTAATAGCTTATTTTGTTGGTAAGAAGATACCTGATGCTCAAAAGCAACAGAGTGTTAAGCTTAAACTTTCTGATGTAAATATCTTATTTGAAAATAAGAGATACATATTACTTATTGTCATATTATTTGCGATATATATGGTACAGACTTCTTTGGATTATGTCTTGCCTGATAAATTGAATGCATTAAATGCAACTGAGACAGAAGTCAGTTATTATTGGATGATCACAGGTCTAGTAGAATTACCATTATTCTTTGCTGGTAATAAGTTAGCAAAAAAGTATGGTTATGTTAATCTAATGATCCTATCAATTGTTGTTTATGGTGCTAGATTTGTCATGTATTCATTATCTACTTCCATATTACAAGTTATGTTGATCTCACTATTACAATTATTTACTTTTCCGATCATGCAAGTTGTTTCTAAACAATTAGTTGATAAAGAATCACCTGAAAACCTAAAGAGTAGTGGTCAACAAATTGGTGCAGCTTTATATAACTGTACTAGTGCTTTATTTTCACCATTACTTGCTGGAGTATTAGAAGATAATTTTGATATAGATGTAGCATTACTTGCGATCAGTGGTTTTGCTCTTATATCATTGTTATTGACATTTGTTTATAAAAAGAAACAGGTAGAAGCTTAGTTAAGTTACACTCTCATTGTTGGGAGTGTTTCTTCCAATGATGAAGTGGGTAACGGTAGATCTGATATCATTGTAGAGAATACTGATGGTAAGATTGGCTTTGTAATAGAACTAAAAGCGATCAAAGATATAGATAAAATTGATGTTACCTGTGATAAGGCAATGAGACAGATTGAAGAAAAAGATTATACCTTTAGTTTACGTGAATCTAGAGTTAAAAAGATATTTGCTTATGCGATCACTTTCTGTGGTAAGAGATGTAAAGTCATTGGTAAAGAAATAAACTAAATTGTAAATTGAGTAGTGATCAATGCATATTTACTGATCATTACTTTTTTTATGGATTGGAAAGGTTGAAGTGCATAAAACCGGCTAAAAGATATTGATAAAATTATTGAAATGTTCACTAGATTGGGGTAAAATTATCTCAGAAGTGGAGAAATAGGAGGTTTTTATCATGACTGAAGTAAAAGTAGTTGTTATTGATCCAGTTGGTTTACATGCTCGTCCAGCAACTGTTGCTGTTAATGCTGCTAGTAAGTGCAAAGGATGCAAGGTTACAGTTTCTTATAAAGGACGTTCTGTAGATATGAAGTCTATTATGGGTGTTATGTCTTTAGGTATTCCTACTCAATCAGAGATCACTATCACTTTTGATGGCGAAAACGAAGAGGAAGCTGCTAACACTATCGTTGAGACTTTAAAAGCTCAAAAAGTTATTGGTTAATTTAACAATTTAAGAGGAGTTGTTTAGTCAACTTCTTTTTTTTAGGCAAAAATCTGTTATAATGTAAATAAATAAAAGAGGACTAGAATATGAATGTTGAAGAAAAGTATCTAATGTGGTTAAATCATCCGCAAATGGATGAAGATTTGAAAGAAGAATTAGCTTCGATGAATGAACAGCAGAAGAAAGATGCATTCTATGTTGAAGCTCAATTTGGAACAGCTGGTATCCGTAATATTTTGGGTGCTGGTACTAATCGTTTGAATGTCTATACTATCCGTAAGGCTACTAAGGGTTTTGCGGAGGTATTAGTCAAGAAAGAGAAAGAGCCTTCGGTTGCGATTGCTTATGATAATAGGTTTAAGTCTACTGAATTTGCAATGCAAGCTGCTAAGATCTTAGCTAGTTATGGTATCAAAGTATATTTGTATGATTCATTAAGGACTACGCCGCAGTTAAGTTACACTGTAAGGTATTTCCATTGTGCAGGTGGTATCATGATCACTGCTTCTCATAATACGAAGGAATATAATGGTTATAAGATCTATGATGAGAATGGTTGTCAATTAGTCCCTACTAAAGTTGCCAGTGTAATTGATGCTATTGCTAATATCAAGGAAGATTTTGTGGAAGAAGCTAAATTGACTAATGAACAAGAAAAGCTTATTCATATGATCGGTGAAGATGAAGTTGATAAACCTTATTTACAAGAAGTATTGACTGTACAATTACATCCAGAGTTATCTAAGGATGATTTTAAACTTGTTTATAGTTCGCAACATGGAACTTCATTTAAGGCTATCAGTACTTTGTTTAAAGAGATTGGTTATGATGCTATCTATGTTAAGGAACAATGTTATCCTGATCCAGCTTTCACTAATACTTTAAGCCCTAATCCTGAGGATCCTAGAGCTTATAAGTTAGCTTTAGAGTATGCTGAAAAGAATGATGCTGATATTGTTTTGACTACAGATCCTGATGGCGATAGATTAGGCTTGGCTGTAAAGCAAGATGGCAAGTATATCTTAATGACTGGTAATCAAACAGGAGCAGTATTAATAGATTATGTTTGCTCACAACAGAAATTACCTGAAAATGCTGTGTTATTTAATACGATCGTAACTTCTGATCTTGGTGAAAAGATCGCTAATAATTATGGCGTTGAAGTTGAAAAGACTTTGACTGGTTTTAAGTATATAGGTGATAAGATTGAGACACATAACATCAATAAAGATAAGAAGTTCATCTTCGGTTATGAAGAGAGTTATGGCTATTTGATCAAAGATTTTGTTAGAGATAAGGATGCTAACCAATCATGTGTATTGATTGCTGAATGTGCTAACTATTATAAGAAACAAGGTAAAACTTTATATGATGTTTTATTAGATCTATATAAGAAGTATGGTACTTATTTAGAAAGTCAGAAGTCTATCACATTTGCTGGGGCTGATGGTAGTGATAAGATGAAGCAATTATTAGCTAAGTTACGTCAAGAAAAACCTAATAATATAGCTGGCGAGAAAGTTGTCAGATATGAAGATTATGGCACTCAAAAAGCTTATGAGAATGGCAATGAAAGTGATATTGTTGGTTTTGATAAGAGCGATGTTTTGAAATATTTCTTAGAAGATGGATCTTGGATTGCTGTTAGACCTTCAGGAACAGAGCCTAAGTGTAAGTTCTATTTCTGCATTAAAGGTAAAGATCAAGATGATGTCAATGCTAAACAAGATAAATACTACAAAGCAATTGATGCGATGATCTAGGAGAGTTGTATATGAAGTTAGGTATTATTGGATCGGGGATGATCGTTAAGACTCTTTTACCTTGCATCAGTAAGATGGAAGAATACTCTTTAGAGGCAATTGCTTCTAGAAAAGAGAGTACTATAAAAAATCAAGAATTGGCTGATAAATATAACATTAAGAAAGTTTATGGCGATTACCAAGAACTTTTAAATGATAAAGAAGTAGAAGTTGTTTATGTTGCTTTGCCAAATCATATGCATTATGCAGTAAGTAAAGAAGCATTGGAAGCTAATAAACATGTAATATGTGAGAAACCATTCATGACTAATGATTCTCAATTAGAAGAGTTAGATAAATTAGCTAAGGAAAAAGGTTTATTTTTACTTGAAGCTATCGCTACTAATTTCTATCCTTCAATAGAAAAGGTCAAACAGTCTTTGGCTTTGATCGGTAAAGTTAAGATCGTTGAAGGTAACTATGGCAAATATTCATCAAGATATACAGCGTTTAGAGAGGGCAAAGTCTTACCTACTTTTGATGTAAATTGTTCTGGTGGTTGTTTGATGGATATCAATATCTATAATTTACATATCTTGACTTATTTGTTTGGCGAAGGAAATCATATTGAATATCATGCTAATGTAGCTAAGGGAGTAGATACTTCGGGTATCATCTTAGTAGATCATGATGATTTTAAAGCGGTGCTTGTTGGTAGTAAGGATTCTACAGGAACTAACACTTTAAGGATCCAAGCCGAAGATGGCACTATTGAAATGTCTCCTAGTAAAGATGGCACAAAACAAGTTAAGATCATCTTAAAGGATAAGACAGAGACTTTTGTGGATCCTGAAGGGACACATTATATGTATTATGAATTTAAAGAATTTGCTAGGATCATTAAAGAAAATGATAAAGAAAAAGCTGAAGAGCTAATGGATCAATCAATGAAAGTAATGCGTCAAGCTACAATAGCAAGACATTATGCTGGTGTTTACTATCCTGATGATAATAAATAGTAATTTATGATATTAGGGATAATAATCTTATTAGTTATAGTCATTTACTGGTTTATTTTTGAAAAAGGTGGTAGGACACCGATTCAGGAAAAAAGAGGTAAAGAAGGGGAAGAAACTTGTACTCAGAAGTTAAGTAGATTATTAGAAGATGATGAGTATCTTTTGACTAATCTACTTATACCTACGGGTAGAGATCGTAAAACGGAAATAGATGCTGTATTGATATCTCGTAAAGGTGCTTTCTGTATTGAAATTAAAAATTGGGTAGGTCATATCAGTGGCAAACAAGAAGATGAATATTGGTGGCAACAATATGATGATCCAAGAAAGCAAGATAAAAAGCATCGTAACCCTTATTTACAGAACGAAAAACATTGTGATAAGTTGTATAAAATATTTAAAGGTAAATATAAATTTGAAAATATCGTTTTGTTTCCTCAAATTGAAGATAGGAGCAATTTGTATTCTGATGCAACCTTTGATCTAAATGAGTTTATAAGAAGCTATCGAAGATTAGAGAATACTTCTTTAAAGTATCACCAGATCAAAGAGATTTATGAAAGATTAAAAATATATCAGCCAACTGAAGAAGAATTAAAAGAATTTAAACAGCAGATATCAATGAAATATAAGAATGATTAGGAGGTAAAAATGAAGTGGCAAGAGAATAAAGAACCATTATATAAAATATATGGGATCAATCTAGAAGAGTGTAAAGATATAAGGCTCAGCGACGAATTTTTATCTACGACTACTTGTAATAAATTGGCTCGTAGTGATGTTCGTACACTTTATGATCTAATAAAGAAAAGTGAATGTGACTTGAGACAACTTCGTAATTTTGGCAAGATGGCATTTGCTGAGGTAGATGAGTTTGCAAAAGGTTTGACTGAACCTGGAGTAATTCAAAATTTAAAAGAGTTGTATGGGGATAAAATAGAAGTAAAAAAAATAGATTTTGCTAAGATTGTTGGTAATATTCCTAATAAGTTCTTGGATTTTTCAATTGGTAAGATATTCAAATATTCTAAAGCAGAAATGAGTCTTGAAAGCACATTTCCTTGTAAGGATCTTAGCTTGCGAGAGTATTTGAATACAAATAAATTTGACGTGATAGATAGAGATTTTGTTGATGTGTTAAAATGGTGTTCTATTGAGCCAGGCTATTTTAAAAAGCAGTTTGAAGAGTTTTTTACTGGCGAATATCTTACTTTCAAGGGGCGAGAGACAATAAGATTACGTGCTAAGGGTAAAACATTACAAGAAACAGGCAATCATATTGGAAATACTAGAGAAAGAGTTAGACAGATAGAGTCTCATTCTTGTTTGACATTCAGTGATTGGGCTGACAAACAGTGTTATATTCAAAAGTTATTCTTGTTGTTAGAAGTTGATGGTTTAGTCTTTGATGAAAAGCTCAAAGAAATATATGATGAAGATTATGAGATTGCTCATCATTTGCTAGCTAATTGTCGATTGTTTGGTAATTATCGTTATGATGTTAATTTGCAAGCATTTACTGTATTGTATGGTACAGATGTAGATGAATTGCTCTTAAAAGTTAAGAAAGAGTTACCGAATATCATTTCTATCAAAGACAAAGATCAAACTGTTGAAAAATATGCTAAGCAGAACAATTTTAGTGTTATTCTTATTGAAAGAATAGTTGATCGTGTTTTTGATATTCAAGGAAATGTTATTTATAAAGGTAGTTATAAACTAGAAATATTTTATCCTTGGATCGTTAAAGAATATTTCCCTAATGGTATGCACATCTATAGCAATGATCAAATGGCTAAGTTTAAAGAATATTATAAACAAGAGTTTGATCTTGACTTAACTAATACTGCTGATCGTTCTATTCAATCAATTGTGGGAAGAGAATGTGCGTTAGTTGGTAGGGGTATTTACATTTATGATGATGGTAAACAATACTTAGATGAACAGTTAAAGGAAAAGATCATTAAGTATCTAAAAGATAATTTTAGTGATCCTAATACTACTATCATCATGATCAATACGGTATTTGCTGCTTTTGAAAAGGAATTAAGAGCAGTTGGTGTTAACAATAAGTATTTCTTGCAAGGTGTCTTAAAAAGAGAGATCAAGCAGGATGAATGGTATTATACAAGGGATTATGTGACTAAAGATCTAAATTGCACAACTATAACTAATAGTATTTGTCAATTTATTAAGGAGTCAAAAGTACCTATTTCTAAGCAAAAGATAAAAGAGAAATTTCCAGCAGTAACTGATATTGTTTTATCTTTTGCGACAACAAGTGAAGGTATCTTAAATTACTTTGCTTATTATTATCATGTTTGTCATTTAAAGATGACAGATGAAGAGAAGGCATATTTAAATCAAATAATTGAAGATTGCTTGAAAGAAGATGACTTCTGTTATACTCAAACTATCTATGCTCATATAAAAAAAGAGAGACCAAAGCTATTAGAAGATCAATATGTTTATTATCCATATAGTTTATTCTCTTTACTACAATATCTATTTAAAGATCAATATAAGTTTGATAGACCACTAATTGGAAGAAAGGACTTTGATCTAAGTAGCGTTAATTCTATCTTTGATGCTAAATTTAAAGAAGAAGAAGACATCGAAGTTTCTTCTTTAGCTTCTCTAGCAAGATCAAAGAGTATCATCATCAATAGTTTGATCAATCTGATCAACTCTCATAATGATACGCATTTACTT
Source organism: Anaerovoracaceae bacterium (assembly GCA_963606005.1). Lineage (GTDB taxonomy): Bacteria > Bacillota_I > Bacilli_A > Erysipelotrichales > Erysipelotrichaceae > UBA1783. Next base: position 20,796 of record CAVCVO010000054.1, read on the forward strand.
GTTGATAAAGAAACTTTAGTGCCTATTAGTAAGATCGGCATAAATGAGCAAATATATAGTGAAGTTGAAAAAAAGATACTTGCTGAAGTCAAAAATAAAGATAGTAAAGCAATATCTAACTTAAAATGCATAGATAAACTACCAAAGATCAATTACAAGTGGAATGAATGGTTGATCTATAGTTGTGTCAATAAGTATTCAACTGTTCTTGAAGTAGGATTATCTAACATGCGATATGGATATTCATATCCATTGATATGGAAAAGTAAGAGTTAGAAAAGATAATGATGAAACAAAAACTATGGGACAAATATGAAGCAGCATTACTACTAAAATACGCTTTAAAAGTTGACAGAGGAGAGCTTGATCGTAAAGAGGCAATTACATTTGTGTCAGAAACTTTAAGAAGAAGAGCTAAGCTTCAAGGTGAACAGATTGATGATGTTTTTAGAAATACAAATGGTATTTCCATGCAGATGATGGCTATTTTAGATTGTTACCATAAAATTGGTAGATGGGGTAATGTTTCATATCTGTTTAATGAAGTGATCGAGTGTTACAGGAAAGATCCTAATTCGTTAGATGCTATTTTAAGTGAAGATGAAACACTGAAAAGAATATACGTTGTTTTATAAGCTTATGAAAAGCACTGTTAAATATTGTGAGGTAAGTAACAGTGCTTTTAGTTTAGTCTGTGTAATTATCGAAATAGCCTTGTATGTAGATGAATGGTGTACCTTTATCACCTGAACCAGATGTTAAGTCACATAGTGAACCTAAGAGGTCTGTTAGTCTTCTAGGGGTTGTTCCTTCGGTCTTCATTTGTCCTACTAGGTTAGCATCTTTTTCTTTGATGGCTTTTTCTATGGCTTGTTTTAACTCTTTACCTTGTAAGTTACCAAATTCATTGTCTGCCATATATTTTAGCTTTAGTTCATTTGGCTGACCTACTAGTCCTGAAGTATAGCCTGGTGAGACTACTGGATCGGCTAATTCCCAGATCTTGCCTACAGGATCTTTGAATGCTCCATCACCATAGATCATTACTTCTATTGTTTTGCCTGTGCGTTCTTTGATATCTTTTTGGACTGTCTCGACAAATTCTTGACAATGGATTGGGAAGAGTTTGATCGTATCTTCGGTTGCTTTGTTTGAACCTAGTATACCATAGTTAGGATTATAACCAGAGCCATTTACTGAGCTTGTTAGTAAGTCATCTAATCCTAAGACAACACTTGCTCCTGCTTGCTTGATCAGACGTTTTGATCTAGTGCGAGTGTGTATGTCACAACAGATGACTTTGTCAGTATATTCAACGATCTTTCTTGGATTATTAGCAAATATGATCTCTGCTTCTGCTCCTTGTTCTTCGATTAGTGACTTGTAGTAGTTAACATAATCTACACCTGTGAAGGTATGTTTTGATCTGCCAAAGATGTTTTCAAATTGTTGTTGGGTTAATACATCTGTATAAGGATTAATACCTTTTTCATCAAGTAAGTCAAGATCAAGTAAGTGATTACCTACTTCATCACTTGGATAACTTAGCATTAATACAATTTTCTTTGCTGCTCTAGCAATGCCTTTTAAGCATATCGCAAAACGATTTCTGCTTAATATTGGAAATACTAGTCCAATAGTATCTTCACCTAGTTTGTTTTTAACATCTGCTGCTAATTGATCGATAGTAGCATAGTTGTTTTGGGCTCTAGCTAAGATGGATTCAGTTATTGCTAAGACATCTTTGTTTCCTATTTGGAAGTCATTATTGTTGATACAATCCATAAGTGTATCAACTACGATCTTTTCTAAATTATCACCACTTTTGATGATTGGGGCACGTAAGCCACGAGAAATAGTTCCGATTCTTCTAGTCATAAAAATCTCCTTTGAATCTGTTGATGTAGATTTGTGTTTATAACAAGTTTCTACAACTAAGTATATCATAAAATATATGGACTGTATTCTTTTAATATGCTGCTTTGTAATGATAATGCTATCATTAGATTTTTTTCTTGTGTGTTAGTGGATATTGCTTTTCAACGCAAAAAAAAGTTAATTTGGGGTGTGTTAATATACGCTAAAAAGGAATATACTAGTCTTAAAATAAAAATAGAGGTACGAAATGTATGACAAAATATCTGTTTGCTAGTCATGGTGAGTTTGCCAAAGGGACTGCAAGTTTTCTAAAAATATTAGTAGGTGTAAAAGAAAATGTCTTCACTTTAAACGCTTTCTTAGATGAGAAGAGTGTTGATGTGTTAGTTAAAAACAAATTAGATGAGATCGGTGAGTTTGATCAGTTGATTGTTTTCTGTGATATCTATGGTGGTAGTGTTTGTCAAGAAGTATTTAGACAGACTGCTACTTTAAATAAGAATATCCATATCATTGCTGGTTATAACTTAGCACTAGTCATGGAGATATTGACTCGTGACGAAGTTTTATCTAAGGAAGAGATATTAGATATCATTGAGCAATCTAAGGATACTATCAAGTATGTTGAATTAGATCAGCAAGAAGAAAATGACGATGAGTTATTTTAGAAAGGATAAATTATATGATCGAATTATTGAGAATTGATGAGAGATTGATCCATGGTCAGGTTGCTAACCAGTGGGCTAGGCAATTGAATGTGGATGCGATCGTTGTCGCTAATGATGCGGCAGCAACTAATGATCTTGTTAAAGCTTCATTAAAGATGGCTGCTCCACAAGGTAAAAAAGTTGTTGTTAAGAAGGTTGAGGATGCTATTAAGACTTTAAATGATCCTCGTGCTAACAATATGTCTATTTTTGTTGTTGTAGATAATCCTAGTGATTGCTTAAAGATCGTAGAAAATGTTAAGGGTGTTCCTTATGTAAATGTGGGTAATTTCGGACGTGTTGGTTTCGATAAGGCTCAAAGAAAAGAGTACACTAACTGTCTTTATGCTAATGATCAAGAGGTAGAGATCTTTAAGAAGATCATGGCTACTGGTATTGAATGTGAATGCAGAATCTTGCCTTCTGATGTTAAGACATCACTAGCAAGTGTTCTTAAATAAAAATATGGGAGGAGAAAATTATTTATGAGTATGCTGCAAACTGCATTGACTCTTGCGATCGCTAACTACTTATGGTGTTTGTTAGATAACTTTTTCGCATGGGATGCAACTTGGAGACCATTGTTCTTTGGATGGTTAACAGGATTATTATTAGGAGATCCTACTACAGGACTTGTTATGGGTGCTAAACTAGAAGCTTTATACATGGGTATATCTTCTATTGGTGGTGTTCAAGCTTCTGATGCTTGCTTTGGTACAGTATTCCCAGTTACTTGGGTAATCACTACTGGTGCCAATATGGATGCTGCTTTAGCATTAGCTGTTCCAGTAGGAACATTATTAGATTATGTCAACCAATTGACTAGTCCTATTGGTATTGCTCTATTAGGTGTTTATGAAAAACAAGCTGCTGACAATAATCAAAAAGCTTATAGTATCATTCACTGGATCTATGTATTAGTCGTTGCACCATTACCTAGAACAATCGTATTATTCTTAACTATCTATTTAGGTGTTGGTAACCTTGATAACTTTACTGCTTCTATGCCTGAATGGTTGATCCATGGCTTAAGTGTATCAAGTGGTATGTTAAGTGCAGTCGGATTTGGTATCTTAACTTCAATGATCTGGTCACCAAAACTTGGTATTTTCTTCTTTGTTGGTTTCGCTATGGCTGAATTCTTAGAATTACCAACTATCGCTATCGCAATATTTGCTTTAGCTATCGCAATGTTCTACTTCATGATGGATCACAAGATCGTAACTGTTGCAGAAAATGCTGGTAGTAAAAAAGATGATGAGGAGGACTTATTCTAATGAAAACTAAAAAAGAATTAACCCCTATTGAAAAGAAAAATTTAAGAAAGATCTTCTGGAGATCTGGTCAGATGTGGGCTGATTTCACAATGGTTAAGATGGAAGGTAATACATATGCTTATGCTATGTTACCAGTTATCAATGAAGTATATGCTGGAAATGAAGAGTTACAAAAAGAAGCATTTGTTCGTAATACAGAATTCTTCAATACTCATGCTGCTGCTGCAGGACTAGTATTTGGTTTATCTTATGCCTTAGAGAGAGAAAGATCTAAGGATCCTGAAGCTTTACCTGGTGAGTTCATCACTAATATCAAGACTTCATTAATGGGTCCATTAGCTGCTATTGGTGATTCTATCTTCTTCAACTGTATCCGTGTTATCGCTGCAGGTGTTGGTATCTCATTAGCTTCTCAAGGTAATCCATTAGGTGTATTAATGTTTGTCTTGATCTATGGTGGTACTTTCTTGACTACTAAGTGGTTATTATTGAATTTGGGTTATACCGTTGGTACTGATGCTATCGCTAAAGTATTTAAGTCAGGTATCATTGGCTCATTATCAGATGCTGCTTGTATCATGGGTCTTATCATGGTAGGCTCACTTGTATCTTCAATGGTTGATATTTCTATTCCACTTGTAATCCCTATGGGTGCTGGTGCCGAAATGGAAGTTCAAGCTATCTTTGATGGTATCATGCCTGGTATGTTAAAGCTTGTCTTATTATTTGCTATCGTTGGTCTTGTTCGTAAGAAAGTTAAACCTATTTGGATCATCTTTGGTATCTTAGTAATATCTGTCATTGGTGCAGCTATTGGTTTATTCTAATATGAAATATTTAAAATCTAGTAAGATCTATTTTGAAGATGGCGTTAGATCTGGTTATTTAGTCATTGATGGTAAAAAGATCGTTGGATATCTTGATGATAGTGCTAAAGTAGAAGATTATGAAGATTACAAGGATAATAGGATCATTCCTGGCATCTGTGATACTCATAATCATGGTACTTATGGCTATTCTTTAGATTCAACTTTTGATGGTGATGAAGAAAAGATCAAAGAGAACATCCGTAATTATCTTCATTGCTTGACTTATGAAGGAGTAACTTCTGGTTTTCCTACAGTTGTTGATACTATCAAACAACTTGCTGAAGTAGCAAAAGAAGGTAACTATAATGGTATCAGCGTCTTAGGAATTCATGCTGAAGGACCATATTTATCAAGAGTTGGTGAAAATGGTCGCCCTGAGCCTCATCCACCTGTTGATATGGACTTTGTTAAGAGTATGTGGGAAGACTCACAAGGCTTATTGTCTCTAGTAGCAATGGCACCAGAGATTGAAGATAGCGATAAAGCTGCTAAGTATCTTTTATCAAAAGGTGTTAGATTGGCTTTTGCTCATAGTGATCTAAAGATGGCAGGAGCTAGAAAAGCTATTGATGATGGCTATAGTGTAGCTACTCATACTTCTAATGTCATGGTAGGAATTCATCATCGTGATATTGGTGGCTTAGGTGTCATGCTTGATGATGATAGAGTACAATGCGAGATCATCTGTGATGGCTTGCATAATTGCTTAGAGTGGGTCAAGTTGATGCTAAAGATGAAATCTCATGATAAGTTCATGATGATTTCAGATTCAGTCTCACTTGCTGGTCAAGCAGTTGGTAGGTACGATACTCATGAAGGTGGAATACCATTAAATATCACACCAGAAGGTTTCGCTAAAGATGATGATGGTAGATTATGTGGTTCTACTAAATCAGTATTATATGGTATCAGTAACTTGGTAGAAAAGTTACATATGCCACTAGAAGAAGTTATTAAACTTTCTAGTTTAAATGCTTGCACATTCTATGGTTTTGGTGATACTAAAGGTTCTATTAAGATCGGTAAAGATGCTGATATAGTTGTCATTTCTGATGATTATAAAGCTTTAGCTACTTATGTTGAAGGAACAAAGGTATTTGATCGTAAGACAGAAACACCAACATATAATCCTCATCCAAAGGAAACTAGGATCGATTAATAAAAAAATAAGGAGCGTTGATTCGCTCCTTTAGTGTTTAGAAGTGTTTAACTCTTCCTTCAAAGTGTTTGTAGATTGCATCATTATCGAAACCATCGACATTTTGTGATTGGAAGACATATGGTCTCTTACCATGAGATACTACGATCTTTATTGCCTCGGAAATGATGGTATTTACTAGTGCCATAGTTACTATTGAACTTGCTGGTCCTGTCTTGATGCCATCGATATCAAGTGTTGCATCACCTGATGGTATACAACTATCAATTACGCAATCAACACATTCGAATAGGCGTTTGCCACTTGGATGTCTGCTGGTTGCATTTTTTGATTGTTCTAAGTTAGTTAGAGCAATACAGTAGATGCCTTCTTTTTGACAACGCATTGCCATCTCAATTGGAACAGCATTTCTGCCAGAGTTAGAAGTGATGATGACGATATCACCTTTTTCGATCTTATAGCTATCATAGATAATATCAGCTAGTCCTGGTAGTTTCTCTAGGGCACAACTTCTTTGAGCACCATTTGATGTTAAGACATCAGGATCTAACATTGCATCGACATTGCCTAAGCCACCAGCTCTAGCAAACATTTCAATACCTAACATGTGAGAATGACCTGTTCCAAAAGTGTGGATGACTTTGTCATTTTCAATGTTTTCTGCAAACTTTTCTGCGACTACTTTGATCGTTTCTTCGTTTTTCTCTATTGCTTGCTTGATACAAGCTAAGATCTTTTCTTCATATTCAAAACTCATATTTTTATATCCTTCCTTTATATTTTTCATTTAATTGATCATCATGTGTTTTATCGCCGTTATATACAGGAGGAGTATATCCATGCTCTTGTAATAATTGGATAGTACGAGCACTTGCTGATTGGAACAGGGCATTGTTACAGATTGAAGAGACAGCTGTGACTTTTTCAATACCATCACTTTCTAATAAGGCGTCACCATGTGGGCCACAATTATCTAAGACAATATCACCAAACATGTATAACTTTTTGCCACTTGGATGACGTGACTCTTCGACCATTGTGTGTTTTAACGAAGTGATGACGATGATCTTATGGCCATGTTCTTTAGCTAAAGAGGCAAAATCAATGCCTATACCATTAATTCCAGAATTAGAGATGACAAAGAAAATGTCAGCTGGCTTAATGTCATATAGATCATAAATGAATTGGGCAACTCCTGGCTTTCTTTCAAATGGAGTACGATTGTCAGAGAACTCTTCATAAGATACTTTATGGAAAGTAACACAATCTGATGGTTCACAAATGTGGATTGGCACTAATGAACCAATTCTGCCTGCGACATCCATTGCACATCCTACTGAATGACCTGAACCGAAGACATGAATGACTCCTTCATTTTCAATACAGTTAGCCATTGCTTGAGAGGTAGCTTCAATGTTATCTTTTTGTGAGTTATAAAGATAATCTAATAGTTTTTCTAATTCATTTTTATATACTAGGGAATTGATCATTATCTTATCCTCCTTTCGTATTTATCAGTCAAGTAGTTGTTATGAACATCGGCTCCTTTAATGTTAGCTGATAATAATACTGGTGCTTCACCATATTTTTCTTTGTAAATACGATAGATCTCAGCATGGATCATCTGGGCTAAAGCATCTGCTACCGTAGTATGGGTCTGACAACATTTAACTCCATTGATATCTAGTGCTAGATCTGGATCAGGTGAGCACATATCAATATAAAGGTCAGCATAGTCTAATAATGTGCCATTAGCTTTATCATAAGAAGCCTTATTGATGACAGCTACTACTTTTTGTCCTTTAGCTTTGGCTCTTTTAGCAAGCTCTACTACTATTGGCTCTGATCCTGATTGAGAGATGAGACAATACATATCTCTATCATCTAATTGATACATTTCTTCCATCTTATCGATAAGAGTGATATCTTGATAGGCTTTTTTAGTAACATTGATATCCTCTTTTTCGATAATGTTCTTCATTAGTAGACCAGTCAAGTCATATTTGTGGAAATAAGCTATACCACCTGCACGGTAGTTTAACTCATTGACAAACTCTACCCCTTGGTCAGTTCCAAATAATTGTACTGCTCCACCATTATTCATGCATTCTGCCATCATTTCTGCTACTTTGACTACTTGTAAGTTTTGCTTGTGGTAGACTTCATCTAGGTTAGATACTAGTACAGAGAAATAATCTTTGATCACATCCATAATTTTTACTTCCTTTCTTTTTGCTTATCTATCTTTACTTTTGGAATTGTAAAGAAAAATGCGCATTAAAACGCATTATTTTTTATTTTTATTACTTTCTTCTTCTTTTATGGCATCTTTATATGTCTTGATGACTAAGCCATTATTGTAATAACAATGAAGATAATTGAGTTTTAGCTTGTCCTCGTATTTTTCTACTATTGGCATAAGATTAGGACTCATTTGAATTAATGAGTTAGGTATTATAAAGATCTCTTGTGGCTTATTAGGATCATAAGTCACATATACATTACCTTGAGGGATCTCTCGCTGTTCTAGAGCAAACTTTTCTATACAGGTAGTTGAGAAACAGTTTAGATCTTGATCATAAACTTTTAGTTCAACATTCCATAAGAAGTATTTATTGAACTTGCTGTCTCTGATAAGTCTATTACCTGTAGCTTTAGTGATGGTTGCTAGAGCGATATTGTTGGCTTTGACCATCTTTTCTACTTTTCTTTGAGCAGCATGTAAATCATAATCGGCAAATAGTAATAAGACTACAAGTGATATTAATATATAGATAATTCCATAGGTATAAACTTTATCGCCTAACTGTTGATGATTGAATAAAATGTAAATGATGAATGATAGACTGGCAACTATGATTAGTGATAAAAATAGTGATGCCCTTTTGAATATTTTTAATTGCATAACTTTGCACCTCTTCTAAAAATATTATAACTTACTTTTTAGAGAAGTGAGAAGTAATTTGATACCGTTTTCAAAAAAATACAAAAATTACGGAAAAATTGTGTGAAATTGTGGTGAAATCGCTTGCAAAACGTTTTTGAATAGTTTATATTAGAAATGCAAGGAGGTTCATTATTATATGAGCGATGTATTATTAGCTATAATTTTAGGTCTATGGGCTGGAATTTCAATGGCACTAGATCTATCAGGTATTGGCGTTCGTACTCCAATCATCACTGGTTTATTAACTGGTTTATTGATTGGCGATTTGCCAACAGGATTATCAATTGGATCAGTAATGTTGATCAACAGTATTGGTTTCTACACATTTGGTGGAGCAACTATTCCTGATTACATTACAGCTTCAATCTTTGGAACTATCGTAGGAAGCCGTTCAGGCAGTGTTGATGCAGGTATCGTTGTTGCACAAGGTATCGCATTACTTATGACTCAGATGGACGTATTAGGACGTGCTACTACTACTGTATTCCAACACTTAGGTGAAAAGGCATTAGCTGAAAATAATATCGGCAAGTTTGAAACATTCACATTGTTAGGAACATTACCTTGGATCTTATCAAGAGCTATCCCAGTATTCTTAGGCGTATTATTGATTGACAATATCGTTGTATTAACTAACTTCGCTAATTCAGTTGACTGGATCCGTAAAGGTTTAGCTTGTGTTGGTGGATCATTACCAGCTGTTGGATTTGCATTATTATTATCTTATATGGATTTAAAGAAGATGTGGCCATTCTTCATCGTTGGCTTCTTACTCTATTCATATTGTAAGATGGGAACTTTACCTCTAGTATTAGTAGGTTTAGTTTGTGCATACTTTATTATTAAAGGACAAAAGGGAGGTGCTGAATAATGACTGCTACTAACGCAAAATTAAGTGAGAGAGCTCTAAAGAGTGCTATCAGTCGTCATAACTGGGCATTACAATGGTGCTGGAACTATGAAAAGATGCAAGCTGCAGGTTATGCTTATGCAATGGTACCTGTAATCAAAGAATTATATTCTGATAATGAAGAACGCTGCCGTCACTTAGAGAGACATATGCAGTTCTATAACACTCACCCAGGTGCAAGTGCCCTTATCTTAGGTGCAGACGTTGCTTTGGAAGAGTCTTATCAATATGAAACTGGTGACAGCTTAAAGGTTGCCTTAATGGGCCCATTAGCTGGTATCGGTGATACTATTCAAGCTGTATTAGTAGCTCCACCATTCAATATCATCGCTGCTGGTTTAGCAAACGAAGGTAGTGCAGTTGGTGCAATCTTAGCTTCTACTTTACCTTTATTAGCTTTATTCTTACTTCGTTGGCCATTATTCAACTATGGTTATAAGAAGGGTGTTGACGTTATCAGTGATGTACAGGGTGCTGGACAAATTGATAAATTACAAGTTGGAGCAAGCGTATTAGGTGTTACTGTAATGGGTGGATTCATTCCAAGTATGATCGGTAAGACATTACCTGTTAAATTAGGACATGATATGACTATCGATGGTCAGACAGTTGCTGCTAAGACTTTACAAGAAGTATTAGATGCAATCTTCCCTAATATCGTACCATTAGCATTAACATTTGCTTGTTACTGGTTAATCAAATCTAAGAAAAAATCACCATTATTTGTTATTGGCGTATTATTCGTTGTAACATTCGTATTAGGTGCAGTAGGCTGGATGGCATAGTCTATGATCAAACATTTAAGGATAGATAATAGGCTGATCCATGGTCAAGTTGCTGTTACATGGATGAATAACATCGGAGCCGATAAGATAATAGTTTGTAATGACAAGGTCGCAGCAGATCCTATTCAAAAGATGGCTCTACCGATGGCCGCTCGTGGAAATACAGTATATGTATTCTCTATCGAGGAAACTATCCGTTACGCTCAGGAGCATCCAGATGAAGTTATGTTTGTAATCTGTAAATTCCCGAGTGATGCATTGGCTGTTATCAAGTCAGGGGTTGAGATCAAAACTGTCAATGTTGGAAATGCAGCTCCGATCGTAGGAACTCAATACAAGATGGTAACTAAATCGATTGCTGTAACGGAAGAAGACGCAAAGATCTATAGAGAAATTGCTGAATTACGCGGTGGAGAATTGATCAGTCAGTTAACTACAATGAATCCAGCAGATAATTTCTTGGAACTATTGACTAAAAACGGTCTATAAGATAAGTGATGACAGAGCATGTAAAAAGCATGCTCTGTTTTTTGTAATTAAGAAAACGATTTATTGTTGATGTTAGACATAAGTGGATATAAATGTTAGTATGTAATTGAATTGAAGGGCAATACAAGAGTGTGATAATGCATTTAGTTGAGAAATGGATGGTAGTTTAAAATGAAAAGATTAGTTGTTATAGGATTAATGTTATTGACTTTAGTTAGTTTGGTAGGGCGTAACAAAAATGAAAAGAACTTTTATGCTTACAGCACATTTGATGATGATAAGATCATTGACTTATGTAAAGAAGAGCTAAAAGGAGACTACAACATTGACTTAAGAAAAGATTTTGGAAATGATTACCGGGATAGATTAAAGGTTTCTGCACCGGTCTTATGGTATGTTTCTGGGGATGATCGTTATCTTTGGGCAGTTCCAGTTTGGCTTGATGGAGTAGATGTTTATTGCTTCATTGGAACACAAGCAGATGATGGTACACTAGAAGTCATAACTAGATGGTCATATACATCTTCATCAGAGGAAGTAAAAGAAAGTACAAATCATTTAAATGAATGGATTAATTTTGCAGATAAAACCACAGAGCAAGAGCCTATGTTCATTTATACTGCGACGTTAATTGATGGGCAATCACAAGTATATGTTGTAATTGGCGATAAAGCTTATAACACTAATGCTAAAGAAGATGTGATAGATAATTCTTTTGGCATAGATTTGTCTAATACTCATGTAGTTAATTTTGGTTATTAAAAAAGGAAATCTATATTTGGATTTCCTTTTATGACTATTTGATCTTGTCTTTGATCAGATCTAAGGCGTATGGATATAAAGACTTTTTTTCACCACTATATAGCTCTACTGTCGCTTTAGCAAGTGGTATATTAGAGTTTTTATAACAACGTTTGATGTTAGAATATAGTACTTGCTTGCCATCAATGATACATCTTTGATCATTGTAGTAGAAGTTCATGTAGTTTTTATTATAGATGAACTCACTTATTGCTTCTATTGCGATAGCTATTGATACTGATACTAAAGTACCATTATCTTCTTTAATGCCGAAGTATAAGCAGAATAAGGCAAAAACAAATAATACTACAAGTAACCAACTATAGTGTTTGAAAAAAGACACTTTCTTATATTGGTCTAATCTGATCTGACTTAGGGCTTCTTCCTGTTTTTTCTTACGGTAAACGGAATATAGTACGAATACTACCCCTAATAATAAACCGGCGATATATTTGATCATAAGTTAAGATCTCCTTGAAAATATTATATACCAATCTAATGATTTTTTGTGTATAATCGTAATTAGAAAAGAGGAATAAATTATATGAATCCGATAATTTATCAAGATATTACAGAAGTACAGACTAAGGGTAATAAAGTCAAATCTATTGGCTATAAACCTGTCTTTGCGACTATCGTCATCGCAATCTTAGCTATTTGTTTGATCGCTACTTTAAATTGGGCTGCTATCGTATTAGGGGCATTTATATTGATCATTGATATTGTTACTATTATTTGTGTTAAAGATCGTACAGTCATGGATATTTATGATCAAGGTGTTTTACTTTATGATAGTGATGATAACTCTAAAGCTTATTTCATTGATTATGCTGATGTTCAAAGATGGACAGCTAAGAAGAATAATGGTGCTAATGAAGCTATCTATTTTAAACTTAATGATGGTACAGAGATCTATAAGAATACTTTCCAATCTTCTAAAGCTTTCCGTCAATTAAACTTACTGATTGGTGATAAGGAAGAATTGGCTATCAAAAGTAAGAATCTACAAGTGTCTATTAAAAATCCATTTAAGGATTGGTTCAAAAAAAAGGATAAGTGATATTACTTATCCTTGCGAGAACTCAACAAGAGTATCTACTAATTGTTGTTTAGTTTCTTTAGTTAAGACATCAGTAAATGTTTCATAAGTTAATAGTGTTTTATTTATCGGTGTGACATATGGTGAATAACCATTACTGTAACATACAAGTATTGTGTTGTTATCATTAACTAGAGACAAATAGTAAGAGAATAATTCATTTGGAGCAAAGATGATCTTGAGCTTACCTAAGGTGAGTCTAGTCAAGATCATTTCTTTTTGTAGTTTTTCTGGATGCTCTTTTAGCTTGCTACGAACGATCTTGCCAAATTCAATTGTTTCTAATTCTCTTGCACTGAGATTTGTTGGTAAGTTACTTAGATCGATATCTTCAAAACTACATTTAGTCTCTATAACTTTTTCTTTGATGGTGAAATTATCTAACGAATAATGAGTTGCTTTGCTTTGCTTTAACTCTAATATTTTTTCATATAATTTTGTAGCTAATTCAATGACATCCTGATAGTGTTGACCACTTCTTGTAAATCTTGTTGAGACATCTCCTGCAGCTCCTTGTAGGAAAGTAGAGAAACAATCTTCTTTTTCAGTTAACTTTTCTAAGAAGTAACCAACATATTCAGCAGAGAAAAAGTCTGTTTCATCAGCTGATAGGATCGTTGGATGACAATTATAGTTGATGATATTAGCAATTAGTTTATCTTTATCAAAGATTTCTACAAGATTTAGTATTACTAAAGCTTGATGATCAGTGATCCTACTAGTGCCTACTTCCTGATATGGGATCTTGCGATAAGTATAAGTAAGATCTGCTGTAGTAAACTTTAACTCTTTGATTGCTTGAGTTAGTTGAGCTACTAATTGATCATGATAAGCAGTATTAGTTGTATCACCACTATAATGAGTATGAGTAGCTGATAGGATAAGATGGACTGGCTTATCAAATGAATCTTTGATGTTTTCTAATATCTCTGTTGTGTAATTGTATAAGAAACCTAAGACATCACAACTGATATTGATGAAGATCTTTTCATCATCTTCTAAAGCAAATACCCTTGCATGTAAGTGATCATTGACTTTACTAATAGGGTTTACTTGTTGAAGGTGACCTGATTGTTTGACTGGCTTATTTGGATCGATCACGATCCTGCTAAATGCATAACGCATAGATATTAACTCCTTTCTTTAGTTATTTCTGTTAACTAAAATGTAGCACAATTATCTCTTATCTTCAATAAAAGAAATACGCAATTTTTTTCCTTGTGATAGTCAACTATATTTACTGAATAAAAAAATATTGATGATAGAATTTAATTGTTAGAAAAGAGGGTAATTATGATAATTCAAAGTAAGAAAGTATATTATCAAGAACAATTTCAACCATTACAGATAGAGATCAAAGAGGGAAAGATCAAGGGTATTTATCCTTATGGCTTATTTAAAGATGTTAAAGATTATGATAATGCGATGATACTACCAGGGCTCATTGATATCCATAATCACGGTTATGGCGGTTGTGATAGTAATCGTGCAACGGTTGCCTGGGTTAAGAAATGGGCTAAGTATTTACCAACGGAGGGCGTTACTTCTTTTTGCCCTACAACCAGTAGTGCTCCCCATAAACAAGTATTAGAAGGCATGAGAAATATTGCTCAAGCTGTAAAGGAAGGTTATGAAGGTAGTAATATCTTAGGCATCTATAGTGAAGGACCTTTTATATCTTTTGATTATAGAGGTGCTCAAAGTTGGGAGAATTATCTGATCCCTACTAAAGAGATCATTGATCAGTATTTAGAAGCAAGTGATAATAGACTAATCTATGTAATGCTCGCTCCAGAAATGTTAACTGATATGAGTGTTATCAAATATTGTGTTTCTAAAGGTATCAAAGTAGCTATTGGTCATTCTGGAGCAAGCTTTAAACAATGTGAAGAAGCGATTAATGCTGGTGCTAAAAGCTTCACGCATACTTTTAATGGTATGAAGGGATTACATCATAGGGAAACTGGAACAGTAGGAGCAGCAATGTATTTTGATGATGCATATGCTGAACTTATTGGTGATGGCGTTCATGTTTCTTTTGAGGCTGCTCATATCTTAGCTAAGGTTAAAGGTAAAGATAAGCTTATCACGGTTACTGATTCAGTGGACTTAAAAGGTTTACCGATGGGCGAGAATGTGATAAATGGTGAGACATTTATTGTTGATGAAAATGTAGCTAGATTAAAAGATGGCACATTAGATGGTTCAGTCAATAGATTAAATGTTTTACTAAAAAGAGAGATAAGGCAAGCTCATATTGATGTAGTAACAGCAATCAATTCTGTTACTTGTAATCCTGCTACCTTATTAGGTTATTCTGATCGTAAGGGTTATATCAAAGAAAACTATGATGCTGATATAGTGGTATTAGATGAGGCATTTGAACCTATACAGACTTATATAGCTGGTAAAGAAATGTTATAAACGCGATAATGTTCGCGTTTTTTATTGGGGTTGGGTTATAATTGAATAAGCAATTGGAGGATAAGGTAATGGTTGAAAGGATTAGTCATGAGTCAGAATTATAGGCAGAAGATCATCCTTTTTGATCTCTTATCACAAGATGGACCATTAGATTATGATCATTTTACTAATATCTTGGAAGTGACTAAAAGGACGATCAGAGAAGATGTTAGAGTGATCAATGATGAGTATAAAGATGACTTGCATATCTCTTTTAAAAAGAATGAGGGTTTCTTTTTAGAAATATCGGATGAGAAAAAAGAAAAGATGATCAGAGATATGAAAGGTAGATATACAGATATCTTTGATGCTAGTTTATCTCTTTCGAAAAATAGTCAGAGCATCTTATTAGAGTTATTTACAGCTAATGATTATGTTAAGGTTGATAAACTTACTAGTAAACTATTTGTCAATAAAAGAACCATCACTAATATCTTAGGTAATATCCGTAAACAACTAGAACCATATGAACTAAAATTAGTAAGCAGGCCACATTATGGTATGTTTATCTCAGGAGAAGAGGTTAAATATCGTTGTTGTTGTGTTGATATCTTTTACAATAGCCTTTCTCAAAGGGATTTTAACGATACTATCTTAGTTAAGATCAAAGAGGTGGAAAATATCATTACTGACTATTTCATCACTATTGATAAAGAGATAGCTCAATCGGCCCTCTTAAGATTAGCATTAATGATCTTAGTCTCTTATGATCGTATTGTTAAAAAACATGAAGTAGAATTTAATGATGAACAAAATGAATTATTAGATAGACTAACTGGTTGTATTGATCTTTTTGGGTTAATAGACAAGTTAGAACATTGTCTAGATATTAGATATAGTTCTGATGAAAAGAAATGGGTAATGTTAGTTGTTACTTTAGAATGTTTAAACTTGATAGAAGAAAATTATGATAAGTTAGCTGATGATAAAAGTGATGAATTAACAAGAGGGGTTTATGACTTATTGGACAAGTTATATGTTATAGGTAGTAGTGATAGTAGTTATTTAGATAAGTATCTTAAAGCTGATATCTTAAGGTTATATCTGATAGCTAAATTTAATATCTATAACAATTGTTTAAGTGCTTCTTCTGTCAATACGATAAGCCAATCTGGCTTATCTATTGCGATAACGGATAGGATCATTAGTTATATTGGGGAGAAACTAGATTTTCATTATGGTAATTCTTCTTTCTTTAGGAGTGCTTTCTTAGTTTATTCTTTGATAAGAAGCATCAATAATATCGGTAGGAAAGTTGATATCGCTGTTTATACTCCTTTTGGAAAGATCAATAGTCGTTCTTTAAAAAGAAGGATCGAGAATTCTTGGTTAGAAGTCATTGATAAGATCGATTGTTTGTCTTATAACGATTTATTCAGCAAGAAAATATATGAGTATGATCATTTAGTCTATAGTGACTGTCTGTTACCTGATATTGATTTAAAGCAAGTTAAACCATTACAAGTAGATTATCTTTTTACTAATGAAGATTCTCATCATTTTTATGAGGAAGTTGTTATTCCTTCTAGGATCTATCATCGAGCTTTTTCAACAGTTTATATGGAAGATTACATTTATGATCATAAGTATACTAGTTTAAATAACTTAAAGAAGTTACTTAAAGAAAATGTTACAAACAATGATATTTTAAGTCAGATAGACGCACTAAAGATAACCTTAGGTAATTTGCATTATGGCATTTTGACTTGGGTGGTTTTCTGTAAAGATAAAAAGGATACTTTTAGTAAACTTATCTATTTAAATAATTACGCAAAGGAAGATGATTATAAGTTTAATAGGATCTTTTTCCATTGTATCGCTTTAGAATGTGATTTAATAAGTGTCAAGACAGCTGAGAAAGTGATAAGAAATATCATCACTTTTATATCCACTGATGATACGATCAATAGAAAACCATATATTGATTTTTATGACTATTATATTTCTAATAGTTTCAATAAGTTAGGGCATAGAAAATAAGAAAACTGGAGTAGAAACTTCACTGATGCTTTTCACGATAGTCGCTTGGCGAAGTGCCAACATATGTTTTGAAAACACGGGAGAAGTGGCTAGCAGAAGAAAAGCCAAGATATGATCCGATCGCAGTCAGAGGTTTATCCGAATAACGAAGAAGCCTTTTTGCCTCCTCTGTTTTTTCTTTCAGAATGAAGTCTGTGATATTTTCTCCTACATCTTCCTTGAACTTCTTTGATAAATATGGTCGGCTCATATACAATGCTTTTGCGATGTCTTCAGTTTTGATGGCATCAGAAAGATGGTGTTGGACATAATTTGCGACATCTATCACTAGTTTAGAAGGCGTTTTACCATGACATAACCTTTCTACTCGTTCGGTGTAATCTAAAAGCATACGATATTGTAGGTTTGTGATATCTTCATCTGTACTCAATAGTTCACAATGTTGAATATAAGAATCGCTGAGAGTGAAAGCATCATCTATCTGCATACCTCCTTGGATCGCGGCACGAGAGGTTAGTGTTGCTGTGACGATAAAAAGATTCTTTCTTTGGCGCAATGGCTCTTTTGCTAGGACACCTCCTCGGATGGCTGGAGCTGAGCCAAGCCATTCTCTTAATGCTGCACTATCTCCTTTGCGTACCATACGTAAAAGAAGTTGTTCTATATCATAGGTATTATGTTCTGTCGGTGGTTGATCACTTGCTAAAGTGTTGGAAAAACTTTCTTTAGCATGTTGTTTTTCTTGTTGAAGAATGATTTCTGCTTGTTCATTTTCTCGGATGCTGATATCTTTTAACTTCAGCTTCTCACCATTTAATACATAATTTATTGTGCATAACATTTGAAGGATACTTTCAATTGGCATACGCACAATGTTGCGAATACCAGCTATCAAAGCATTCGCCTCATCGGATGATAAATCCAAATGAAAGGCAAGTTCACGAAGCTCTTGCTCTGTTTCGATGATCTGTCTAGTTGGTCCCACAACGATCTTTATTTGTTGACAGTTGACAACACCATAGTAATGAAATTGTGGTGTGATGCAATAGCCTACATGATCTGTGATCGCAAAAATTTCATCTTTGCATAGTAGCATAGGATCTTTTGGTAGATATATGACAGAATAGTAAAAGGTCTGTTTGCCATTTTCGAAAATACGTATTGGTATTCCTGCTAGATTTCCAATTGTTGTACATAAATATTGTAGATCGATATTTTCCATTTGCTTCCCTCCAAAAGATGATACAATTATATCAATTCAATTACAAATGAGCAAGTTTATAAAAAATGGCTGTGATATACTTTCAACGAAGAATAGCCGTAGACTATAAATCTTCGGCACTTTTGCATAAAAATATGGGAGGAAACAACAATGGCAAAGCAAAAGTTCATGGAAAACAAAATATTTCACACTAAGATCCATACTGATGAAGTAAAACCTGCTGAAAAATGGCTGGGGTATCTTATTGGACCTGCGGGGGCATTACTACTTAATGCAGTACTAGCAACTTATCTAAATGTTTACTACACAGATGTTCTAAAACTCACTACACTTTGGGGTGGGGCATTTCTTGTAGTATTTCCGATAATTTCAAAGATCATAGATGCAATCACTAATGTGATCATGGGTTATATCATCGATCGTACTCGTACAAGCGAGGGAAAGGCACGTCCTTGGCTATTACTTTCTGCACCTTTACTGACTATCACAGGTATCTTACTTTTTACTGTGCCAAGTGGTTCAGAGACTGTTCAAGCCATTTGGGTCATGGTCAGTTATAATCTGTTTTATTCGTTCGCTTATACTATTTTCAATATGAGTCATAATCTAATGGTGCCATTATCTACGAGAAATACCACTCAGCGTGGTAGTCTCAGTGTTTTCAATCAGATTGCTACTATCATGATGAGTGGCATTCTTGTAGCACTTGTATTCCCAATGGTGATCATGCCTATGATCGGAGCAGATAGAGGTAAGTGGATCGCACTTATGAGCATCTTATCTGCATTAGCATTACCACTTACTCTTCTTGAGTACTACTTTACAAAGGAACGTGTTACCCTTGAGGCGTTAGATAATGATGAGAAACCTATTCCTTTTGCTAAGCAGCTTAAAGCAATTTTTACAGATAAGTATATAATCATCATTTATGTTTATTTTCTTATTTATACTTTTGGTACTAGTATCAAGAATATGAGTCTTGTTTATTTCTGTAACTATGTGTTAGGAACATACAATGATGGTATAACTCAAACACTTATCTCAGTTATTGGTGGCATTCCTATGGGTATTGGTATTTTCGCGGTATGGCCACTAGCAAAAAAATTTGGCAAAAGAAATGTCACAGCAGCTGGATTTGTGCTTTATGCTTTAGGTAGTGCAATTTGTTGGTTATTTCCAACAAATATGATCATTATGCTTGTTGGACAATTCATTAAGAACATTGGTGGACTTCCTTGTTCTTATGTATTTATGGCGTTATTTGCTGATGTACTTGATCACTTAGAGTGGAAGTCTGGCTTCCGTTGTGATGGCCTAGCTATGAGTGTGTATAACCTTATCGCTTGCGCCATGGTAGGTATCTGTACTGGTGCATTTAATGGACTACTTGCTTCAAGTGGATATGTTGCTCCTGAGATTGTAAATGGCATCACAGTTGCTGCTGAACAGACTGCTGCAGTTAAGAGTGTGATCACCTTTGGATTTGTTGGATTAGAAGCGATCACGGGTATTATTCTTGCTGTACTATTGCTATTCTTGAATGTTGAGAAAAATATTGAAAAAGAACAGGCCGAGATCAAAGCTCGTCAGGAGGTAGTTCATGAAAGCAATTAGGCTAAAAACAGAACACTTGTTTGATCCTATTGGAGTAGATTTTTCTTCTCCTCGTCTTTTTTGGAATTGTGAATCAGGCAATAAGCAGACAGCTTATCAAATAATAGCCAAGGATGATCTTGAAAATGTGCTTTGGGATAATGGCAAAACAATAAGTGATTCAATGTGCGTTAATTGGGGTGGTAAACCTGTTTCAGCAAAAACTAAGGTATTTTGGCAAGTGCGACTATGGGATGAGTCAGATACTGTTGGTGATTGGTCGAAAGCTAGTTTTGAAACTGGAATTGACCAATGGAAAGCAAAGTGGATCACCGGTAATTACAAAGTCCACAAAAAAGATCGTTATCCTGTGGATTGCTTCCGTAAAAGTTTTGAAAGTTTCAACATAAAAAAGGCTCGCTTATATATCACTGCTTGTGGTCTGTATGAGGCAAGGATAAATGATAAAAAAGCAGGAAACTTCATTCTTGCACCTGGTATCACTGATTATCGTAAGAGAGTTCAATATCAAACTTATGATGTGACGGATATGTTGAATAGTGGAAGTAACACATTGAGTGTTCAACTTGCCGATGGTTGGTATCGTGGCTCGTGTGGTGCTTGGGGTATCCGCAATCAATATGGTACAGAGACAAAACTATTAGCCCAGTTAGAGATCACTTGTGAAGATGGTAGTGTTCAAAAAATCATCACCGATGATAGTTGGGATTGGTCTAATGATGGTCCTATCCGTTTTGCTGATAACAAGGATGGTGAGATCGTTGATGCTAATGTCACAGCGACTTATGGTAGCAAAGCTAAGCTTACAAGCCATTCAGTCATACCTACTAGTTCAAACAATGTTTTTGTTACGGAGCATGAAAAACTAACAGCGAAAATAATCCATACTCCAACTGGTAAGACAGTGTTAGACTTTGGTCAGAATATCGCAGGATATGTGCAGTTTAAACTAAATGCTCATGTTGGGCAAAAAATTAAACTACGTTTTGGGGAACTTTTAGATGAGAATGGAGAGTTCACACAGAAGAACATTCAACTCTCACATAAGGATTTTGTTACTCCTCGTCAAGAAGTCATCTATACTTGTAAGGAAGGCGAAAACCACTATAAAACAACTTTTGCTATATTTGGCTTTCAATATGTTTTAGTGGAATCAGATGTGAGATATAATGCAGAAGACTTCAGTGCTATTGCTGTATATTCTGATATGGAACGTACAGGCTATTTTGAAAGTTCTAATGAGCTTTTAAATAAATTCGTTGAGAATACAATTTGGAGCGCTAAGAACAATCATGCTGATTTGCCAACTGACTGCCCGACAAGAGAGCGTCATGGCTGGACTGGTGATGCTCAAATATTCTGCTTAACAGCAAGTTATCTATTTGACTATTTACCATTTGCTGAGAAATATCTAAATGATGTCTATGATTGGCAAAAGAAAAATGGCAAATTACCTCAGATCGCACCTGAAGGTGGCACAGATTTTTATATGAATGCCATGAATGGTTCTGTTGGCTGGGCCGATGCTGGCGTATTAATGCCATATGTTTTATGGAAACAATATAGTGATACAGAAGTTTTGAAAAAATATCTAGTTGGAATGCGTCGTTACGCAAAGTTCATGCAGGATCGTTGTGGTAAATGGTATCCTACTGCTAAGAGCACAGGTCTTCATGGAGAAGAGAGAAAATATCTTTCTAATGCTGGACAAGCCTATGGTGAGTGGGCTGAACCCGAGAGTGTTCATCATATGACTTGGAAAGATTGTGCTATTCCTCATCCAGAAGTAGCAACCGCCTATACAACTCACGTAATGGATTGTATGGCTGAAATTGAGAGGACTCTTGGTAATAATACGGAAGCAAACTCTTATCAAAAGTTTGCAGATCATTGCCGAAAAAGTTATCAGGCTCTAAGAAAAACCGATGGTTACTCGCTAGATACTGATCGTCAAGCCCAACTAGTAAGACCTTTAGCTTTTGGATTACTTGATGAACAACAGACGGATTATGCGAAAACTAGACTGATCAGGGCTTTGGAACATTTTGATTGGCGTCTTGGTACAGGTTTTTTGTCTACACCTCTTATCTTGGATGTATTGACTCGTATTGAACCAGAATTAGCATACAAACTATTAGAAAATGAAGAAATCCCTGGTTGGTTGAGCATGCCAAAAAATGGTGCTACTACTATCTGGGAAGCTTGGGAAGGTCCAAATAGTAAGAACGGTGGTATTGGTTCACTTAATCACTACTCTAAAGGTGCAATGGTCGCTTGGTTATTTGAAACTATGTGTGGTATTAAGGTGGACGAGAAAAATCATTTTACGATAACTCCTTGTCCAGGTGGACATTTTACCTATGCTAAGGCTATATACAATAGTATTTACGGCGAGGTAGAAAGTTGTTGGCAAAAAACTGATGAAGGTTTTAAATACACAATAACTGTTCCTGCAAACTGTTCGGCAGAAGTTCGTTTGCCAAATGGAGTGGTATATTCGCAGTGTGCATCAACAAAAATATATGAATCGAGGTAGAAAGAATGACTGAATTGAGAGGATCTAACTCTAACAAAAAATACCTTTTGGTATTGATCTGTTCTTTTGTCATCTTGATGAGTGTGTTTGCCTTTTTTGACTTAGATATTTCTTTGGCCCTTTTAAATATGGATAGTAGCTATGGTAAGTTTGCGGAGATCTCTAGTGAAATTCCTCTTGATCTTATTACGATGATTTCTTTTGCAATATTATTTGTGGGAAGATCAAAAAAGAAAACATTTTGGAGTACATTAGGATCAGTGATTTGTTTTATTGGAGTATTTGAATATGGATTTTTTATCTTTTTCTTCTCGATAAAATATGTAAGTACAAAACTTGCTCTGATCTTAGGTGGAGTACTTGGGACAGTTATAGGCATAGGTGCTTTGTTTATGGCTAAAAAACTGCTTTCTTTGCATCGTGAAGAATTAATACGAGTTGCACTAATCGTAGTTGTAAGTGTATTACTACAAGAATTATTTGTAAATGTGTTTAAGATTATTTGGGATAGGCCACGTATGCGTGATCTTGTCGCACCATATTCTGATTATTGCCCTTGGTATAAGCTACATGCTTCGAAAGTTGGTGGAGATTCTTTCCCTTCGGGACATACTGCTAAAGCAGCAGGAGCTTTTCTTTACATGCTACTTTGTGACGTGTTTGAAAGTTTTAAAGGAAAACGTATATATTTCTTTGTTGGTGGACTTTTGTGGACAATTGTCATCGGTGTTGGAAGGATCGTTTTAGGAGCTCATTTTGCATCGGATGTGACAGCAGGAGCTTTCTTCATGTTACTGGCTATTATCATCGCAAGAGTATTTATAGATACAATTTTATTAAAGAAAAATTGGAGGATAAGTTATGAATGATAGTTATATAGATAAGATCATTGATTCTATGACACTTGAGGATAAGATCGCTTTGTGTTCTGGTGCAACTTTCTGGGAAAGTAAAAAATATGAAAAATATGGTATTCCGGCATTATTTATGTGTGATGGCCCTCATGGTCTTCGTAAGCAAGAAAACCTTTCAGATATGCTTGGCATAAATAAATCGCGTCAAGCAACTTGTTTTCCTGCAGAAGTGAGTACAGCAGCAAGTTGGGATCCAAAACTTTTAGAACAGATTGCTGAGGCGATTGGACAAGAAGCAAAAGATCAAGGTGTGGGACTAGTTCTTGGCCCTGGAGCAAATCTTAAACGTAATCCACTTTGTGGAAGGAACTTCGAATATTTCAGCGAGGATCCTTATCTATCTGGCAAATTAGCAGCAGGATTTATCAAAGGTATGGAATCTCAGGGTATTGGTACAAGTCTTAAGCATTTTGCCCTTAATTCACAAGAAAAAAGTCGATTCACATCTAATTCTGTAATAGATGATCGTAGCATGCGTGAAATGTATCTTACAGCTTTTGAAATAGCTGTAAAAGAAGGTAAACCATCGACAGTCATGTGTGCCTATCCAAAAATCAATGGTGTTCATTGTTCAGATAACAAGGGATTATTGACGGATATTCTTCGTGATGAATGGGGATTTGATGGCATGGTAGTTACCGATTGGGGTGGTATGAATGATCGTATTGAGTCTTTTAAGGCAGGTTGTGATCTAAGTATGCCTGGTGGTAGTGACTATATGGAAAAAGAGGCACTTGTTGCAGTTAGAGAAGGAACTTTATCGGAAAAATGTGTAAATAACAGTGCAGCTCGAGTATTGAAACTAGTATTTCGTGCAGCCGAAACACTGAAGGAAAAGACAAATTGCGATTACAAGTCACATCATGAACTTGCTAAGAAAGCGGCTGTTGAAGCAGCAGTATTATTGAAAAACGAAGATAACATTTTGCCACTAAGAAAAAATGATAAGATTGCTGTTATAGGAGCAATGGCTAAGCAAATGCGTTATCAAGGTGCAGGCTCTAGTCATATCAATCCAACGAAACTATCTAATCCATTAGATCAACTATCAAATGCTTTATATGCTAGTGGTTGTGATGATAAAGGTGAGAGTACTGATGCATTGATTGCTGAAGCTATTGAAACAGCAAAAAAGGCTGATGTTGTTGTGATATTTGCAGGATTACCAGAAAAGTATGAATCTGAAGGCTTTGATCGTGATGATATGAAAATGCCGCAGGGACATATTCGTATGATCGAAGAAGTGAGTGCTGTTAATCCTAATACTGTGGTCGTATTACTTTGTGGCAGCGTTGTAGAGTGCCCTTGGGCAGATAGCGTTAAAGCTATTTTGTATATGGGACTACCAGGACAAGCAGGTGGTGAAGCAATCGTTGATTTACTTTATGGTAAAGTTAGTCCATCAGGGAAATTAACAGAAAGTTGGCCATATACTTATGGTGATGTTGCCTCCTCTGAAATTTACGATAAGACAGAAGATGCATTGTATCAAGAGGGTATTTATGTAGGTTATCGTTATTATGAAAAAGCTAATGTTCCAGTTCGTTGGCCATTTGGTTTTGGTTTGAGCTATACAAGTTTTGCTTACACAAATTTAGAAATAAAAGATAAGATGGTTTCTGTTACCATCACTAATACGGGAGATTGTGCTGGTGGAGAGGTGCTACAACTTTATGTGGTTGCACCACAAAATGGGATCCATAGACCAATAAGAGAATTGAAACAATTTACAAAAGTGTACTTACAACCGCATGAAAGCAAGAGAGTATCTTTAGAACTTTCTGATCGTAGCTTTGCTGTTTGGCAAGATGGTTGGAAAATTCCAAGTGGTACTTACACTATACAAGTAGCAGGATTATCTGAACAAATTGATATAAATGGAGAAATACTGGAAGTAGCTGATGATCAGAAAGGATTGTGGTATGAGACTTGTGCTGGTAAACCAAATCAAAAGGATTGGGAAACTATGTTAGGCAAAAAATATGTTGCTCCTGTCTTAAAAAAAGGTTGTTTCACAATGGATAATACTGTTATTGAAATGAAAGATTATAGTTTGATCATGAAGATCATGTTCAAGGCAGTAGAGGCTACTATTGCTAAGGGCTTTGGTGGTAAAAAAGATTATGAGAATCCAGATTTCCGTATGTTGATGAACTCTTCAGCTGGTTCGCCATTACGTACTATGCAGATTTCTGGCGGCATGAAGGGTGGAGTTTTACCTGGAATGTTAGAAATGGCAAATGGACATTTCTTCCGGGGAATTTGGAAGATGATAAAAGGGTGAAGTATATGAACTATTATCTTGCTATTGATATTGGTGCTTCTTCAGGTAGACACATTGTTGGTTGGTATGAGGATGAAAAGTTGAAAACTAAGGAAGTCTATCGTTTTCCAAATGGTGTACATCAACAAGATGGCCATCTTTGTTGGGATGTAAATACCCTTCTATCTCATGTGAAGAAGGGTATTGAGCTAGCAAAAAAAGAGTTTTCAAATATCATCAGTTTATCTATTGATACTTGGGGTGTTGACTATGTGCTCTTACGAGGTGAAAAAGAAGTTTATCCTGTGTATGCTTATCGTGATGATCGAACTGAAGAAGTTATTGCTAAGGTGCATGAGATCATTCCTTTTTCGACACTATATGAGAAAACTGGATGTCAATTTCAACCATTTAATAGCCTTTATCAGCTTTATGCCGATAAATGTGCTGGAAGACTTGATGGTGTGACAGATTTTTTGATGATACCGGAATATCTTTTGTGGAAACTCTGTGGCAAGAAAGTTAAGGAATATACTAATGCCACTACAACTGGAATGGTCAATGGTAGAAGTGGAGAATTTGACAAGGATATCATTTCTGCACTTGATTTGCCTACTTACCTTTTTAAAAAGTTACAAGCACCAACAACCCTACTTGGTGAATATGATGGCATAAAGTGTGTCTTGTGTGCTACTCATGATACAGCTTCAGCAGTTGAAGGTATTCCTATGGAGGGAAATTATCCTTACATTTCTTCTGGGACATGGTCACTTTTAGGGGTGAAGACAATAAAACCTATTATGGATGAAGCAAGTAGAATTGCTAACTATTCTAATGAGGGTGGTGTTGGCTATAATCGTTATCAAAAAAATATCATGGGTATGTGGCTTGTGAATCGGTTAAAGGATGAGCTTTGTCCAGAGATGTCGTTTTACAATATCGTTAATATGGCAAGGGAAAGTCACTATGAGAATACGGTTGATGCCAATGCTGTGGAATTTCTTTCTCCTATTAGTATGAAAAAAGCTTTTGATGATGCATTGGTTGAAAAGCCAAAAAGTGTTGGTGATTATTTTCGCTGTGCTTATCAGAGCCTTGCCCAAAGTTATGCTATAGCTTTAAAAGAGTTAGAAAGAAACACTGGTCATACTTATGAGAGGTTATATATTGTTGGCGGTGGAGCTAAAAATGACTTTCTCAATGAATTGACTGAGAAAGTAACAGGAAAAAAGGTCATTGCTTTACCTATTGAGGCAACGGCTTTAGGAAATATAAAGATTCAAATGGAGGTTATGTGATGTTAGTGGAAACTAAAGCACGTGTTGGCGTGTTTGCTATTGCTCTTGGAGCATATCTGCCTCAATTCCCACAATTAGTCGAGGAATTTAAAGGACAATATGCTGATTTTAAAAAACGAATTCCTGATTCTGTGGAATTGATCGATGGTGGAATTGTTACAACAAAGGAACAATCTGTAAAAGCAGGGGACAAGTTTCGCTGTGCTGATGTGGATCTAGTCATCATGCAGCTTTTGACTTATGCGACTTCTTATAATATGCTACCTGCTGTTAGAGACTTGGATGTACCAGTGGTTTTAGTGAATTTACAAAAAAAGAAGGCTCCAGATTATGCTAATACTGATACACCAACTTGGTTAGGCACACTGTATGCTTGTGGTGCAGTTGGTGAAATGGTAGCTGATCTAGAACGCGCCGGCAAGCGTCATGCTGTCATTACTGGTGTAGTAGAAGCTGACGATGACTCAGCTCAAAAAGAGATTGAAGACTGGTGTAAAGCAGCTCAAGTTCGCCGACGTTTCCGTGATACGAACCTTGCTCAGATCGGACGCCCTTATCCTGGCATGATGGACCTTTATATTGATGAAACTAATCTTTACCACAGAATGTGGGTGTATACTAAACAGTTTGATTGGGAAAAGATGTGGGCAATTGCCGATAATGTTAATGATGAAGTTGTTATTCGCGATAAAGCTGAAGATATTTTGAACACTTTCGATATCGAGGGTGGTGCTACTGTGGAAACTGTTTGGGACATGGCTAAATATGTGGTCGCTTTTGAGAAATGGGTCAAGGATGAGCAGATTGGTTTTATTGCTTCTCATTATGATGGTTTTGCCAAAGGTATAGCAGGGAAGTTGGATTCAATGTTGATCCCAGCTTTCTCTATGCTCATTAAGCAAGGCACTGCTTGTGCTGTGGAAGGGGATATTAAGGTTGCCATGGCAATGAGCATACTTAAGACAATTTCTAATACTGGTCAGCTCAGTGAGATGTATTCGATTGATTTTGATAAGGATATCTGTATCATTGGTCATTCTGGTTCAGGGGATGCTGATATTTCTCAAGCAAGAAAACCAACGATGAAGATCGTACCAGTATTCCATGGTAAAACAGGAGGTGGGTATTTGACTCAGTTTTATCCTCCTATAGGAGATGTAACATATCTTGCTATCACTCAGGACAGAGATGGTCATTTTAAGTTTGTAGTTGCTGAAGGTGTCAATGAAGATGGACCAATCTTCATGTTTGGTGATACTAATATGCGCACGCGTTTCAGTTGTGGAGCAAGAGAGTTTGTCAATCGTTGGAGTGAGGCAGGTCCAACCCATCACATGGCAGCTGCTGTAGGAAGACATATTGATACTATTTTAAAGGTTGCTAAGATCTTTAATGTGCCAGTGGATGTAATTACTCGCTAAGGGGGAAAGAAAACGATGAAAGATATATTAACTGCACCATGGATGGTGGAAATGATCCGAACTACGACAAATATGTATGATCATGGTTGGGATGAGCGTAATGGTGGCAACATTAGCTTACTATTAGATGAAGAAGATATCAAAGAATATATTGATGGTAGTGTATTGAGAGAGATTGATACGGGATTTTCTTGCCCAGATCTCAATGAGAAATATTTTCTTGTTACTGGTACGGGTAAATATTTTAAGAATGTGCAATATGCACCTGAAGTCAATCTTGGTCTAGTTAAACTGGTAAATGATGGTGAGAAGGCACAACTTCTTTGGGGATTTGCTGATGGAGGTAAATTCACTTCTGAATTTCCTGCTCATATGATGAGTCATGCTGAAAGACTAAAGGTTGACCCTAAAAATCGGGTAGTCATGCATTGTCATCCCGCAAATCTTCTTGCGATGACTTATATTCATAGTCTTGATGAGATAAAATTTACTCGTACGCTTTGGCAGATGTGTACAGAATGTATAGTTGTTTTCCCAGATGGTGTCAATGTCTTACCTTGGATGCTTTGTGGTACTAATGAGATCGGTATAGCTACGGCAGAAAAAATGAAGACTGCTCGACTTGTAGTTTGGGCCCAGCATGGTATTTATGGTGCAGGAAAGGATCTTGATGAAACTTTTGGACTAATTGAAACGGCTGAAAAAGCAGCAGAAATATATATGAAGATCGCTCATTTACCACTAGTCAATACTATTACTGATGAACAGATGCATCAGTTGGAAGAGCATTTTGGTGTAAGAGCACGACAAGGATATCTAAAATAAGGATTAAGGAAAAGTGTTGAATGTGGCTAGAAAATAGCTTGTTCAACACTTTTTTGCGTTAGCAGATCAAGTGATTTAAAAGAGAAAATATGTAGAATGTTGAAAGGTTTTTAATAAAGTAATAAGTTGTGATATACTGTGCGTGGAATAATTTTCTTTTTGTTTAATATATTAGGAGGCTAAAATGTTATTAAGCGAGATAAATGGTCTTAGTTCTGATAAATTAAATTATCGTATCATCGATGATAGAGATAGACTTGATTTGAAAGAGATTTTAAAAGATAAAGAAGTATGTGAGCCTGCAGGTTTTAAAGTGATTGATGATGAGATGTTTCCTTACTTTTTTAAGACATTTACGGAAGAAGGTAAGGCAATTGGCTTATTTAGAGATAAACAACTTGTTGGTTATTTTAGGATAAACGATTATGTTTTAGATAGTGGTGAATATAAAGATAGTAATAACATTTCTGTAGGATTTTGCGTTGGTAAAGATTATCAAAGAAATGGGTATGGTAGCGAAGCATTGATATTTATCACAAAATTCTTAAAGCAAGAATATGATCATGTATTTGCTGATCATTTTAAAGAGAATATAGCTTGTCAAAGGACGATTTTAAAAGCAGGATATAAATATTTTGATGAATATACGATGTATTTTAGAGGACTTGGACAAGAAAAAACAGTAGAAAGTTATGTGTATTAGTTATGAAGAGAAAAGATATTGATAAAGATAAGACAACATTGTTATATGGTACTAAGTTTGTTAAGTTATATGATCTTAACTTTCAAAAGAATGCTCATTACTATATTGCTAGTAGGAAAGATGAAGAAGAATTAGCAGTAAAGAAAAATGAAAAAGAATTAGAAAGATCTAAAGCTGATGGAGTTGGAGTAGTTTTGATCGTTAATGGTAAACTATACCTTAATCATGAGTATAGATTACCTATTGGTCAAAACATATTATCAGTTCCTGCTGGTCTTATTGAAAAAGATGAAGATGTCTTAACTGCTGCTAGAAGAGAGATAAAGGAAGAAACTGGACTGGATGTTGATAGTTTAGAGATATTATCACCATTAATGTTTTCTTCGCCTGGTTTAACTGATGAAAGTAATGCGATGGTATTAGCTTATGCTAGTGACTTGTCTAAAGCTACTCAAAATGGTTGTGAAGATGTTGAATGTTTTGAAGGTTATAGCTTATTAGATAAAGAAGAAGTAAGAAAGATCATCAAGGATGCTCATGATGGTGATTACAATTTCTATTCTGTTTATACAATAGTAGCAATGTTGTATTACTTGTGCTTGGAACAACTGTAAATGAAAGAGTAATGTCAATTTATGAATGAAATATTTGCTTTGATCGATACGGAAACTAATTGGTTTGATGAAGTAATGTCTATTGGTATGATCATCGCTGAAGATAATACATATGATGTTAAAGAGGAATACTATGGTTTGATCTCTCCAGAGTGCTATAGTGGTGGGATGTTTTCTGGTGTTTTGAGAGATAATAAGGCTAAGATTGATAATGAATCTACTAGAGAGCAGATAATAAAGGAATTAAAGAGTATCTTACGTAAATACCATGTTCGCTATATTTTTGCTTATAATTCTTCATTTGATGAAAATCATCTTCCTGAACTTTCGGATTATTTGTGGATAGATATTATGAAGACTACGATGTATCGACAATATAATCCTTTTGTACCAAAATATATTGATACTTATAAGACGGGAAAGATGATGTCAAACTATGGCGTGGAATCTATGTTACATATGATTACCGGAAAGGTACAAAATGAGGCCCATAATGCTTTGTGTGATACAAGGGATGAACTATTTATCATGAAAAGTTTTGACATGTCTATGTTGCGTTTTGTCGAAAATAATAATAAGACTAGTAGTCAAAGAATAAAAGAATATAAGGATTTTATTGGAATTTAAAAGGTGAATGCTTGCTTAGTTTATGAGACTTTTTCTTTGGCAATTTTTGGTTTTTTAATTGACAATCAGCCTTTAGATTTCTAAAATAGTATATGTCACTTTACGACAAAAAGTAGCCCCGGAAACTACATTTTGATTAGGAGGACAAGAAAATTATGCGTCAAACAACGATGCTTAAACCAGCAGAAGTTACTCGTACATGGTATGTTGTCGATGGAGCAGGCGTGACTTTAGGTCGCTTATCAACCGTAGTTGCATCTGTTTTAAGAGGCAAGAACAAACCTACGTACACACCAAATGTTGATTGTGGAGATTATGTTATTGTTATTAATGCCGACAAGATCGTCGTAACTGGTAACAAGTTAGAAACTAAGAACTACTATCACCATTCTCAATTCCCAGGTGGATTACGTGTTAGAACAATGCGTACAATGAAAGAAAAGTACACAGTTGAATGGGTTGAAAAATCTATTTATGGTATGTTACCTCACAGTAAGTTAGGTGATGTACAACGTACTCATTTATTTGTATACAAGGGAAGCGAACATCCACATACAGCTCAAAAACCAGTTGAGTTAAAGATTGAAGGTTAGGAGGATCAGGAATTATGGCAACTAAGAAAAAAGATACTGTTAGATACCAAGGTACTGGTCGTAGAAAGACTTCAGTAGCAAGAGCTTATTTGGTACCGGGCACTGGAAACATCCAAGTTAATGGTAAGTCATTAGAAGAATATTTACCATTAGAGACTTTAAGAATGGTAGTTAAAGCACCATTTGAAGTAACTGAAACTGTCGGTCAATACGATGTAAACATTAATGTTTACGGTGGTGGATTGACTGGTCAATCAGGAGCAATGAGACATGCTATCTCTAGAGCTTTATTGGAAGTAGTAGACGATTATCGTCCAAAGTTAAAATCTGCAGGATTCTTAACTAGAGATTCAAGAGCTAAAGAAAGAAAGAAGTATGGCTTAAAGAAAGCAAGAAAAGCTCCACAATTCTCAAAACGTTAATATCATTATCAATCGTCAAGAGAGTATTAAGATCATCGTTATGGTGGTCTTTTTATTTACGTGAGCAAATATAAAATATTAGTAACAAATATCGTTAAAAAGTGTTTTTGTTTATTGCTTTTTTGTGGTAGCATATAGCAGTATGAATTTAAGGAAATGGAGTGTTAACATGTTTAATATATTTAAAAAAGGTAATACGAATGATGTCTGTGCACCTTGTGATGGTAAGTGTTTAGATATTACTGATAGTAAAGATCAGACTTTTGCTGGTAAGCTAATGGGTGATGGTTTCTTGGTTAAACCAACAAACAATGATGTTTGTAGTCCTGCTAGTGGGACATTAACAATGATCTTTCCTACTTTACATGCTTTTGGTATTAAAATGGACAATGACAAGGAAGTATTGGTTCATATTGGTATTGATACTGTTAATTTGAATGGTCAAGGTTTTAAGTCTTATGCTGCTGTTAATAGCAAAGTTAAAGCAGGGCAGAAGATCATCTCTTTTGATAGAGAAAAGATTGAAGAACAAGGTTATGATACTTCTGTCATGGTAGTCATGGTTGGACAAGGAAGTGTTGAAAAAGAAAACATTGGTAATGATGTAAAGACAAAAGATGTCATTATTAAGGGCTAATATGGAAGAAATTTCTATATTATCGCATAAGTTTTGAAAAAAAGAAAAAAATTAATAAAAAAAGTAGTGCTTTTGTATTTATTTTAATTAAAAATATTGGTAAAATAATACGGTAAGTATTTGTTACTTCAGGGTAAAATAGGTGGAAATATGGTAGATTATGATGATTTAGATCAAAATTTAAAACGCAAAGAGGAACTTGTTGAGAAAGCTAAAGAACTTTCTGAAAGTGATGATCTCAATGCTGCAAGCAAGCAATTTGCTGCATTAAGAAAGGAATGGAAGAGGTTCGAAGATTATGAGTCTAACTTCGAAGAACAGTTGCGTGATAAATTTGAAGAATACGCAAACATCGTCAAGACTAAGAAAGATGAACTTTCAGCAAATGCTGTAGAGAACAAAGAAGCTCTTATCGAAAAAGCTAAAGAGATTTCTAATCTTTCAAGTTTCAAGGAAGCTTCTAAGAAAATGGAAGAAGTTATGGCTGATTGGAAAAAGTCAGTAAGTGCTGGTAAAGAAAAAGATGATGAGTTATGGGCTCAATTCAAGACTGCAAGAGATGCATTCTATGATAAGAAGAAAGAGTACTATAAGAATCTTAATGAAAAGTTCGCTGCTAGCAAGGCTACTAAGGAAGAGATCATTGCTAAAGCTCAAGAGTTAGCTTCTTCAACTGAATGGAAGAAGACAACTACTGCTATCGAAGATCTTCTTGAACAATGGAAGGCTGCAGGCAGTGCTGGAAGAACTACAGATGATGAATTATGGAAACAATTCTCAGCTGCTAGAAAACAGTTCAATAGTGCTAAGAACCAATACTATTCTAAGTTAAAAGAAACTTTCGCTGAAAGAGCAACTCAGAAGGAAGAATTGATTGCTGAAGCTAAGAAGTGTGTAGCTCAAAGCAATTTCTCAGAAGAGATGGTTGAGAAAGTTAAAGGCTTAAGAACTAAGTGGAAAGAAATCGGTAATTGTGGCAGAGCTAAAGAAGATAGCTTATGGAATGAATTCAATGACACAATCAACTTATTCTTCAAAAACTTAAGAGATAACAACAAATATTAGTCAATTAAATGTGGTTTGTATAAAGCCACATTTTCTTTTTGTGGTGGATAAAACGATTTGTGATGGGCAAATAAATCGCACATTATGTTGAAATGAGAAAATAGTTTCAATCTTTTTAGTATAATGAAATGGGGGGAATAGAAATGTTTGCATCAAATGAATATTTACAAAAGGTATCTTCAGAACAAGCATTAACTTTTGATTACTTGATGAGATATTTACAGAAAAAACAAATATCAATAAGTAAGCAAGATTTCTATGATTTGGGACTTATAGATGAAGAAGGAGTTTATACTAATCTTGCTCTGTTACTATCAGGTGAATGTCCTTTTACAATAAAAGTTGGAGTATATCCTAATGATAGTTTTAGTAGTTTTAGGGATAAAAGAGAGTTTGAAGGTTGTTTGTTAGAACAGATAGACGATTGTAGGTTATATCTAAAACTATGCAATAGGACAGTATCAACTTTTGAAGGTTTAAGGAGAATAGAATGTAGTGATTATCCTAGTGAGGTGACTAAAGTTGCATTGTTAAATACAATAGTTGGAAGAAACTATTCTACAAATGCGAGTTTACTTGTTCATGTTATGAAAAGTAATATTGAGTTTATAACGGTTGGGACATTAGTAGATTTTGGTGATGATAAGGTTATTAATAAGAAACTTATTGAAGTGCTTCAAAAACTGGAAATAGTCAATGATGATGAGCTTGGGGTTGAAAAGATAAATGAGTTTTACTCTGATGATGATATGAAACCAATAGTTGAAAAAAGTCCTAATGCTTTTAAGATAATTCTTCCGAGTCGAAATGTTGATTAAAATTAAAGATCAGTCATTACTATTTGACTGATCTTTTTGAGTTTCTTTTCTTTTTAGATAATCTAGATATGAGTAATAACACCCACAGTATTGTTGACGATAGAGGTTGTTTTCGTTAGCGAGCTTATCACCTTTTTCTAAACCACCATTCTTTTTGAAATCAGAGTAGAAGTATTTGATGTTTTTATTTTTGGTTATTTGTTCACCTATTTGATTTAGAACAGCTGAATCTTTTTGTCGAGAGATCGTCATTACTGTTGTGAAGTAATCAAAGTGATTTTCTAAGGCATAGTCCAAGGCTTGTTTCATTCTTAGAGAGTAACATAGTTTGCATCTTTTACCTCTTTCGGGTTCATCAGCTAATGGTTCCAGTTTTTTAAGATAGTTTTCTCCATCAAATTCTGTTTTGATGATCTTGATATTTGTGTGATATTTTTGGTTATAAGTCTCTATTAGTTTAGCAAGTTCATCATATCTTCTTTGGTATTCTTGATAAGGATAGATGTTATCGTTATTGTAGTAAAGTGTTAGATCAAAGTATTCTGCTAAGTAAAGGGCAGGATAGCTGACACAAACGCCACAACAAGTATGCATTAATAGTTTAGGCTTATAGTCTAATTTTTTTATTTCTTCTACTTCTTGAAGTTGAAGAAGGTAGTATTTTTTCTTTTCTTGACCACGCATATTAGTAGATGAACATGCAATCACCAAATGAGAAGAAACGATATTTCTCATCAATAGCATGTTGATAAGCCTCAAAGATGAAATCTTTACCAGCAAAGGCACTGATCATCATGATGAGTGTTGATTTTGGTAAGTGGAAGTTAGTGATCATAGCATCGGTTGCTAAAAACTTGTAGCCAGGATAGATAAAGATATTAGTGTTACCACTACATTCTTTAAAGCAGTTGTATTTACTATATACAGACTCTAAGGTTCTTACAGAAGTTGTGCCTGTGCAGATGATCCTTTGTCCATTAGCTTTGGCAGCATTTAGTATATCGGCTGCTTCTTTACTCATCTGATAGAATTCAGTATGCATTTGGTGGTCTTTGATATCTTCTGCTGATACTGGTTTAAAGGTGCCTAGGCCAATGTGTAATGTAACATCAACAAACTTTACACCTTTGTCTTCGATCTTTTT
The DNA here is from genome assembly GCA_963606005.1 of Anaerovoracaceae bacterium. Classification (GTDB taxonomy): domain Bacteria; phylum Bacillota_I; class Bacilli_A; order Erysipelotrichales; family Erysipelotrichaceae; genus UBA1783. The sequence continues at coordinate 56,876 of CAVCVO010000054.1, forward strand.
GATCAGCTCATCAGTGAAATGAAGTCCTGCAGTTGGGGCAGCTGCACTACCTTCAACTTTGGAATAGACTGTTTGATATCTTTCAGGATCGGCTAGTTTTTCTTTGATATATGGTGGTAAAGGTACATTGCCTAATTCATTTAAGATCTCCATGAAGATACCTTCATAGATCATCTTAAAGAATCTTATGCCATTATCACCGATCTCTGTACATTGGGCTTTTAGTTGACCATCACCAAAAGTGATGAGTGTGCCTACTTTTACGATCTTAGCGTTACCTACTAGGGTTTGCCAGATGTCTTCTCCTTCGTTTTTAAGAAGTAATACTTCGCAATGACCATCTTCCTTTGTACCATTGTCTTTAGCGTATTTTACGCCAAATAAACGTGCTGGGATGACTCTAGTGTTATTTCTTACGATGATGTCATCTTCTCTTAGATAATCGATGATATCATAGAAGTGATGATCACTGTATGTTTTATTTTCTTTGTCTACTACAAGTAGTCTTGAGGTGCTCCTATCCTTTAATGGCGTTTGAGCTATCAATTCTTTTGGTAAGTAAAAATCAAAATCTTCTGTTTTCATTTGTTAGAACCCCCTTGGATTAGTTCTATTTAAGTTATGTTTTTCAAAGAATTCGTTCTTGAAATCTAAGAAACGATCTTCATTTATAGCGGTACGCATATCTTCCATTAAGTGGATTAAAAAGCGCAAGTTATGTAAGGACATTAGTCTCATGCCAAAGCCTTCATTACATCTAAATAAGTGTCTTAAGTAAGCTTTAGTATAGTTCTTGCAACAGTAACAATCACATTCTGGATCTAGTGGTGTGAAGTCATCAGCATATTCAGCACGTTTGATATTGATCCTGCCTTGTGAAGTCATTAATGTGCCATGACGAGCGATACGGGTAGGAAGAACACAATCAAACATATCGACTCCACGTAATACTCCTTCAAACAAAGCATCAGTTGATCCTACACCCATTAGATACTTTACTTTCTCTTTTGGCAGATCGATCATTGAGTAGTCGATCATCTTATAAAGTGTTTCTTTTGTTTCGCCAACTGAAGTTCCTCCAATAGCATAACCATCAAAGTCCATGGCTGCTAATTGTTGTGCTGAATATCTTCTTATCTCTTCAAATTCGCCACCTTGAACTATACCAAATAGAGATTGTTCTCCAACTCTTTTATGAGCATCTTGACAACGTTTTGCCCAACGTAAGGTACGATCGACTGAGTTCTTCATATATTCATAAGTAGCTGGATATGGTGGGCATTCATCAAGTGCCATAATGATATCAGCCCCTAATTTATTTTGGATATCTATAGACTTTTCTGGTGATAAGAAAAGAGTAGTACCATCTAAATGAGATTTGAATGTTACACCTTCTTCAGTGATCTTTCTCATGCTTGTTAAAGAGAAAACTTGAAATCCTCCTGAATCGGTAAGCATTGGATTATTGTAGTTCATAAACTTATGTAAGCCACCTGCTTTTGCCACGATATCTTCTCCTGGTCTTAACCAACAATGGTAAGTATTGGCAAGTATCACTCCTGCATGCATATCATATAACTCTTCTGGGGAGATGAACTTGACACTTGCTGCTGTTCCTACTGGCATGAACATTGGTGTTAGTACATCACCATGAGGAGTATGAAGTATTCCAGTCCTTGCTCCCGATTGTTTACATATATGTGTTGTTTCAAATGTAACTGCTCTTTTTGTTTCACTCATAAAAAAATCCTTCTTTGCTTAAATATATTACCACAAATTTAGGAATATTGCTTTTCTTTACCTAATATGTAGTAGAGGGTGATGAAAATGTATGATGAAAATAGTATTTTAGAAGTTATTGATAACTTAAGAGCTTATAAAGAGAAGGGAGGAATGAATGGTAAACAGATTGATAAGATCATTAGTAAATTACAGAATATCTATATCTGTGAGAGCATTGCTTCTTTTAAGATGATGGATGAAGAAGATGAATTAGAGGACTTTGTTAAAAAGAATATGAAGTCTGTTGCAGTTAAACTAGATAGATCAGTTACAACAATCTATCGTAAATTACACGATCACAGTTTTACTTTGATCGAATTAGAGCAGATAAAAAAGATGCGTATTGAAGAGCAATAATTGATTCAACTCGCTTTGAGTCGTGGTATAATTTTTTTATGAAAAAGAGTAATTATCTTGTTTTACAGATATTGTTAGCGATATTGTTACTAGGTATGGGAATATTGATCGAATTAAGAGGACAGAATACGGTCAAAGGAGTAGCCTATAGTTTTTTAGTTGCTCCTGGTTTTATGTTATTACTTACGATCTTTACTGCTCATATCAAATATCAAAAACATTATCAATTTCTTATTGTTAGTGGTGCAGTGCTGTTTGTGATAGAAGTGATCATCTTTGTTATATTTGGTTTATATAAGACTGGTTTTGTCATCTATCTGATTTTATTAGCAGTAATTACGATCACGATAGCTTTGTGCTTTATTTTCTACATTATCTATTTAAGGGTAAAATAAAAAACGACCTAAGTCGTTAAGGGCAAAAAAAATGGCGCCTGAAGTAGGACTCGAACCTACGACCGATCGGTTAACAGCCGATTGCTCTACCGATTGAGCTATTCAGGCAACACAAATATATTACTACAACTTAATAAGTTATGCAAGAAAAAAATGAAAAAAATGTATTCTAATTTCTAAAAAAAGAATACAATAGAAGAGGAGGAGTTAATTATGAGCAAAATATTGTTGACTGGAGGGGCAGGATTCATCGGAAGTCATACAGCTGTAGCTTTGATCGAGAGTGGTCATGATGTTGTTATTTTAGATAATCTTGTTAATTCTGAAAAAGATGTCGTAGAAAATGTTGAAAAGATCACTGGTAAAGAAGTTAAATTCTATATTGGTGATTGTCGTGATGAACAATTGATGGATAAAGTATTTAAGGAGAATGATATTGATTCTGTTATTCACTTTGCTGGATTAAAGGCTGTTGGTGAATCATGTTCTAAACCTTTAGAGTATTATGAGAATAACTTAAATGCTACTTTAACATTGCTTAAGACAATGTTAAATAATGGTGTCAATAAGATCGTATTCTCTAGTAGTGCTACTGTTTATGATGCAAGTAATGATCCTGAAAGAGTTGAAGGAATGAGACTTGGTTGTACTAATCCATATGGTTGGACAAAGTTTATGTGTGAGCAGATTATTAGAGATGTATGTACTGCTAATAAAAACTTAAGAGCCATTAGTTTACGTTACTTTAATCCAGTAGGAGCTCATAAGAGTGGATTAATTGGAGAAAACCCTGTAGGTATCCCTAATAACTTAGTGCCTTATATCCAACAGGTAGCTACTGGCAAGAGAGAATACTTACATGTTTATGGTGATGATTACAATACAGTTGATGGTACAGGAGTAAGAGATTATATCCATGTATGTGATCTAGCTGATGCCCATGTAGCAGCATATGATTACTTACAGAACCATGAAGGTTGTATTGAGATCAATATCGGTACTGGTAAAGGAACATCAGTATTAGAGATGGTACACAGTTTTGAGAAAGTCAATGGTGTAAAGATCCCTTATAAGATTGAAGGAAGAAGACCTGGCGATGTTGATAGTGTTTATGCTAATACAGAAAAAGCATATGAATTATTACATTGGAAATCTAAGTTGACTGTTGATGATATGTGTAGAGATGCCTATATGTGGCAATGTAATTTGCAAAAAAGAGAAAAATAGGTATAATAAAGCTGTATAGCGTAAGGAGGTTATATTTAAATGTTTAAAAGATTATTTGGATTAGCTGTATTCACTGCTGCAGTTGCTGCTGGAGTTAAGGTTGTTAAAGATATTTTGAATGCTGATGAAGAAGAGAAGAGCGTTATCGATCTTGATTCTTGTTCAAATTCAGAATCTTGCTGCTGCTGTCATAAAGAAGAACAATCAGAAGATACACCAACTGAAGAATAATTATTGTTAATTAGTAGGATGGACAATGTGCCATCCTTTTTTAAGCAAAAGTACTAGGAAGTTCCGAAGTTTATGGAAAAACCTAGTACTTTATTTTTAAGGAAGGTATACAAATGATTGAGGAGCACAAGTTATACCATAATCTACAAGATCTTTTGGGTCATCATATTGGATGACATTGGTTAGTTGATATGCTATTGCTTTATTCTTGTTTTGATAGTATTTGTCAAAGAAGTCTTTGGTTATACCTGAATATTGATGGGTCAACTCCCATATTTTGCTTGGTGTATCTACTAAGATACTAGACACATCTGCTTGACCTACTATCTTTTTGATTGGACTAGTTGAATAAATTAGTATTGTGTCAACTTTTTCTTTACATAGTACTTTTCTATATTCGTATATTTTGGCTCCTGATAATATCTTTTTTACATGTTGAGGATTGATTGCTAGTAGTATCGTGCTCATTTTTTACCTTGCTTATAGTAATATTATATAACTTTGATAACTTGATGATTAGAAAGTACTAGGAAGTTTCGGAGTTTGTCGGAAAAACTAGTACTTTATATTGGCAAATGTGTATACGAGTTGAAAATAATGAACTCTATTTATTTGATTAGATCTTCTTACATGATGAGATTATCTAGTGCTTTCTGTAAAACTAATCTTAGATATGATAAGAAGAGGATGGAAAAGGATCGGAGAAAGTGGTAAAGTATAGTTACTAAATAGAAGAGCAATCCTAACTTTGAAGTAGGGTTGTTGTATCATGTGAAAAGAAAACTTTTGATGGGAGAAAATATGTTAGAATACGAAAATTAAATGATTATTGTTCAAAATAGTATGACATTATATTTTTATGCTTTTTCATTTGGCAAATACTTATTATAGCATGAATAATAAAAAATAGTGTCCTAATAGGGGGACACAGTCCAAATGGGAAATATGGTACTATATAAGAGACAAAAAAACTACCTAATGGTAGTAAATGGCTCCAACGAGCCCGAGAGTTGAATAAATTTTTATTTGAACTCGTATTGCTGTTTTAAGCAAATACATATTACTAAAAAATGGAAAGGATGTCAATATGGGAAAATATTATTTAGGATTGGATATGGGAACTGATTCAGTTGGTTGGGCAGTTACTGATGAAGAATTTAACATTGTAAGAAAAGGTGGGAAGTCTCTTTGGGGAGTTAGACTTTTTGATGCTGCTAATCCTGCTGCTGAAAGAAGAATGAATCGTACTAATAGAAGAAGATTACAAAGAAGAAGACAAAGGATTACATTGTTACAAGAAATATTTTTTGATGAGGTAAATAAAGTTGATCCAATGTTTTTTAGAAAGTTAGAATTATCTAAATATCACTTTGAGGATAGACAACAATACTTTAGCAGTAAGACGTTATTGTTTAATGATGATGGCTTTACTGATAAAGAATACTTTAAACAGTATCCTACTATTTATCATTTAAGAAAAGCATTAATTGAAGAAGATAAAAAGTTTGACATTCGTCTTATATATTTAGCTATTCACCACTTGATCAAGTATAGGGGAAATTTCTTGATGGATGGAGATTTTGATATTAATGGTGATCAATTTGAAAATCAATTAACAACTGTTAATGAGGTGATCAAAACTATTAATTCTGAAACAGAATTGGATAGTAATAAAGTTGAGATTGGTCTTTTTGATACTGAAAAAGCAGGCGAAATTCGTGATGCATTTATTAATGGCGTTGGCATTAAAAGAACAGAGGAAGAACTTTTAAAGGTTATGCCTACTAAAAGTGATTATTTTAAAAAGGTGATTTGTAAATTACTTTCTGGTGGAACAGTAAAATGCAAAGATATTTTTGATGGCAGTGAGAAAGAATATGAAACTGATAAAATAAGTTTTTCTTCTGATTTTGATGAGACATTTGAAAAAGTGTGTGAAGAAAACTCAGAAGATAGATTGCATTGTGAATTACTGAAAGAACTGTATAATCTATATAGTATTTTGACATTGAAAAAACTACTTAATAATTGTGAATATCTTTGTGATGCTATGTGCAACATCTATGATGAACATAAGAAAGATTTACAAGAGTTAAAAGCATATGTTAATGAGAATTGTCCTGAAAAGAAAGACAGGATTTTTAGGGAATGTAAAAAAGATCTAAATAATTATGCAAAATATGTAGGATCTAATTCTGTTGGAGGTGAAGTAAAACGTTTCAGCAAGTGTTCAGCAGAAGATTTTTATAAGTTCTTAAAGAAAGAATTAGATATCGAAAAAGCCTCAAAGAATGATGAATACTTAAGTAAGATAAGTGAAAAGATGAATAATGGCACATTCTTACAAAAACAAAATTCAACCGGTAATGGCATTTTCCCATATCAATTGAACAAAAAAGAGTTGAAAAAAATAATTGAAAACCAATCAAAGTATTATTCTTTCTTCCAAGAATATGATGAAGAAAATGAAATTTCAACAGAAGGTAAAATCATATCATTATTAGAATTCAAGATTCCTTATTATGTTGGACCTCTTAATGGCAATAAAGATAGTAATTATTGGATGAAAAGATCAGAAGAAGGAAAGATCTATCCTTGGAACTTTGATAAGAAAGTTGATAAAGCAAAGAGTGCTGAAGAGTTTATCCGACGTATGCAAAACAAGTGTACTTATTTGCATGATAAGTTCACTTTACCTAAAGATTCAATAATCTTTCAAAAGTATGTCATGTACAATACTTTAAATAAAATGAATATAAATGATAAACCAATTACTGTTGAACAAAAGAAGTCAGTTGTTGATGATTTGTTTAACAAAAAGATAGTTAAGAAAAAGGATTTAGAAGAATATGTCAAGGAAAAATATGGTAATGGAATATTAACAACTTCCACTGGTAAACCTATAGAGACTATTCAGTTCAATCAAAAGAGCTTACTTGATTTTAATAGGATATTTGGCGAACAGTATGTTAAAGATAATTTAGATACGATAGAAGATATCATTAGAGATATTGCAATATTTGAAGATAAAGACATATTGGTAAAAAGACTAAGGACTGAATATAATATTCAAGATGAAAATAAAATCAAGCAAATCAAGAAACTTAAATATAGTGGTTTTGCCAGATTATCCAAGGAACTTTTATGTGATCTTAAAATTGAAATGGAAAAAGTTGATACAGGAGAGTTGATAGATGCAAGTATCATGTATTTGTTAAAAAATACTAACATGAACTTAATGGAAATCATTAATTATGATGATAATAGTGGAAAGAAACCATTTATTGAGTTAATAAATGCTGAAAACGATGTTAATAAATCAGATAGCGTAGAAGACTTTATTAGTGAACAATATGTTTCTCCGGGCATGAAGAGAGCATTGATTCAAGCTTATAAGATAATTGATGAAATAGAAACTAAAATTTTAAAACAAAAGATAGATACTTACTTCATTGAATCTACAAGAACAGATAAAGCTGAAAAAGGTAATAAGGGTAGAAAGAACTCTAGATTGGATGATTTAAAAGCAAAGTACAAAGAGATTAAAGATATTTGTGAAACGGAGAAGCTAGACGAATTAAGAAATCAATTAGACAAGGATAGTGATGCTGATAAGTATCGCAGTGATAAGCTTTATTTGTATCTTTTACAGATGGGCAAATCTATGTATTCACAAAAGCCAATTGAGATGAAAGATTTATATGACACAAGTGTTTGTGATATCGATCATATTGTTCCACAGTCTATTCTTAAAGATGATAGTATTGAGAACAGGGTTTTAGTATTCCAAGATGAAAATAGAGAAAAGAAAAACATATATCCAATCCCAGAAAAATTCCGTACTTCAAAACAAATAGCATTTTATAAAAATCTGAAGAAATATGGATTGATTGGTGAAAAGAAGTACAATCTTTTGACTAGAAATACTGAATTAACTGAGGATGACATAAATAAATTTGAAGCAAGACAACTTGTTTATACCTCTCAATCTGTTAAAGCATTAGCTGAGACTTTAAGAAAGTATAAAGGAGTTGAAGATTCAAATATAGTTCTTGTAAAGGGAGAAAGAGTATCTGAGTTTAGAAAAGAAAATGATATATTAAAATGCCGTTCTATCAATGATTTACATCATGCTTATGATGCATATCTAAATGTAGTAGTAGGTCAATGTTTATATAAAAGTGGTGGAAATAGATTAGTTACAAGATCAGCAAAATTAAAAGAATATGTAGGTAAAGTTAAAGAGCAGATTCAAAAGAGTAATTATCGCCATGATATTTTAGTTACAACTAGACAATATGTTGGATCTTCAATAATGAATAAAATATCAATACAACCAAATAAAGATAATGGCTCTTCTAACGCAAAGGAATTATATCCATTAAAGAATTCTGGTGAAATACGTATGGATCCAGAAAAGTATGGAGGATATACTGCATTATCGAATGGTTACTATTGTGTAGTTAAATCCAAGGATAAAAAAGGAAATGTAATAACATCCATTGAACCAATGCAAACCATATTTGTTAAAGTTGACGCACCTATTGAAAAAAAAGAAAAGTATCTTAGAGAAGAAGTGGGCTTAATTGATCCTAAAATTCAAAAAGACAAGGATGGCAAGTATATTGATAATTTGAAGATCAATTTCATCATCGAAAATGGAAATAGTAGATATTGCATTACCGGGAAAACAAATGATACCCTATTAATAAAGTGTTTGAATGAGCCCTATTATTCGGATGAGTTTATTCATTCTGTGAAAAAAATAGATAAAATCTTAAATAAAATCACAGAAAATAAATTGAAAATAGAAAAAGGTAATTTTGACAAAATCAAAGAAAAAATAAAGGTTACAGATGATGGTAAAACTGTAATTGTAAATACTGCTAATGGATACACAGTAAAAGAAGATGAATTATTAACTGATTCGGAGATCATTGCTGTGTATGATGCGTTAATTCAACAAATGGGGAAAAATATTTATGAAGCGTATTCTAATTTAAAATCAATTTATAAAGAATTGATTAACCAAAAGGATTTGTTTTTAAAATTAAATATTTTTGAAAAAATAAAAGTTGTTACAGAGATAATTAAATTATTATCTTGCAAAAGATTTTCTGCTGATTTAAGGCTGATAGGATTAAAAGAAAAAAGTGGTGTTTTGACGTTAGGTAAAAAGAATTTTAAGGGGTGCATAGTTACAGAATCAATTACTGGTTTCTACAAAAAAGTGATTTTTGATGGTGGCAAGTAATGAGCTACAGAACAGTTGTTGTTAAGAAAAGATGTAAGCTTGAGTATTCTATGAATTATTTGGTTCATAGAGATTCTGAAAAAGAAACTAAGATCAATCTTGATGAGATTAATACCATCATAATTCAAAGTACTCAAGTATCTATTACATCTGCACTATTATCTGAATTGATGGAGAAGAAGATTAAGGTTATTTTTTGTGATAAAAAGAGTAATCCTCAAAGTGAATTGATCCCTTATTATGCTGCTTACAATGTTAAAGAAAAGATTGAAACTCAAATGAAATGGAAAGAGCATACTAAGGGATTAGTATGGAGAGCAATAGTTATCCAAAAGATCAGACAACAATCTTTAAACTTAAAGTATAAGGAAAGATATGATACTTTTAGTAAATTAAGAGGATATTGTGATGAAGTAGAAATTGCTGATACTTCTAATAGAGAAGGACATGCAGCTAAGGTATATTTTAATAGTTTATTTGGCAACGATTTTTCAAGGGATAAAGATTGTCAGATTAATGCTTACCTTGATTATGGATATTCAATCATTTTATCTGCTATTAATAGAGAAGTTAAAGCTTTAGGATATTTGACAGAACTAGGCATACATCATATAGGTACTACAAATCCATTTAATTTATCTTGTGATTTTATGGAACCACTACGACCATTAGTCGATTATTTAGTTATTTCCGGAAAAGTTAATCCTGATAATTACAAATCTGCAATGATCCATATGCTTGAACTTCAAGTTGATAACTCGGGAAAGAAAATGTTCTTGGACAATGCTATAAAAAGTTATGTATTATCTTTATTCAATGCACTAATTAATGATGATCCTGAAAGGATCAAGTTCATCGATTATGAAAGAGTATAGATACATGAGAACGATGATTTTCTTTGACCTACCAACTTTAACTGCAACTCAAAGAAAGAACTATAGAACATTTGTTAAGAAGATAAAATCACTTGGTTTCTTTATGATGCAGGAATCTGTTTATGTAAAAATGAGCATAAATGATCAATATGCTGAGGCAACGCTAAAATCAGTAAGGCAGTATTTGCCAAAAGAAGGATCAGTATTTTCGTTGACAATAACTGAAAAACAGTTTGCTTCGATGGAGTTTATGGTGGGAGATTATAAAACGGAAGTGTTAGAGACTGATGAAAGGATAATCGAATTATGAACGTGTTGAAAATATCTTGTTTTGAAACAATGTTTGATGTAACAGAGCCACATAACTATATGTTGAATATTGAACAGCAAAAGATTTTTAGAGAATTAATAGAGGCATTTCAAAACAAAGATGAAGAAAAGATATCATACTTACAAAATTATCAAAAAGCAGGTAAGTTTGATAAAAATATATTATTTCTACCAAGTGTCTTTGAGATAGAATTTGACAAAAAGTTAACACGTTCATTTTATGAGATTATTCAAAATAGGTATTTGAATAATGAGAAAAGGGAAATTCTTAACTCAATCAACTCACAAATAGTAGAATTATTGGAGCTAGTGTCAGTAGACCTTAGCGTAACTATAGATTACGAAGATATCATAGGATTTAAAGATATTCTTGAGCTGGTAAAGTTAAGTATTGTAGACGAGGCAGAAACATATCTTGAAAGAATTGTTACTTATCTTAAATTACTGAAGGAGTTCAATGATTACAAAGTCCTAGTTATTCCATTTTTAGATGCATATCTTGATGATGAAGAACTCAAAACATTAACTAATGAGTTAGCTTTAATGGAGGTATCGTTGTTTATCTTGAATAACAGTGATCATAGTAAAGAAGGATTTGAAAAATATACCATTGACACAGATCTATGCGAATTTTAAAATTAAGTTAGCTTAAATAGCACAAGCCCGTAAGGCTTGCACTCTTCAAATGCTCAAGTAGGTTATTGCATGAAAAATAGACTATTTTCTAGGGAAAATAGCCGAACTTCAGCCATTTGAGGTTTGAGAGTATTGCTGTTTTAAGTGCTTCTCGGACTAAATTTATAAGGCCTTAAAATATAATCTCGTTTGAGAGTATTGCTGTTTTAAGTG
>CAVCVO010000055.1:0-33955 GCA_963606005.1 Anaerovoracaceae bacterium
TAGGCTAGCCTATCTGATAGTTTATATTTTTGTCCAAACTTTTGGGTTCACTTCATTTTTGGCAATCCTTTATTCTACATTGTTTTTATTTGCATCTTGAAAGATGTCTAATGGTATCACTTTATGCTTATTTCCATAATATATCACTACAGCTATAGCGATGATATAGATAAGAGTGCAGAACAAACTGCCTTCTACTCCAAAAACTTTGTCATAAGCAAAGCCACTAGTCGTTTCATTTATTAGTTTAAACACAGAATATGTTGATACAACTCCACTATTTGGCAAGCCAAATAAGAAATTCTGTGTAAAGTTCCAAGCAGCATGAGCACCAAAGCTTATCCAGATACTATCAAAGTAATGAACAAATAGAACATATAAGATACCAACAAGAGTTAGACTTACTATTGCCAGTAAACTAATACCACTGTTGAAGATATGTATCAAAGAGAAATATATAGCACTAGCTATTATGGCTACTGTTGGATTATAAGTATGCTTGAGTCTCTGATAGATGAAACAACGAGAAATGATCTCTTCGTAAGCACATTGTAAGAAGACAAAGATAAATATGATGATAAGTTTTATAGGCTCAAATTGAGAATATTCTAAATGGATATTGCCATTTATATAAGCAATAAATATACATAGTCCATTCATGATAAATCCTAATAATAAGCCATATAGTAACATTTTACTTGTGTTTTCTTTTGAAGATCTTCCTAATGCTTTAAGATATTTGCGTAATGGTTTTATGATAAAAAACATCAATAAGAGAAGTAAGCATAATATAGCATAAGGGGAATATAAATATGTTGGATTAGCTGCTTCTTCTAATACAGGTGAAAGCAGTTCTATGATAAATTTAGCTAATGTTATGATTGGTTTACGTAATATTGCTACTGGTAAGATAGTAAAGCCAAAATAGGCAATCACAAAAGTAGAAATAATGCCGTTTAAAACATAATGTAATATTTTCTTAAACTTGGGATTTTTATCTAAGTTCATGTTGTTACTCCTTTTTATTAGCTGATAGTCAAAATTATACTCTGTAAATTTATTCGTGTAAATAAAAAGCATAGCTTGATGACTATGCTTTTCACTTTTTGAATTAAACTATTTCTTTCTGTTGTAGTATTCAACAACAAGTAATTCGTTGAAGTCAGGATTTAATTCATTTCTTTCAGGTAATCTAACATATTCACCCTTCATTGTCTTCTTATCGAATGTAACAAATGCAGGAGTGTTAAGTTGAGCTTCTAATGAATCTAAGACAGCAGCATTGTTCTTCATGTTGTCTTTAACTTCAATGATCATACCAGGTTTAACTTGGAATGAAGGGATATCAACTTTCTTACCATTTACTAATACATGTCCATGGTTAACAAGTTGTCTAGCGCCTCTTCTTGTTCTTGATAAGCCCATACGGTAACAAACGTTATCTAAACGAGATTCTAGTAATTGTAAGAATACTGTACCAGTAACTCCTTCAGCGTTTGTAGCTTTGTCAAATAAGTTAGAGAATTGTTTTTCATTAACACCATAAGTGAAACGAATTTTCTGCTTTTCAGCTAACTGTTGACCATAGTTAGAGTACTTAACTCTCTTAGTAGGACCATGTTGTCCTGGAACATAAGATCTTTTGCTTAATTCTTTGCCAGTTTCTAATACTGAGAAGTTTAATCTTCTAGACTGTCTCCAAACTGGACCTGTGTAACGTGCCATATTTCTTTCCTCCTAGTTAATAAATACTAACAGGTACGGATCAATTTATCTCGGGTGTTGATCTTTCACTTTAACAGCAAGCTACTTCTCTCTGATCAACGCACACAAAGTAACCTCCGCAAGCTGTTGTCGGCTTATGTATAATATCATTTTACATATCTATATGTCAATGATTTTCATTGGAACTATCTTTGTATTTTTCAATCATTTCTTCTAATCCACTTCTTACTTCTGATAGATATTCATGTAAGTTCTTACGAGCTGAATGTAATGGGAAGAAGAATTTGATCTTTTCTTTGTTATATTCTTTGAAACTGATGAAATCAGCTTTCAACTTTTCTAAGCGTACGACAATCTGATTTTCTTCGGCATACTTCTTGATCGTATTGATCAAATGAGAAGAGTAGATGACATCGATGATGAATACACCAAAGAATAGACCAATGAAGAAACTAAATGCTAAGTTGTGTGATAACCAATACAAGCTATCTAGTATATATGGGTGGATAAGATAGATGTAGATCGCACCAAGTAATGTCCAAAACAAAGAGAATAATGGACAGATGACTCCTTGGATATTACCCCACATATCTGAATAATCCCATAGTCTTACATGAAAGACTTTTAGACAAAATATACCAGCAATATATTCGATAAGTGTCATTGTTAAGGTCATTAGTACAAACCATAGAATAGTAGATCCCACAGTAGAGAACATATTGTATTGTTCACTAAAATAAGAGAGGATAAATAAGCCACATAGACCAAAGCCATATATTGGTAAATATGGACCAATACAGAAACCCGGATTTACCCATTTGTGACTTGGATTGGAACTAGAGAACCAATGTCTAAAAAATACTTCAATGACCCAACCAACCATTGAACCACTAGCAAACAAAAACGCGAAAACTAATAAGATACTCATGTGATCCCTTCTTTCTCTATTATTTTAACATAGTGAGAAAATAGTGGCAATTTGACAGTGCTTTCCTGTTGTATAGTTTAATAATGCGATATACATTTTGTGCCTCTTATGTGGTACAATATTAAAAGAGGTGAGGTATGTGTCATTGATGGAGATCTATAACAATTTGAAAACATCGGTGTGGTTTTATATATTGCTTTTGATAATTTTGATTATCATTATTTTATTGGTCGTAAGGGGAAGTAAAAAGAAAAAGTTGAACACTCAGATTGAGATGAGTCAGATCAAGATCAACGAATTGAAAAGTCATCCATTCGCTGTAGATATCGCTAAAATGAATGCTATTGCTAAGATCAATAGCAATGTGCTTTCTACTGCTGAACAATGCAAGAAAGATTATGATTTACTTCAAGAGAAATTAAAGAGTTCGATCAATCTGTTACAAGATGCTTCAGAAGATTTGGAGACTAGTAATTTTAAAGAGTGTCAGACTAATTTAGATGAGATAAATAAAACTTTAGATGAAGCTAGTAAATTGACTGAAAAGTTAGATGAAGTATTAAGTGGAATATTAAATCAAGCTTCATTACAGAGAAAAAGGATCAATGAACTAAAAAGTGAATTCCATGATATCAAATCAAAAGTCAATGATGATCCTAATTCATATACTTACAGCTGGGAAGCGTTGGATAAGATCACTAATAGCATCTCTCATCAGTTTTCTGATTTTGAAGCGATCATGGAAACTTCTAAATATGATCAAGCTGCAGCTCAAGCAGAGCAGATCAGTAAATCTATTGAAAAATTAAATCAATTGATCCAACAATTGCCAGAACTTATTGTCATAGCTCGTAATACTATACCTTCACAATTAAGTGAATTACAGTCAAATTATTTAGTGGCTGTATCTAATGGCGTTTATTTGAAACATTTGAGCATTCCTCAAAATATTGATGATATCAATAACAAGGTCAATGAATCTTTAAAAAAGATCAAACAATGTGATATCGAATCACAAGGACAGATACTTAGCGATTATCAAGCAAAGATAAACCAATTATCAGTTGGCCTACAAAAAGAAAAAGATGCTCACAATCAATTAGTTGACTTGATGAAAGAAACAGCTTCTAATTTAGCTGTCATCAATAGTAACATTGATAAAGTTAAGAATAACGAATCCACAAGTATTGAAAGATATAATCTTTCACAAGTTACGCAAGTATTAAATAGTGTAACTGATCAGTATGATAAAAACATGAGGGTTTGTGCTTCATTAACTGACTCATTTAATTCTAAATCAATGGAAGCTTCTACTTTAGTTATATCTTTTGAAGAATTAAATAAGGATGTAACGACTTTGTTAAAAGAGAGTCAAAAGATGACTGAGATGATATCTATCAGTAGAAGAGAAGAGTTAAGGGCAAGAGAACTTATCTCGCGTTTTATTGTGGTTTTAAATGAATCGAAAGCATCAATCCGCTTATCAAGACTTCCAAATATCTCTAATAGATACAATGAAGATATCACTACAGCTGAAAGATATATCGATGAACTTAATCAATTGTTACAGAGCGAAACGATTGATATTTCTAAATTAAATCAATTGCTTACTCAAGCACAAAAAGTCATTATTAGTCTTTATAAGAATGTCAATGCTCTTATTGAAACAACTGCTTCGATTGAAGATTTCATTGTGTTAACCAATAAATATAGAGCTTACTATCCTGAAATAGATAATGCTCTTTATTCTGCTGAACTAGCTTATCGTAATGGCGAATATACTAAGGCATGTAAACTTACTGCTAGTGCCTTAGCTAATATCAATCCAGAACTTGCAGATAAGCTTAATAAAGAGATCAACGAGAAGATCCAATTACAGAAAGAAGCGTAAAATGAATAGATATTTTGATTATACCTCTACGACTCCGATGAATGACGAAATGATCAAACTTTATGGAGAATTATTAAAAAAGTATTATGTAAATGCCGATTCACTTTATCCTTCTGGACAAAAAGTCAATGCTATATTACAAAAAGCTAGAGAAAAGATAGCATTAGACTTGAACGTTTTACCAAAGGAAGTTATTTTTACTTCTTGTGGTAGTGAAAGTAACAATACGGCTATCAAGGGTGTAGCATTAAAGAGAAAAGATAAAGGTAAACATATCATTTCTACTTGTGTAGAACATTCTAGTGTTCTTAATTCTTTAAAATGGCTACATGATTATCTTGATTATGAGATAACTTATTTACCAGTTAATAGTGATGGCAAGATCGATGTTGAAGACCTTAAAAAAGCTATGAGACAAGATACAATCTTAGTCAGCATCATGATGGTCAATAACGAATCAGGAGCACTC
This sequence comes from Anaerovoracaceae bacterium, assembly GCA_963606005.1. Taxonomy (GTDB): domain Bacteria; phylum Bacillota_I; class Bacilli_A; order Erysipelotrichales; family Erysipelotrichaceae; genus UBA1783. The sequence goes on from CAVCVO010000055.1 coordinate 5,014, forward strand.
ATGCCAATAGATGAAGTAAAAAAGATTGTTAGAAAATATCCTAATTGTTATCTGCATGTTGATTGTGTTCAAGCATTAGGAAAGATGAACTTAGATCTTAAAGATATCGATCTTGCAAGTTTTTCTGCCCATAAGATCAATGGATTAAAGGGCAGTGGTCTTTTGATCAAAAAACAACATGTAATGTTAGCACCTCTTATTTCTGGTGGTCAACAAGAGTACCATCTAAGAGCAGGTACAGAAAATGTTCCAGCTGATATATTGTTTGCTAAGGTATTGGATGCAAGTCTAAAGGATCTTGATGAAAAGATTAACTATGTGCAATCTTTACATGATCATTTATGGGATGAACTTACTAAAATGGAAGATATTGTCATTAATAGCCCTAAAGATGGTAGTCCCTTTATCTTAAATTTTTCTTGTTTAAAGATTACTTCTCAAGTCATGATGAATGCTTTAGCTCAAAAGGGATTTGAAGTTAGTGCTATGTCAACTTGTGATTCCGAGAATGCTTACAGTCATGTAATTTCTCAAATGTATAAAAAAGATGAAAATAGATTAAAAGGAACGATCAGAGTTTCCTTAAGTCATGATCATCAGTTAAGTGATGTTGATGATCTAATAAATGCTATCAAGGAGTGTATCAGATTATATGGATAAGTTACAATATGAGTTTATATTGATCCGATTTGGAGAATTAACTACTAAAGGAAAGAATAAAAAAGATTTTATCAGAAAGTTAGCTGAAAACATGAAAAGAGCTCTTTCTGGTTTTGAAGGATTGACTTTTGAAAGAACAAGAGATCATATCTATGTTCATTTACATGGTAACGATCCTGATAAGATCGAACCAGTTTTAAAGAAAGTCTTTGGTATTCGTTCATTTTCTAAAGCAATCAAAACGGAAAATGATATCGATAAGATTTGTGATGCAGCTCTATTGATGATGAAAGATAAGACTGGCACTTTTAAAGTCATCACTAAAAGAGCTAATAAGAAGTTTGAAATCCATTCTGAAGATGTCAATAGGATGGTCGCTTCTAAATTATTAAAAGCATATGGGCCAGGATTACATGTTGATGTGCATACTCCTGATTATCCACTCATTGTGGAGATCAGAGAAAATAATACTTATCTGATGTGTCAGACTACTTTAGGAGCTCAAGGTTATCCAGTAGGAGTAGCAGGTAAAGGTATGTTGATGTTATCTGGTGGTATTGACTCACCAGTAGCAGGTTATCTAGCAATGAAACGTGGGGTTTATATTGAATGTATCCACTATTGTTCTCAACCTTATACTTCGGAAGCAGCTTTAAATAAAGTAAGGCAATTAGCGAGAATACTTGCACCATATCAAGGCAATATTGCTTTGCATATTGTACCATTTACTGATATTCAACTTGAGATATATAAGCATTGTGATGAGTCTTATGCGATCACGATGATGCGTAGGATGATGTATCGCTTAGCTGAAAGATTAGCTTTAAAACAAGATTGTTTAGCTATCATCAATGGTGAAAGCGTGGGACAAGTGGCATCTCAAACATTGAACTCCATGGGAGTCATCAATAAAGTAGTTGAACTACCAGTCATCAGACCTGTAGTCACTTATGATAAGTTAGAGATCATTGATATCTCTCGTAATATTGGTACATATGAAACTAGTATTCAACCATTTGAAGATTGTTGTACGATTTTTACACCAAAAAATCCTGTGACTAAACCACAAGCTAGTAAGTGTGAATGGTATGAAAATAAATATGATTTTGAGACATTATTACAACAAGCTTTGGATAATGTTACAACAGAGATCATTGATCCAAATACCGTATTTGAAGATGAGATATTTTAGGAGGTAATTTATGGCTTTTGAATCATTAAGTAATCGATTAACAGCGTCATTTAAGCATATTGTTGGTAAAGATAAACTTACTGACAAGAATATGGAGCAGATGCTCAAAGAGATAAGATTAGCATTATTAGAAGCAGATGTTAACTATGGAGTAGTTAAAAACTTTATCGCTGATGTTAGAGAAAAGATGGTAGGTGTTAAAGTATCAGAGGCTTTAGATCCATCGCAAATGGTCTATAAGATCGTTCATGATGAGATCGTAACTTTATTAGGTGAAGGTAATGTTGGCTTAAATTATAAGAGTTCAGGACTTACTGTAGTAATGGTAGTAGGTTTACAAGGTACAGGTAAGACTACTAATAGTGCTAAGATTGCTAAGCTGATCAAAGAAAAACAAAATAGGAAACCATTATTGGTTGCTGCTGATGTCATTAGACCTGCTGCTATTGAACAATTACAGACTTTAGGAAAGCAGATCGATGTTGAAGTATTTACATTAGGTGCACAAGAAAAGGCAGTTAAGACAGTAGAGGCTGCAGTGAAATATGCTACTAGTAATGGCTATGATACATTGATCATTGATACTGCTGGTCGTTTACACATTGATAATGATTTGATGAATGAATTATCAGTGATCAAAAAGAAAGTTAAACCAGATGAGATCTTACTGACGGTTGATGCTTTAACAGGTCAAGATATCGTTAATGTAGCTAAAGCGTTTGATGATCTATTAGATATCACAGGACTTATTGTCACTAAATTTGATGGCGATGCTAGAGGTGGTGGCGTCTTATCAGTTAAATCTGTTACCGATGTTCCAGTAAAATTTGTCGGTGTTGGTGAAAAGATCAATGACATCGATGTATTCTATCCTGATCGTATGGCTTCTAGGATCTTGGGCATGGGAGACTTGCAGTCTTTAGTAGAAAAGGCAGAGGCTGAGTTTGATCAAGAATTAGCCAACAAGTCTATGGAAAATTTGATGAATGGTACTTATTCATTAGAAGATATGTTAGTTCAGATGAAACAAATGAAGAAGTTAGGACCATTAAGTGGCATAATGAAGATGTTACCTGGTATGAACCAATATGCAAGTCAGATTGAAGGCATGGATACTGATGGCATGATGAAAAAACAAGAAGCAATCATTCAATCAATGACACCATATGAAAGAAAACATCCCGGAGAGCTTCGTAGTTCTCATAAGAATAGGATAGCTAAAGGTAGTGGAACTAGTGTTAGCGATGTTAATAAACTTATTAATTCATTTGAAAGGACCAAGAAGATGATGGCTTCTATGGGTATAGGAAAATATCGCAATTTTTAAGGCTTAGTTATGAAAAAGGAAAAGATTTTGAAGATCCTATTGTTATTTATGGGGTGTATCGCGATAGTATTCACGATCTTAATACTTATAAATAAAAACTACATTACATTTTCTTGCCAAGAGAATGATGTGATCGAATTAGAATATGGACAAAAGTTTGATGTAAAAGTCATCAAAGCTTACTATAAAGGAACGATCTTTAATCAAAAAGGTAAAGAAATTTCTTTAACTTATAAAGGTAAAGTAGATGAGAGCACTTTAAGTGATAATAAGATAACTTGTATTGCTGAATACAAGAAAACTAAAGGACAAGTTGATATCATCATTAGAGTGGTTGATACAACTGCTCCTACTATTGAACTTATTGATGATCCTGAACACTTTACCGATTATGGTGCAGCTTATCAAGAAGAAGGTTATAAGGCGATAGATTTATTTGATGGTGATCTTACTGACCAAGTTACTTTTGAAGAAAAAGATGGAAAGGTCATTTATGAAGTAAGTGATAGTCATGGTAACAAGCAAACTGTTGAAAGAGAGATCAAATATAAAGATTTATCTGCACCAATTATTACTTTAAATGGTGGTAGACAAATCATTAAACAGGGGGAATCTTATAGTGAACCTGGTTATAGTGCTAACGATTATCACGATGGTGATGTTACTGGTAAAGTGACCATTAAAAATAATGTCGATACTAATAGAGCTGGTATATATACCGTTGATTATTCTTGTAGTGATGCAGCTGGTAATACTACTACTGTATCCCGAAAAGTATATGTCTTATCTAAAGAGAAGAATGGAAAAACTATCTATCTTACATTTGATGATGGTCCAAGTGGTTACACCCCAAAACTATTAGATGTTTTAGATAAGTATGATGTTAAAGTTACATTCTTTGTTACAAATCTATATCCAAGCTGTCAATATTTGATCGGTGAAGAGTATAGAAGAGGTCATACTGTTGCCATTCATACTTATAGTCATTCTTATAGCTACATCTATGCTAGTGAAGATAACTATTATGCTGATTTGAACAAGATGAGTGATGTTATCTATCAACAGACAGGTTCTAGGCCAAGATTATTTAGATTTCCTGGTGGTAGTAGTAATACAGTCAGTGCTTCCTATTGTCAAGGTATCATGACAGCTCTAGCAAGTTCTACGCAAGCTAATGGTTATCGTTATTGTGATTGGAATGTCTCTAGTGGTGATGCAAGTGGTTATGATATTGGAGCAACTGGTGTATATAACAATGTTACAAATGGCTGTGTCTATAACAATAATTATGTCTTGCAACATGATTCAAAAGGATTTAGTGTTGATGCAGTTGAAGATATCATTCTTTGGGGATTAGTTAATGGTTACAGCTTTAAGCCAATAACTGATGATACAAATGTCTATCATCACTATATAGCAAATTAAATAGGAAAAAATTGTTTTAACTGTTAAGTAAAAATACTTGACAGATAAATTGCGTGAGAGTATATTATTAGAGTAATTAAAGAAGAAGAGGTATATTTATGGTTAAATTACGTTTAAAAAGAATGGGAGCTAAGAAGGCTCCAACATACAGAATCGTAGCTGCTGATTCACGTTCTCCAAGAGATGGAAGAATCATTGAAAACGTTGGTTTCTACAATCCTACAACTAATCCAGCTACAGTTACTTTAGATGAAGAAAAAGTTATGAAATGGTTAAATGCAGGTGCACAACCTACTGATACTGTTAAGAATATTTTCTCAAAACAGGGAATCATGAAGAAATTTCATGAAGCTAAGTAGTCATGATTGATTATGTAAAAACTCTTACGGATCTTGTAACTCCGATGGTTGATGAGCCAGAGAAGGTTAAGATCCAAACGATGGACAGTCTTAATGAGAATGAAGTTTTGCTTTATGTTTATGCTACTAGCAGTGATATTTCAAGACTTATTGGTAGACAAGGTAATATGGCTTCAGCTATCCGTCAGATGATGTCAGTATGTTCAAGTATTGACAGCAAGCGTATCAGTATTAAATTTGAATCATATTAGGATGCTTTTTCTTGCATCCTTTTTAAATAAAAAAGGGGTGAATTATGGAATATATTAAAATAGGAAGCATCATCAATACATTTGGTATTAGAGGTGAATTAAAGATCAAGTCTTATACAGACTTTCCTGAAATGCGTTTTAAAGTAGGACAGACTATCTATATTTATTATCAAGATAAATATGTACCTGTTGTTGTTAAAAGAATGAGAGAGCATAAAGGCTTTATTCTTTTGACATTTGAAGATCTTGAAAATATCAATTTGGTAGAGAAATATAAGAATTGTGATCTTTATATCGATCTGCAACATGTTCATTCTCTTAATCAAGGAGAATATTACTTCTTTCAATTAAAAGGTTGCGATGTATATTATAACAATAGTATGATTGGTAAAGTTCAAGCAGTTGAAGAGGGTTATCAAACGATCCTTCGTATTAAAGTAAAAGATAAAGAGATGCTTGTGCCTTATGTTGATAGATTTGTTAAAGGAATTGACGTAGAGCATAAGAGAATTGATGTTGATATCATCGAGGGAATGCTATGAGGATCAAGATATTGACTATTTTCCCTGAGATGTTTTCAGGATTTTTATCAACATCGATCATAAAAAGAGCATTGAACAAAGAAAAAGTAGAGATAGATGTCATAGATTTTAGGCAATATTCAACTGATAAGTTTAAAAGAGTAGATGATTATCCTTATGGTGGCGGAGCTGGCATGGTATTAATGTGTCAACCGATCTTAGATTGTCTTAGTGCTGTCAAAAGTGAAAACTCTTATGTGATATTGACTTCACCAGAAGGAGACAGGTTTGATCAAAATATCGCAAAAGAATTAGCCAAAAAAGAGGAGATAGTGATCATATGTGGTCATTATGAAGGCTTTGATGGTAGGATCTATGATCATATCGATAGGCAGATATCTGTAGGTGATTATATTTTAACAGGAGGAGAGCTACCAGCTATGGTAATGACTGATGCCATCACTCGTTTACTAAAGGGAGTCATTGCTGATGAATCAACTGTAGAAGAAAGCTTTGAAGACGACTTATTAGAATATCGTCAATATACTCGTCCAGTTGATTATAATGGTTCAAAAGTACCAGAAGTCTTATTGAGTGGTCATCATGAAAATATTCGTAAATATCGCTTAAAAGAAAGATTAAAAGCAACTTATCTCAAAAGAAAGGATCTTCTTGAAAAACATGAGTTCACTAAAGAAGAGATGAAGATGCTAGAAGAGATTAAAGAAGAACTTGGAGAGCAGTAATGATCTGGTATTTAGAATTTGAAAAGGACTTTATTATTTGGTTACAGAATCTATTTTCAGGAAGGTTTTTGCAGAAACTATTATATTGGTTTAATTACGGTATCTCTTTACTTGGAACTGAAGTAGTGGCGATCACTATCATTGGTATGATCTACTGGGGTCTCAATAAGGAAAAGGGTAGAAATATTGGTTTAGCTGTCATATTTGTTTCAGCTACTAATACGATGATCAAAGACATTTTTAAAAGATTACGCCCTTACCAATCCGTAGAACAGATCAAACTATTACAAGATGTTGGTGGTTATTCTTTTCCAAGTGGCCATTCTTCTGATGCATCAAGTCTTACGTACTCATTAGCTTTAAACTATCCTAAAAAGTTTTTTAGAAAACTTGCTATAGTCTTACCAATACTTATTGCTTTAAGTAGAAATTACTTGGGATGTCATTGGTTGAGTGATGTGATCGTAGGTTTATTATTTGGCTATTTGATCGCTTTTATTAATGACAAGCTGATCAAAAGATATCCTGATAAGCAAAAGATGATAGGTATCATTTATTTGATGATATCAGCTATTGGATTATTATATTGTGAAGCCGATGATTATTTTACTTCTTTTGGTATCCTTATAGGTTTTGTACTAGCTATGTATTATGATGAGAAAAAAGTGAATTTTACTAATACTGATAAATGGTATTTAGTTATAACTAGGACAATAGGTGGACTACTTGTTTATTTTATCTTGAGTCCAATCCTAAAGAGGGTATTTGCGTTAGTGGCAACTGATAATGTATTTGTTTTAGGATCACTTAGGATGTTACGTTACGCTATTGTCGTATTTGTGATGTTAGCTATTTATCCAATGCTATTCAAGTATGAGGATAAATTACTGAAAAAGAAAAATAAAATTATTGAATAGTCGCTGTAGTTGTGCTATTATAACTTAGCGTGAAAGCCGGATAGTTCCGCTGGTATTTTTGATTATGAACTATTTGTATATTGTTTGTAAAAGGAGAAAGTATGAATTTAAATCTAGTAAAAGAAATTACTAAGGCTCAATTAAAGAATGATATTCCTTATTTTGAACCAGGCTGTACTGTAAAAGTATCAGTAAAAATTCAAGAAGGCGACAAGACTCGTATTCAGGTTTATGAAGGTATCGTTATCGCCATCAATGGTCATGGTATTTCAGAAACATTCACTGTTAGAAAGATGTCAAGTGGTGTTGGTGTAGAAAGAACATTCCCAATCCATTCACCAATCATTGATAAGATTGAAGTTGTTCGTTTCGGTAAAGTTAGAAGAGCTAAATTGTTCTACTTACGCGGACGTTCAGGCAAAGCAAGCCGTATCGAAGAAAAACGTTAGTATGCTTTATAGACCGGGTAAGACCGGTCTTTATTTGTATTAGGAGGGCAAGTCTTATGGAATCAATAAGATTAAAGATAACTGAATTAGTTGCTGCAGCATTCATGTGGATATTGATCTATCTTGATGATATCAAAGATATGATCGTTACAGTTGTAACAACGATGATCGTTTGTTTGATCATTACTCGCTTTTTCTTCATGCCAGTAAGAGTTAAGGGTACAAGTATGTATCCAACTTTGTATAATGGTTCTATTGGTTTTTCAAGTATCATCTCTCGTAGAGTCAGTGGTATTGAACGTTTTGATATTGTCATTATCTATGTAGAAGAGAAGGATGAAAACTTAGTAAAGAGAGTCATTGGAATGCCAGGAGAGACTATCTCGTATAATAAGGGAACTTTATATATCGATGGTGATCCAATTGAAGAATATTTCTTAGATGATGAATATGTTAAACAACAAGTGGAATTATCCTATCATGATTACTTTACAGATGATTTTACTTATACATTAGCAGAAGATGAATATTATTGTTTAGGGGACAACAGATTAGTTTCATCTGATTCACGTTTTTATGGACCATTTAATAGTAAAGACATCATATCTAAAGATATCTTTATCATCTACCCATTCGAGAAATTTGGCTTGGCTGAATAAGGAGAAATAGGCTTATGGGTTATATGACTTCGATCAAGACCTCCTTGATAGTTTTTCCTTTGATTGCGATAGTGATTACTATACCATTTGTTTTAGTTGTTTATCATCGTTATGGATCTATCAGTAAGTTTAGAGTTCTTATCATTTACTCGTTTGTTTTATACTTGATGACCATTTATTTTTTAGTCATCTTACCTTTGCCAGATGTTGATTATGTAGCAAGTCTTACAACTGAAAAAGTGCAGTTGATACCCTTTCGTTTTGTCATTGATTTTATTAACGAAACTCCATTTAAACTGAATGACCCAAGTACGTATTTATCTGCTTTAAAAGATGCTAGTTTCTATACCGTTTTCTTTAATATAGTGATGACTATTCCTTTTGGTATGTATCTTAGATATTACTATAAATGTTCTTTAAAGAAAGTTATCAAGTATAGTTTCTTACTTTCGTTATTTTTTGAACTAACACAATTATCTGGCTTATACTTTATTTATCCTAGACCCTATAGATTATTTGATGTAGATGATCTAATCATGAATACTTTTGGTGGAGCATGTGGTTATTGGTTAATGGGGTTATTTGATAAAGTATTACCTACAAGAGAAGAGATTGATGAATCTTCTTTACTGAAAGGTCAAACAGTATCAGGATTAAGAAGGATAACTTTAGCCTTATTAGATATATTTATCTGTTCAATGATAACTACGTTTATACAAGTGTTCATTAACTGGAAGTGTGTCGAATACATTGTTATCTTTATCTATTATGTTATCATTCCTTATTATAATAAATATCAAACATTAGGTGGCAAGTTTTTAAAAGTAAGATTTTCTTTTAAGCGTAATAGCATGTTTTCATTAACTGTTAAGGAAGCATGTGCGATGATTTATTGGCAGATTCCATTTATCGTCATTTCACTAGCTATGTGTGTAACAAACTTATTGAATTTAAAAGAAATTGAGGTCAATATAGTCTATTTTGCTTGTCTTATGTTCTTATTATTGTTCTATTTAGTATCAATAGTAAGTTTATTAAAGAATAGAATTATGATCTATGATGATATCTCTAAAGTTAAATTTGAAAGTACGATCTCAAAATAAAGCGATGCTTATTGTAAACATCGCTTTTCATTTTTTTTTGATCATTTAAACTTTATTAGAAATCCATAAGCACAGTCAGGATCATCTAATAATTGGAAACACTTTATTTTTATATCTTTATAGAATACTTCCTCATTGATCTCAATTATATCATCAGATAAAGAGATGAATAGTTCAGTTAGAGTAGAAGTATTATCATCTTCAAGTCCCATTAATTGCATTAACTCATTTACAGGAGTCCAACCTGATGAGAGCCAAGTGTCAAAAGAAAATGCATATTTATCTTTTTCATAATCTGACAAATTACCATACATTGACTTTAGATCAAACTTAAATGGTTTACTATCTTTTGATAGCAAAAGACCATATTGAGGATAACCATTATTAACTTCGATTTCTCTTACTACATCAAATAACTCCGAGTATGGATCAACGATGTAGGTTTGTCGCTTATACTCTACTAAACTTAATTCATGTCTTATTCCTATTGATTCAGTTCGCCCATTACTCTTAATAGTGTAATAGATAAATGAGAAGTAAGCAGTGTGGCTGCCATCATTATAGTAATCAAAAGGTGTATCAAAACTTAACTCATCAAATGCTTCTTTAAATTTTATTTGTTGCTGTTCGCTGATGGTGTAATCCATGTCCTTTTGTCTAGTACAAGTCACAGTTACTTTATTTGAACAACCATATAATCCTACTAAAAGAAGTGCAATCAATAGTAATAGTTGTCTTTTTATTTTGAAATGCAATGGTTTAGTCAATTTAGATTTCATAGTTCATCCTTTTCATCAATTTTTATTTATGTTTTATTAGAAACCCATAAGCAAAGTCGGGTTGATTTATTTTTTGAAAGCATTTGATCTTTATGTTTTTGTAGAATACTTCTTCGTTGATCTCTATTACATCATCTGAAAGAGATATAAATAGATCAGTAAGAGTAGAGGTATTATCATCTTCAAGTCCCATTAATTGCATTAACTCATTTACAGGAGTCCAACCTGAAGAGAGCCAAGTATCAAATGAAAAATCTAGTTGTTCAATTTCTTTTTTTGTAAAACCATCATAACCATATAGCGTAGCAAAATCAAATTTGTATGCGTCACCTCTTGTTAGTAAGCAACCAAACTGTTCTTCATTGCCATTATCAACATCTATTTCTCTGGCTACATCAAATATTTTTGAATATGGGTCAATATAGTACATTTTTCTTTTGTACTCGACTAAGCTGAGTTCTTTTTGTATTCCAATCCCTTGAGTTGTGCCATTATATTTTATGGTATAGTAAATAAAACCAAAATATGCGGTATGTTTTTCAAAATAGTCAAAAGACTTTTGTAAATCAAGTTCATCGAAAGCTTCTTTGAATGCAACTTGTTGTTCCTCGGTAATGACATATTCCATATGTTTTTGATGCGTACAAGTAACTGACAATTCTTTTGTACAACTAGTTAATGTACAAATTAGAATAGTAATTATTAATATTGTAATGATCTTTTTCATATTTCTAATTCTTTCTAATATTATAAACATAGCCATAATTCCAATAATAAACAACATCTGTTGATGTGAATGTTCTAGTGTTTATATTAATGGTAATTCTGCAGTTACCTGACCCGTGAGGATCAAACAATATAGCGTAATCACCAACAGAGCTAGAAGAGTAACCAATTATTGCCGTAATATGTCCTTTACCTGTTTCAGTGTTTTTTGAAAAAGCAACCCCATATTCGCCGTTTGTGTATGTCATAGTGTGGATTGAGCCTATTGGCATATATCCAGTTGTAATCCATGAATTAGTATAATTTTTAGCATGAAGATAGTTTGTAACATGATAATCTTCTATAGTTGCACCATAGCTTATTAGATTTAAAACATTTGTCATATCAGTAGCTAAGTCATTCCATGTAGGGAAGTCATTATAACCCATATTTTTTTGAATATTCCATATTGTTATTGGACCACAAAACAGTTCTAATCTGTAGCTAGAAGAATAAACTGTCCAGGAACAATATCCACTACCTGTAGAAAGTATGACATTTTCCTCTAAAGTTTTAATACTTTTTACTTCAGTGACATCATTAGTATTAATTCTTGAGTCACTATTAATAGATTTTATTATGTTACAATTTGTATCATATGTTGATTCATCGATATTGACACATATATGACCATTGTCAAAGAATACAAGGCCAGGACAATTATGTGTAGTGGAATTCTCCATTAATTCAAATAAACTATTTAAATTTTGAGAATAAGCTTCACCATAGCCATCATCTGTGACATACAACTCAATAGTTCCAAGAATCTTTCCATTGTTGTAAACCGGATATAGATATAACTCGTTGTCCATTGTTTTTCCATAAACTTTAACACCACTACCAATAGTGATTTTATCATCTTCATTTAATGAGTGTTGTGTAGCTATGATTGTTCCAGCAACATTTTTAACATACTCATCAGCTTGTTTGTTTTCAATTGTATACACATAAATAACAGTATCATCTTTCTCGTGTGCAGATATTGACAAACAACATGACAAGATCATTGAAAATGATAGTAAAACTTTAATTAATCTTTTCATTTTTCCTTTTGGTATTACCTTTCTATCAATCTTATACCGTGATTGAAACGAATATTGTTTTAGTCTTAATGACTTTAATAAGATATTTTTGTGTATCATTAAGATCTTTTCATTGATTGAATTATAACAAACTTGTCTTATTATTTCCACGATTATAATCAAGGAGTAAGTATGGTAAAATAATAATTATGAGATGCTTGCAATAGTAGTGTTAGTTGAGTAAGAAAAGAGGTAGTTATGAAAGATATATATTTGTTTATCATCGTTTCAATCATAAGCTTTGTGATTGGTCTATTAATGATGTATATGATACAAAAAAGTAGGAATATGTATTATAAGAAAGAAAACCTTTCTCTTTTACAGAAACTTACTGATGCTGAAAAAAGAAATGTAGATGTTAGTGAAGCTCTTAATGAAAGTAATATGAAATGTGCTATTAGTGAAGAAAGGATCACTAATTTAACTAATGATCTAGCTCAATATAAGCAAGAGAATCAACGATTATCTTGCTCTAAAGAAGATCTATATAAACAACTCATGCAAGAAAAGGCATTGTATTCAGCTAGTGAAGAAAGTAATAAGTCTTTACGTTTGTGGATCGAGTCTGCTAAAAAAGAATTAAGAGATAGCTTTATGGGTGTATCAAAGGATATCATGGATAGTAATTCGAAGGTGTTTTTGGAAAGTGCTAATGATAAATTAAATGACTTTGCTTCTAAATTAACTGATAATCTTAAAGGTAATAATGAGACTGTTAATAGTATTGTTAAACCTGTAGATGATGAATTAAAATCATTACAAGATAAAGTAATCAGTTTATCAGAAAAATTAGAAACAATGGGAAAACAAAATAATGAGTTAAAAGAAGCTACTTCACTTTTGAGTAATACTTTAAACAACAGTTCTTTAAGAGGAAAATGGGGAGAAGAACAATTACATCGTATAGTTGAGTTAGCTGGTATGGTCGAACATATTGATTATCTTCAACAATCAACAACTGTTCAAGGACAAAGACCGGATATGACCATTCTTTTAAGTGGGGATAGAAGTATTGCGGTTGATAGTAAGGTACCAATGAATGCTTATCTTTCATATGTTTCAGCAACTGATGAAAACCAAAAAGAAAAGTATCTTGTAGAACACGCTAAAGCAGTTAAAAACCATATAGATACTTTATATAAGAAAGCTTATTGGAAAGATTATAAAAGAAGCGTAGAGCTTGTCGCTATGGTAGTTCCTTATGAATCAGGTCTATCGGCAGCACTTGTTGCTGATAGTTCTTTGTTTAATTATGCTATGGAAAGAAATGTCTTACTTTTATCTCCTATGACTTTTTATGGCTTTTTAAAATCTGTCTCTTTAGGATGGCAAGAAAATGCTTTAAGTAAAAATGCGAAAGAAATTGCTTCTTTAAGTAAAGAATTAATAGAGCGTTTTAACAAATATATGGAATATATTGAAAATGTTGGTAGATCTTTAAAGAGTGCTCAAGAAAACTTTGATAAAGCAACTTCATCTTATAATAGTAGATTATTACCAACATTCAATAAGATCAAAGATCTAAATAGTGGTTCTAATGAGTATAAGAATACTTATCTATTAAATGATGAAGATTAGAAAAGAGGATTATATGGTAGGAAAATATAAAGTAGTCACATTATGTGGTTCAACTAGATTTAAAAAAGAATTTATGAGAGTTCAAAAAGAATTAACATTGAAAGGCTATATTGTTATCTCTGTTGGCTTATTTGGTCATAGTGGCGATAATGAAGTTTGGGAAAACATGGATGAAGGAACACTTACAAAAACTAAAGAAATGTTAGATGATATGCATAAAAGAAAGATCGATATGGCTGATGAGATCTTTGTCATAAATGTTGATGGTTATATTGGTGATAGTACTCGTAGTGAGATAAATTATGCTTTAGCTCATGGTAAGAAAGTCAATTACCTAGAAAGCAAGTAGAATGGAATATTACTATAAATATAAGACACCAGAAGAATTTGATGATATAACTTTAGTCAGTGATGGAGAATATTTAACAGGATTATTTTTTGATAATAGTGAGGTTAACAGTACTACTTTATCTATCTTTGATGATGCTTGTAGATGGTTAGATATCTATTTTAGTGGCAAACAGCCTAACTTCACCGTTATTAAAAAGTTAAGTTCAAAGAGTTTTTTTAGAATTGATATATGGCGAAGGCTTGAATTTATAGGCTATGGCAAAACTGTTACTTATGGTGATATAGCAAAAACCATCGCGTTAGAAAGAGGCATCAAAAAGATGTCAGCTCAAGCTGTGGGAAATGCTGTGGGAGCTAATCCTATCTGTATCATGGTACCGTGTCATAGAGTAATTGGGGCAAATGGTAATTTAACTGGTTATGGTGGTGGTCTTAAAAATAAGATCGCTTTGTTAAAATTAGAAGGTAATGATATAAGCAAATATCATTTACCAAAGGAGAGATAAAATGGAAATAGTCTATAACAAACTCATTAGGGATAAAATAGTAGATATCATTGAAAAAGATGGTAAAAAAGCTATTGTTAGTACACTAAATGATGAGCAATATAAAATAGAATTACTTAAGAAATTATTAGAAGAAGCTAATGAAGTAGCAAATTCTAGTAATTCTAATGAAATGCTAGAAGAATTAGCTGATGTATTAGAGGTCATTAGATATTTAGCAAAGATCAATGGTAAAGAATTAAATGATATAGTAACGATCGCTGATAAAAAGAAGGAAAAACGTGGGGGATTTGATGATAAGGTTTTTCTAGAAAAAACAATCATTTAGTTATTTTTGATCAAATTGATCATAATTGATGATATAGTATTTATCACATTATAAATTGTAAAAAGGATGTAGAGATATGGAAACATTACCTAAAGAAAAGAGCAACCAAGATAGTTCAAATAAAACAGTCATTAACTGGTATCCCGGACATATGGCGAAAGCAAAAAGAGAGATTCAAGAAAAGATCAAATATGTTGATATGATCATTGAAATAAGGGATGCAAGGATCCCTTTAAGTAGTGAGAATCCTTTGTTGAAACAGATCATCAACAACAAGCCAACTTTGATAGTATTAAGTAAAGCTGATAAGGCTGAAAAACAAGAAACAGAGAAGTGGAAGTCTTACTTTAAGTCACAAGGTAAGGAAGTATTAGCTTTAAACTTGCTTAATGATAATGTTTCTGCGATCATTTCTAATGCTTGCCAGGATATCATGAAGGAAAAGATAGCAAAATTAAAAGCTAAAGGTTTACTTAATGTGGAGATCAAAGCTATGGTCTTAGGTATCCCTAATGTTGGTAAATCAACATTGATCAATTCGGTAAGTAAAAGAAAGATCGCTAAGATTGCTGATAAACCAGGTGTTACGAGAAATCTACAATGGATCAAGATTTCTAAGCAAGTATCTTTGTTAGACACACCGGGAGTATTATGGCCAAAATTAGAAGATCAAAATAGTGCTTATTTATTGGCGGTGACTGGAGCTATCAATGATGAGATACTACCAATTGATAGTGTAGTACGTTTTGCTCTTGAATTTTTGATCAAAGAACATCCAGAAAAGTTAGAAAAACGTTATGACATCAAAGTCGATGAAGATGTTAACAAGACTTTAGAAGCAATAGCTACTTCACGCAAGTGCTTCTTAAAAGATAATGAGATCGATGAAAAAAGATTATATGCTTTGATATTAAAAGATATCAGAGACAATCAATTAGGAGCGATAAGTTGGGAAAGATATGAAGACGGAAAATGAGTATGAGAATAAATATTGGGCAGAAAACAAACTTGTCATTGGAATAGATGAAGCAGGTAGAGGTCCATTAGCTGGTCCACTTGTTGTGGCTGGTGTTGTTTTTCCTATTGGTTATGATACAGGAGAAATTTATGATTCTAAGAAATTAAGCGCTAAAAAAAGAAATGAATTGTATGATCTTATCTTAAAAGATGCCTTATACTATAATATCCAGATAGTAAATGAAAAAACTATCGATGAATTAAATATACTACAAGCTACAAGAAGTGCGATGACTAAGATCGCTATCGATGCTCCAGTAGAAGTTGTTTTAACAGACGCTATGAAATTATATATTGATAAAGAGGTAATTGATATAGTAAAAGGTGATCAAAAGTCGGGAAGTATCGCTGCTGGTTCTATTTTAGCCAAGGTGACAAGAGATCGTATCATGGAAGAATTAGATATAGTTTACCCACAATACAATTTCAAAAAGAATAAAGGCTATCCTACAGCTGATCATTTAGCAGTTTTAAAACAATATGGACCAACAAAGATCCATAGATTTAGTTATCGCCCTGTATTTGAAGCAAGTCAAGATACTTTATTTTAGGAAAAAGCCATTTTTGTTTCTAATTATATATTAGTGGAGGAAACAGAAATGCGAGAAAACATGATCAGATTAGCCATTAAGTATAATGGCGATTATCTCAAGATGTTTAATGCCTTGAGAAAAGAAGAAATAGCTAGTGAGTCTATTCCATTACAGGATGCTGTCACGATGGAAGATAGGGAATATCCTTTAGGGTTATTTGGACTTAAAAGACCACCTTTTGTATTGTTTTATAGGGGTAATAAAGATCTTTTATTTGATGATAAAGTGGCGGTTGTTGGTTCAAGAAATATCAGCCCGTATGGTAAAGAGATGACTGAAAAAGTCGTTAAGATGCTTAGAAATAAATACACTATCGTTTCAGGACTAGCTAGAGGGGTTGATAGTATTGCTCATTATAATGCGAAAAGGACTATCGCTGTTGTGGGTAATGGACTAGATATCTACTATCCTTATCAAAATCAACAACTATATGACTTATTGTTTGAAAAGCAACTTGTCATTAGTGAATATCCTTTAGGGGTGAGACCTTTGAAACAACATTTTCCTTTTCGAAATAGGATCATTGCTGCTTTATCAAAAGCAGTCATTGTGACCCAAGCTGCTCAAAAAAGTGGGACAATGCATACAGTCAATGAAGCTTTATTGTTAAATAGAGATATTTATTGTGTGCCTTATCGTTATGACGATCCTGATGGAGCAGGGTGTAATATGCTCATTCAACAGGGGGCAAATATGATTATTGCAGATAATCTGAATGATTTGTTTGACAAAAAAGCTTGATTTTGCTTATATATATAAATGTTATTGAATGACAATGGGTAAAAGAGGTCAACTGATGAAAAAGAAAGAAAGTATTAAGAACTTAGTTATAGTGGAGTCACCATCAAAAGCTACTACTATTGAAAAATATTTAGGAAAGGATTATGCTGTTACAGCTTCAAAAGGACATATCTGTGACTTGTCTTTAACAGGCAAGGGTCATTTAGGAATTGATGTTGATAATGACTTTAAGACTTCCTATACAATCTCTAAAGATAAGAAAGAGACTGTTAAACAATTGAAAGAAATGGTTAAGAATGCTGATAATGTCTTACTAGCAACCGACCCAGATAGAGAGGGAGAAGCTATTGCTTATCATTTAGCTAATAATTTGGGTATTGATCTTACTCAAAATAACCGTGTAGTATTCCATGAAGTAACTAAACCGGCTGTTACTCAAGCTATACAACAACCTCGACAAGTTGATATGAACTTGGTCAATTCTCAAGAGACTAGAAGGATATTAGATAGGATCATTGGTTTTAAATTAAGTAGTTTGCTTTATAGTAAGATCAAATCAAGAAGTGCTGGTCGAGTTCAATCAGTTGCTTTAAAACTTATCGTTGATCGTGAAGAAGAAATCAATAAATTTGTACCTCAAGAATATTGGACAGTAGCTGCTGACTTTAATAAGGATGATGTTGATTTTATTAGTGAACTATCTAAGATAGATGGTCAAAAACCTCAAATATCTAGTAAAGAAGAAGCCGATAAAGTTGTTGAAGATTGTTCAAATAAACCATTTACTGTAAAAGAGATTGTTAAGGAAGTTAAGCCAAGAAAGCCAAGACCTGCTTATACTACCTCTACCTTACAACAAGACGCAGCAAATAAGTTATATTTCACTTCTAAGAAAACAATGACTATCGCTCAAAAGTTATATGAAGGAGTTAATATTGGTTCATCTACTACTGGTCTTATCACTTATATGCGTACTGATTCAACGAGATTATCAGAATTATTCTTACAACAAGGTAAGCAATATATCAAAAATACTTATGGTGATAAATATGTTGGCACATATCATTCAAAGACAAGTAAGAATGCTCAAGATGCTCATGAAGCTATAAGAGTAACTGACATCAATAACCAACCTGACAAGTTAAAGAGTTATCTAACTAATGATGAGTATAAATTGTATAAGCTTATCTATATTAGGACATTAGCAGCGATGATGGCTGATGCTTTATATGATAGTGAAACTGTATCACTAGAATATCAAAAATATCTTTATACTGCTAGTGGTAAAAGTAGGATCTTTGATGGTTACTTAAAAGTCTATCCTGAAACTGATGATGATAAAGTGTTACCAGAATTAAAAGAAAATGAGACTATCATACCTGTTAAAGTTGAAGGAAAGCAACATTTTACTGAACCACCTGCAAGATATAGCGAAGCTAGACTAATCAAAACTATGGAAGAAAATGGAATCGGCAGACCTTCAACTTATGCTACGATCATTGATACGATCATTAAAAGAGAATATGTGTCTTTGACTAAGCAAAGTGAAAATTCTAAAACAAAAGTTTTCGTTCCTACAGAACAGGGTATTTTAACAACTCATAAATTAGATGAGTTCTTTAAAGATATCATTAATGTTAAATATACTGCTGAAATGGAAAAGCAATTAGATGAGATTGCGGAAGGACAACTTGATAAAGTTAAATCTTTAAGAGAATTCTATGATAGTTTTATCGGTTATCTTGATAATGCTAAAGAACATATGGAAAAGATAGAACCAGTTAAGGTAGGAAGAACTTGTCCTGAATGCGGTCAAGAGTTAGTCATTAGAAAAGGCAAATATGGTCAATTCATCGCTTGCAGCAACTACCCTGAATGTAAGTATCATGAAAATATCAATGGTGATGCTGATGAAGTTGACCATGGTACTTGTCCAGAATGTGGAAGTAAATTAGTAGAAAAAAGAGGAAGATTTGGCAAGTTTATTGCTTGTAGTAATTATCCTACTTGTCACTATATTGCTAAAAAACCAAAGGCAGAGGCTGTCGATACAGGTAGACTATGTCCAGAATGTGGTAATAAGTTAGTAGAAAGAGTATCTCGTTATGGAACAAAGTTTATTGGTTGTAGTAACTATCCAAAGTGTCACTATATTGAAGGTTCGCAAAAGAAGAAAGCTTCGGCTAAAAAGGTAAAGAAAAATGTTAAAGGTTAATGTCATTGGTGCAGGTCTTGCTGGTTGTGAGGCAACTTATCAATTAATAAGAAAAGGGATTGCGGTCGATCTTTATGAGATGCGTCCTGAAAAGTCTACTGGTGCTCATCACACTGGTCTTTTTAGTGAGCTTGTTTGTTCAAATTCTTTGCGTTCTAATGCTTTAACTAATGCTGTAGGACTATTAAAAGAAGAAATGAGGATACTTGATTCTTTGATCATGAAGGTCGCTGATAAACATGCGATTCCAGCTGGCAGTGCTTTAGCTGTAGATAGGACTAATTTTGCTCAAGAGATCACTGATACTTTAAGGAGTTCACCACTTGTAAATGTTATAGATAAAGAAGTGACTGAAATACCAGAGGGGCCAACGATCATTGCTACCGGTCCACTAACATCTGATGCTCTAGCAGCAAGTATTCAAAAGACTTTAAAAGCAGATACCTTACATTTCTTTGATGCTGCTGCTCCGATCATAACAAAAGAGTCTGTTAATATGGATATTGCTTATTATAAGAGTAGATATGATGTAGGCGAAGCAGATTATCTTAATTGTCCAATGAATAAAGAACAATTTGATAAGTTTTACACTGAATTGATCAATGCTGAAACAGCTTTATTACATGAAGTTGATAAGAATACTTATTTTGAAGGTTGTATGCCAATTGAGGCAATGGCTAAAAGAGGTCCGCAAACATTGACATTTGGCCCTCTTAAGCCAGTAGGATTGGACAAAGATGGCAAGAGATTTTATGCAGTAGTCCAATTAAGGCAAGATAATGCTGTTGATACTTTATATAACTTAGTTGGTTTCCAAACTAATCTAAAATGGGGTGAGCAAAAAAGAGTTTTCTCTTTAATACCGGGACTAGAAAATTGTGAGATCGTTAGATATGGTGTCATGCATCGTAATACTTATTTGAAATCACCTTTAGTTTTAAGAGCAACTTATCAATCAAAAATAAGGGATGATCTTTTCTTTGCTGGGCAAATGACAGGTGTAGAAGGTTATGTAGAATCAGCTGGTAGTGGTTTAGTTGCTGGTCATAACATGGCTTTATATCTTCAAGGAAAACAACCTATCGTATTGGAAAATACGACGATGTTAGGGGCAATGGCTCATTATATCACTGAGGCTAGTGAGAATTTCCAACCAATGAATGCTAATTTTGGTATATTTAATCTTACTATTCCTACTAAAAAGAATGAGAAGAAGCAAGCATATAGTTTACAATCGCTTCCGATCATCAAAGAATATAGTAAAGAGTGGTAAAAAATGGATGAATATTTACAAAAGTTTTTAGATTATATTTATCTTACTAAAAGTTCCTCTTTAAATACTTGTGATGCATATCGAAGGGATATTGAAAGATATCTTAAGTATCTAAAACAACAAGGTGTAAGTGATCTTGGAAATATTGATAGGATCATTGTCTTAGGTTATCTAAATTATTTAAGGACAGATAAGAATATTGCTGAGCTTTCTAATCGTTCCATTGCAAGGAATCTAAGTAGTCTTAGATCTTTTTATCGTTATCTAAATGATACAGGACTTGTTGAAACTAATCCCTTTATGGCAGTAAAGGTAAGTAGTGGTAAAAAGAGATTACCTGATTATCTTTTTCAAGATGAAGTTGATCTATTATTAAGCTGTTTTGATATCAATGATGAGTTTGGTTTAAGAGATAGAACGATGTTTGAGATGATGTATGGCTGTGGTTTACGTTTATCAGAAGTAGTCAATCTTAGATTAAATGATATTGATTTTAATAATAGGATCTTATATATCACTGGTAAGGGTGATAAACAAAGGATCGTACCTTTTTATGATCTTATCAATGATCTTTTAAATAAGTATCTTAAAAAAGTTAGAAATAAGTATGCAAAAGAAGATAATGATCATGTATTCATCAATCAAAGGGGAGAGCAATTGACTTCTAGGGGAGTGCAATATTTATTAGATAAAGCAGTAACAACAAATGGCTTGCCTTTTAAAGTACATCCTCATACTTTGCGTCATTCTTTTGCTACGCATTTATTAGATGCAGGTGTAGATATCAGAGCTGTTCAACAATTATTAGGACATTCTAGTTTAAGTACAACTCAGATCTATACTCATATCACTGTAGGACACTTAAGAGAAAGTTATGATAAAGCTTTTGAAAAAGAGAATAGTTAATATATAATTATTTAAAAGGTGGTGCAAAAGATGTTTTTCTTTTTAGGATTATGGGCAAGTAAGTTCTATTATCGTTTTTTTGAAAAGAATAAAGACGCGGATAGGATGGGCATAGTTGCCTTAAAGTTTGATGATAAATTTCTTTATCATATCGCTAAACCAAAACTAGTCATCGCTGTTACTGGTACTAATGGTAAGACTACTACTTGTAATTTATTGGCTGAACTATTTGAAAAAGAAGGCTATAAAGTTGCTTTTAATATTGATGGTTGTAATATGCGACCTGGATTAAGTAAAGCTTTGATATTAAAGACTAGCATATTTAATAAACCTAAAACTGATGTAGCAATACTTGAATTTGATGAACTTAGTACTAAAGAATTATTAGAGGCTACAAAGCCTGATATAGTAGTATGCACTAATTTGTTTATGGATACTATGGGTAGAAATGGACATACTGATTATGTTTTTAATAAGATCAATGAAGGATTGCCAAAAGATAGTAAGCTCATCTTGAATGGTGATGATCTTATTTCTTCGCAATTAGGCAAAGGTAATAATACTAATAGAATCTTTTTTAGTATCCCACAACAAGAAAATGAGATAAGTAAAGCTATTTCTAATAGCTGTGATATCAAAGTTTGTCCAAATTGCTTAAGTAAGTTGGAGTTTGATTTTATTCGTTATCATCATATTGGCAAAGCTCATTGTCCTAATTGCTCTTTTAAAAATGAGAAAGCTGATTATGTCTTAGAAAGATATGATGATAAGAATATGGTAGTTAATGGTGAAAGTTATCCTTTGATCAATGATTCCTTGTTTAATATCTACAATCAATTAGCAGCTATCACGGTTGCGAAAGAATGTGGTTTAAAAAATATTGCTGATTCTTTCTCTAAGATGCAGATTGTTAGATCAAGATTCTATAGTGAAAAAATAGGAGATGTTGATGTTGTCTTCCAAATGACTAAAGGACAAAATCCTGTGTCTTTATCAAGAGCTATGGATTATGTCAGTAACTTAAAAGGCAAGAAGAATATCATCATTATCATTGATGACTTATTTGATATTAGATCACAAGAGAGAAGTGAAGTCATTTCTTATATATACAATACTGATTACGAGTGTCTTAATAAAGATGATATTTCTAGGATCATCATTGGTGGAGTACGCTATGCCGATTATAAAGTTAGATTATTAATGGCAGGGGTAGCTGAAGAAAAGATATTTACTACTGATGATGAAAAAAAGACAACAGATTTTTTAGAAGAAGATGTGCAAACTATTGGAGTTGTGCATGATATCTATCAATATCGTAATGCTGATGTTATTTTAGAAAAGATAAAGGAGAGGTTCGGCAAATGATCATAGAATATTTATATAGTGATGTTACTTCCCTTTATGGCGATAACTTTAATATCAAATATCTTTCTAGTTGTGTTAAAAATTGTGAAGTCATCTATACCAATTTCAATGAGACTCCTTATTTTGTAGATCATAAAGTTGATTTAATATATATGGGTTCAATGATGGAAAGATATCAAAAAAATGTCATTGATCAATTAATGCCATATAAAGAAAAGATCAAAAAATTGATCAAAGATGGTACATTCTTTTTGATGACTGGTAATGCTTTAGAAGTATTTGGTAATAATATTGATGATATTGAAGGATTAAAAATCTTTGACAGTAGTGCTAAAAGGGACTATTCTCATCATCATAATTCTTGCTTCTTAGGAAAGTATGATGATATGCGGATAGTGGGATTCAAATCTTGTTTCTCTTATACAACTTGTGATAAATATCCTTTTATGCAAGTAGAGAAGGGTTTTGGCTTTGTTAATAGTGGAAACGAAGGAATCAAGTATAATAATTTTTATGGCACTTATCTGATAGGACCACTACTTATTTTGAATCCTAACTTTACTGAGTATCTTTTAAAACAGATGAATGTAGAATATAAGTTAGAATATCAAGAAGCTGTTAAGGATGCTTATGATATCAGGCTAAAAGAATTTGAAAGTTATAAAGATTTTAAAGAATTTAAACATTAATACTATTGTTTTCAACACATTATGTGTTAGAATATTAGATGGTGTTTTAACACCTATTACACACACTATGAATTCAATATTCCGTGCTTTTAAAAGTTAATATTGTCAGAAATAGTGGCGGAACAACGGAAAGAGAGGAAATTTTAATTATGTCAGTTGTTACAATGCGTAAATTATTAGAGAGTGGTGTTCATTTTGGACATCAGACAAGAAGATGGGATCCAAGACAAAAATCAAACATCTATTGTGCAAAGAATGGTGTCCATATCATCAACTTGGAAAAGACTATCGTAGCTATCGATGAGGCTTATGCAGCATTAAAGGCTATCGCTGAAAGAGGCGGACGTGTATTATTTGTTGGTACAAAGAAACAAGCACAAGCTATCGTTATGGAAGAAGCTTTAAGAAGTGGATCTTTCTATGTTAACCAAAGATGGTTAGGTGGAACATTGACTAACTACCGTACAATCCAAAAGAGAATTAGAAGACTTGTTGAAATCGAACAAATGGAAGAAAAGGGTACAATCACTAACTATCCTAAGAAAGAACAAGCTTTGATCAAAAAAGAAGCTGAGAAGTTAGAAAACTTCTTAGGCGGTATCAAAGAGATGAAAAAGTTACCAGATGCATTATTCATCGTTGATCCAAAAGAAGATTACAATGCTGTATTAGAAGCAAGAAAGTTAAATATTCCAGTATTTGGTATTGCTGATACTAACTGTGATCCATCATTATTAGACTACGCAATTCCAGGAAATGATGATGCTGTTAAAGCTATCAAATTATTAGTTGGTGTTATGAATGATGCTATCGTTGAAGCTAAGGGTGGTATCTTAGAATTTGCATACACTACTGATGAATTACCAGAAGTTACTATGAGTGATGTTATCGTTGTTGTTCAAGAACAAGCTGCTGAAAACGAAAGAAGAAGAAGAGCTAAGAATGAAGAAAGACGTCAACAGAACAATCGTCAGGGTAACCAACATCGTAAATATGAGAGAAGAGAAAGAGTTCAACAAAATGCTCAGCCTGTAACAGAAGTTAAAGAAGCAGTAGTTACAGCTGAAGGTGAACCAACTGAAAACGCAAGTGAGGAGTAATTATGGCTAACTTAGTAGAATTAGTAAAAGAACTTAGAGACAAGACTGGTGCTGGAATGCTTGATTGCAAAAAGGCACTTGAAGCTAGCGATTGTGATATGGACAAAGCCGTTGACTGGTTAAGAGAAAAAGGTATTGCTAAATCACAAGCTAAACAAGGAAGAATTGCTGCTGAAGGTTTAGCTGCAATCGTTATTGATGGCAATAAGGCTGCTTTAATTGAAATCAACTCAGAAACAGACTTTACTGCAAGAACTGACAAATTCAAAAATATGGTTAAAGCAGTTGCTAATTCAATCTTAGAATATCAACCTAAGGATGTTGAAGAAGCATTGACTTTAAAGTGTGAAAACGGAACAGTTAATGAAGAAATCTCTGCAGTATCATTCGCAACTGGCGAAAAGATGACTTTAAGAAGATTCACTGTTGTTGAAAAGAAAGATGATCAATCATTCGGTACATATCTTCACCATGATGGTAAGACAGCATGTATCGTTGTATTAAATGGTTCTGATACAGAAGTTGGTAAACATATCGCAATGCAAGTTGCTTCTATGAAACCTCAATATGTTGATAGAGACCATATGCCTCAAGAGATCATCGATCATGAAACAGCTATTCAAAAGGAAATTGTTAAGAACGATCCTAAGAATGCTAGCAAACCTGAAGCTATCATCGAAAAGATGGTTTCTGGTAAGGTTTCTAAATCATTACAAGATTTATGCTTAGTAGATCAAGCATTCATCTTAGATGGTAACCAAAAAGTTTCTGCTTACTTAGCAAGCAAGAATTGTTCAGTTGATTCATTCGTACTTTACGTTGTAGGTGAAGGTATTGAAAAGAAGAAAGACAACTGGGTTGAAGAAGTTGCTGCTGCTTTAAAGTAATTTAGAAACAACTATCAATTAAATGAAAAACGATATCTAAATCGGTAGAACGAGACGATATCGTTTTTTTGTTTACTTCGATGTTATGATATTTACGTTATTTTATTGAATTGATATAATTAAGATGTAATAAGATAGTCGCAACTTGATCAAAGGATTGAATAATGTGACTGAGGAATACAATATAAAAGTTACGTTTATATTTAAAAAGGAAGGAGAGTTATGAAAAAATCAGTAGTAAAAATAATTTCGATCACTTGTGTCTTAATTTCATTATTTGGCTGTAAGTCCAATGAACAAAAAGCCCAAGAATATATGGGTGCTCATGATTATAAGAAAGCATATGAGCTATTATGTCAATTAGAAGATACTAGCAAAAGTGATGATTGTTTATATGAGTGGTGCAAGTATTGCATTGAACAAGATATAGTGGATGATGATCTAAATGGATTAAAGATCACTTCAAATGAATATTCTTTAAAAGTATTTAATATAATCAAGGATAGTTATCAAATTGATAAAAGATTGAGTCAAAAACAGTGTGATGTTGCCATTTTAGTGATGTCTATCATTGAAAATAATTATAAAGATGATAGCGAATATCTGTCTTTGAAATCTAAGATTCATACTGATCTAAAATATTGGCATGATGATGAAAAGATAGCTGATCTTCAAAGTAAAGGAATGTATAAAGAAGCTTATGAGTATGCTTATTTACTTGATGAAGATCATTCACGGGGTTATAGTGCACTTGTGCAATGGTATAACTATTGCATTGGCTGTGAACAATTAGATGATGGATTGTTAAAGATAGATATAGAAAATAATGATATTGCTGGAAAGGTATACAATATTTTGGTTAGCTATCTTAAAAATAAAGCTAGTCCAAATAAAGAACAATGTCAGTTTGCTTTGAAAATATTGGATAAGATTGATGAGCATTTAACTAGTAGTCAAAAAGCTCATGATGTTGTTAAGACTACTTTACTAGGTCGGATAAAGGATGAGTATATTTGGAATATTCCTCAACAAAAATCTGTATTATCATATGATCAATATTATTCTACTTTACATTACTATAGTAATGATAATCTAAATAAGACAGTTGAAGATAGTTACTTATTACCAACACAGTTAGGTTATAAACTGATGGTGACTGATAATGACACATTGAAACAACAATATGTACTATTTGGTATCTATAAAGCTGATCAACATCGATTATTAAATGATGGATCTTTTGATGGTTACTGGATCTATTACACAGATATAAGTGAGCCAGCAGTGTATAGGGTGGATATAAATGGCAAAGTTGAACAACTATTATCTAATGAAGATCTTAATGTGGCAGTTGTATATAATGGATTTGTCCTAGATAGTGATGTATTATATGCTTATGTGAAAGTTAGCGATGATGTAATAAGAATATATAGAGTTTATTTAGCCGATAAGACAGTTGATAAATGGGAAAATAATGTAAATATAGTTTATTCTAGTTTTACTTTGCTAGTGCCTAAAGATAGTGTTCATTTACTTTACCATTATGACAATCCAGATTATATTAATAAGCTTGAAGAATATAAAAGTGATAAGGAAGGCTTATATAATTTGATAGACAAATACTATGATGTCAATAAAAGTGAATATGATAGTTATAATTTTAATCAGATAATCGCTAGCTATGGTTTAATGATCCAATCTAGTATTGAAAAAGAATATGGTATACTTCCATACTGTTATTATGAGTATGATGTTATGAATAGTAATATAGTTGCAACTGAAACAAGTGATACTTATGAAAATATATATAAGTGATCAATATAGTTGAACTATTTACAAAAGATAATGACGTTTTATGATGAAGAGTAGTTATCCTTGATATACAATCAATGTGTATTGACGACCACTACTTTTTTAAGTAGTTACTTGGCTTCTAATAACATAGTGAATTGTTGCATTAGACTTTTTTCAATTTCGCTTTCGTCATCTTCAGACATATTTAGTTCAAATGTATGATAATCATCCTTTCCTATAAAGTATATGATAGATGGAACAGTTTTAATTCCATAAGTATCTCTAAAATTTGATAAGATAATGTCTTCTTTGGTGTTTTCACTGTCTAAATAGTACAACTCGATATTATTATCTTTGATAACCTTGTTCAATAAAGGAACTATTTTCTGCAGTATTGACATGTAATTCTTCCAGTATATAGAAAGAAATGATCACCGTTTTCAATTTTATCATTAACTTCTTCTGCAGTTAGCCTTAAAAAGCATAATTCCGCATGTCTATATGCAAGTATTTCCATTTCCAACTGAGAATTTGTTTCAATGGAATCTAGTTCATTCTTTATTTCATTATTTTGAACCTTTAAATGTTTACAAATAATTATACAAATTACTACTAATATGATTACAATCATCATTGAAATCATAGTCTTTTGTTTATGTTTTTTCATAATATTACCTCCAATCGTGTTCGTTGACATTAATCATATTTTAAATATATAATGAAAATGTAACAGAATCAATTCTATAATAAGGAGGTGTTTTTATGAAAAAGAAAATTTCTGTTCTAATGACCGTTCTGCTTTTGATCTTTATGATTTCTCCTGTTAGTGCCACTTCAGTTGAACCACTAAGTATCTATGGTCCATATGATAACTTTGAAGAATTGTATGAGGCATATATGCAGGCTCTCGAAGATGGAGATACTGTTCAGCAAGCATACTTGCTTGAAATTGGAAGAACAAGTCTTCAAGCGGAAATTGAAATGTCACAAACCAATACCCCCATACCTGCTTATGATGCTGTAGAACAATATTGGCGTGAGGAGGTGCTTCCTCAATATTTTAGCTACAGTTATTTTGAAACTCGTAGTAATGGAGTTTGCCTTACTTTGGGAAATAGACTCTCTTATTGGAGTAATAGTGATAAAGCTACTGGTTGGATGGCTGTTCGTATAAGTTTCCAAAATCATGCTTACTGGGATAATACAGATATTATGGAGCAACAATTCTACTGTCATGCTCGTCTTGGGTATGCAATTTTTGAAACTGAATGGAATTTAGAACCATGGAAAACTAGTATCAATTCTATTACTTGTAATTAGGAGGTGTAATTTTATGAATGAAATTATTGCTCTTGTCATGGGAA
>CAVCVO010000056.1:0-6952 GCA_963606005.1 Anaerovoracaceae bacterium
ATATAATATAAATATGGTTAAAATATGATATAAATATATGGGTGATTAAAAATGAAAGCAACTTCTTATCTTAAAAAATATACCTTCCAAAGCATAGTTGCACCTTTATTTAAATGCTTGGAAGCTTGTTTCGAACTATTTGTTCCTTTGGTCATTGCAGATATCATTGATATTGGTATCAAAAATAACGATATGACCTACATCTTGCATAAAGGCTTATTATTAGCTTTTCTTGCTTTAATGGGACTAATATGTACAACGATCGCACAATACTTTGCTTCTAAAGTAGCTGTGAGCTACACTGCAGAATTAAAGAGCGACTTATTTAGCCATATTCAAAGATTATCAATAGCAGATCAAGAGAAACTATCTACTTCTTCCTTGATAATCCGTTTGACTAATGATGCTAACCAAGTTCAAAATGGTCTTAATCTTGCTTTAAGATTATTATTAAGATCGCCGATCATCGTTTTTGGTGCCTTCATCATGGCCTTTAGTATCGACAAAAAATTATCAATGATCTTTTTAATAGTCATCATTATCTTGACTATAATCGTCTTTGCGATTATGTTACTTAGCATTCCTTTATTTTCTAAAGTACAATCTCGCCAAGACACTTTAGCAGCCCAAACAAGAGAAAATATCGTAGGTTTACGTTCTATTAGAGCTTTTCGTCAACAATCAAAAGAAAAAGAATCTTTCAAGGATAATGATGAAAACTTAAAGAACGACCAATTAAAAGCTAACAGGCTAACAGGCTTATTAAACCCACTAACTTATGTGCTTATCAATGTAGGTATCATCTTAGTCTTATATCAAAGTGGTGTTGAAGTAAATATTGGAACATTGTCTTCTGGTAAAGTTTTAGCTTTATATAACTACATGTCTCAGATACTAGTAGAGCTCATCAAGTTAGCAAATCTTATCATTCAGATCAATAAAGCCTTAGCATGCTTAAAGAGAATAGATAATATCTTAGCAATACCAGAAAAAGAGCAACCAAAACAAGTCGAGTTTAAAGATACTGAAGATATCATTAAATTCGATCATGTTTATTTCCGTTATCCGAAGAATACCAAAGATAACTTGCATGATCTAAGTTTCAATATAAAAAGAAATAGCATCATCGGTATCATTGGTCCTACCGCTTGTGGTAAAACAGCAATAGTCAATCTGATCAATGATTTTCACAAGCCAACTAGTGGTCACATCTATATAAATGGTATCGACAGTCAAGAAATCAATGATGAACAATTACACAGTATCATCTCATTAGTGCCACAAAAAGCAGTCCTATTTAAAGGAACAGTACGTTCAAATATGTTATTCTCTAACCCTAACGCTGATGATGAAATGATCAAACAAGCCTTAAAAGATGGTCAATGTTCATTCCTCGAAAATAAAAATGGTTTAGATACTGAAGTAAGTCAAGGTGGTTCTAACTTCTCTGGTGGTCAAAAACAACGTTTGACTATCGCTAGAGGACTTGTAAAACATGCCCCAATACTCATACTTGATGATTCTAGCAGTGCTCTTGATTATGCTACTGAAAGAGATCTAAGAACGATGTTATCTAACTTAAAAGATACTACATTAATAGTCGTATCCCAAAGAATATCTTCAATCAGCTTTGCGGATAAGATCATGGTCATGGATGAAGGAAATCTTGTAGGATTTGATACTCATGAAAACTTATTAAAGAATTGTTCTCTATATCAAGAGATTTATCGTTCACAAAATAGAGAGGAGAATAACTAATATGAAAAGATTATTTCAATACCTTTCTAAATATCTACCATTAGTCATCTTGTCAATATTAATGGCAACCATCTCTGTAATAAGTAGCCTATATGTACCAGTACTTGTTGGTAAATGCCTTGATACGATGATAAGTAAAGCTGTAGATTTTACAAGTTTATTTACTTTATTAAAACAGATGGCGATAACGATCGCTATAACATTTGTTAGTCAATACTTATTAAATATCTTTAATAACCGTATAACTTTCAATTGTTGTGAAGATATCAGGAATGATGCTTTTAATAAGTTACTAACTCTACCAGTAAGTTATATTGATTCTCATCAAAGTGGTGATATTACTTCTAGGATCATCAATGATATCGATAGTTTATCTGATGGTCTAAATATGGGCTTTACTAATTTCTTTACAGGAATACTTACGATTATCTTAACTCTTGTATACATGTTTAGGATCGATCATAAGATAACATTACTTGTCATCATATTGACACCATTATCCCTATTTGTTGCTAGATTCATTTCTAAAAATACAAATAGCTACTTTATCAAACAAGCTTCCTTAAAAGGTCAGCAATCAGCCTACATTGATGAAATGATCAATAACCAAAAGATTGTCGTAGCCTTCAATAGACAAGATCAAAATCATAAAGAATTTGATGAGATCAACTCACAACTTGCTGATACTGCTCAAAAAGCTACATTCTTCTCTTCTTTGACTAATCCCTCAACTAGATTCATAAACGCTCTTATTTACGCCGTAATAGCTTTATCTGGTGCATATTCAGTCATCTCAGCAAATATAACAGTTGGAAACTTATCAACTTTCTTAAGTTATGCTTCTCAATACACAAAACCTTTTAATGAGATCAGTGGGGTATTTGTCGAATTACAAAATTCCTTAGCTTGTTGTAAGCGAGTATTTGAACTAATCGACCAACCTGATGAGATCCAAGCAGCAGATCCTAAAAAGTTAGATAATGAGATAACTGATATCAAACTTGAAGATGTTTACTTCAGCTATGTAAAAGATAAGAAATTACTACAAGAATTAAACTTCCAAGTAAATAAAGGTCAAAAGATCGCTCTAGTAGGTCCAACAGGTTGTGGAAAAACAACTTTGATAAATCTATTAATGCGTTTCTATGATGTTGACTCAGGTGAAATAAAGCTCAATGGTACAAACATCAATGATGTTTTAAAAGATGAATTACGTTCTCACTTTGGCATGGTCTTACAAGAAAGTTGGTTAAAACAAGACACTATCAGAAATAACTTACAAATGGGCAGAAAATGTTCAGATGAGGAAATGATCGATGCTTGTAAGAAATGTTTCATCCATTCCTTCATAGAGGGTTTACCAAATGGCTATGATACAATCATAAGCGAAAATGATCATATCTCAGCAGGCCAAAAACAATTATTATGTATTGCTAGGATCATGATCCAAGATCCAGAGATCTTGATACTTGATGAAGCAACAAGTAACATTGATACCCGCACAGAGATCAAAGTTCAACAAGCCTTCGATAGACTAATGGAAAACAAGACAGCCTTCATCGTTGCACATAGATTATCAACTATCATCAATTCCGATTGTATCTTAGTCATGAAAGATGGTAAGCTCATTGAACATGGCACACACAAAGAATTGTTAGAAAAACAAGGTTTCTATTACAACTTATACAATGCCCAATTTAAGCATTAGAAAGAAAGCAGATGTTAGATCTTAGTGATCTGCACCTGCTTTTTTAGTGTCTCTAATTTAAATTCAAAATTATCCTTATAATCTTCTGTAATAATTAATGATGATAAAGCACTAGCTAATGTCATGATATCTAATAATTCTAATTTATTTTCTAATCCATAAGCTAAGGCTGCTACCATTGCATCTCCTGCTCCAACAGTAGTAGAGACTTCTACATTTAAAGGATCTACTTTATAGATCACATTATCTTTAATGAATAATGATCCTTCACTACCTAAAGATATGACTATTAATCTCTTATCATTTAGGCTACTAGCATATTTAATAAGATCAGTATCATCATCTAGATCAAACAGATAACAAAACTCTTCCTTATTTGGTTTAAGCACATCAGCATACTCATAAGCATATTTTAGTGGCTGTTTAGAGGAATCAAGTATCACGTAACATCCATGATCTTTAGCCATCTTAGCAAGTGTATAATACAAATTCTCACTTACACCTTTAGGTAAAGAACCACTTAGAACAATGATGTTACCCTTTTGGCAATACTTAGAGAAATGTTCAATGAATCTTTGTTGGTCATCACAAGACACAACATTATTATCGTTAAATTCTAACAGCTTTCCCTTATGATCGATCTTGATATTTTCTCTTGTATGTCCTGAAACACTTAAGAAATCACAAATAGTATAATCATTGCGGATATTAGAAATAAAACTTTTTTCATCATAAGAAAACATAAATCCACTAGCAATATTCTCTTGTTTTAAAACAGACAAGTAGCTAGACACATTGATACCTTTACCACCATAAACAACTCTCTTATCTTTAACAATATTTGTCTTATCATAATAAAGTTCTTCTACCATGATATGCTTATCAATAGCAGGATTTAAAGTTATAGTAACTATCATTAACCTAAATTTTTAAATGCCTCATTAAGACTAACGATACCATTCTTGCCAACTTCCATTAGCTCAGTGATATCTAATTCTGTTAGATCATCAACAGTCAATCTCTTACCAAGTAACTCTAACAACATTGTAAAGTTCATACCTGTGATAATCTGGAAACGATCGTTCATACAATAAACACTTCTATTAGAAGGTGTACCACCCAATAAGTCACACATAGCGATAACACCACTACCATCATCAATCTCTTTAATAGCTTCTCTGATCCTATCATCAAATTGTTCAGGATCATCTTCTGGCTTTAAACATAAAGCCTTAATATTTTGAACATCATCACCAAAGAATAACTTACAAGAATCTAACATACCTTCAGCCATCTTACCATGGCTCATCAATAAAATACCTACCATATTTTCAATTATATACGCCAAAGCGTATATCTCCTCCTTTAACTACTACTATATTACTAAAAATAATGTAGCGTTTTCAATTATTTTATGGTTCTTTGTGAAAACTTTCGCATGAAGTTTACTGATTTTTGACTTTTAATATTTAATTAATTATAATTTAGCCATGTTAAATGATATAGAGCAAGATGTTTTTAAACAGATAGTACAAGCTGATGATTTTATAAGTAGTGCAAACTTAAGTACAATTTGTAATGCATCAATCAACACAATCAGAAAAACAGTAGAAAATATCAATGAGCAACTTAAAGATAAAGGTTGTTACATTGATTCTAAAATATCTTCTGGTTATCGTTTACAAATAACTGATCCAGATATTGCTATTAGCTTTATCAATCAAACAATAAGTGAGATTGAACGTTTTAGCTATCTTGATACGAGTAATTTATCTAGTGCATATATCATATTAGAAAAACTATTAACTTCTAGCGATTATATATCAGTAGAACAACTTACAAGTTCTATGTACTGTTCTAAATCCACAGTACTTAGGATAATGAACAACGTAAAATTGATCGCTTCAGCATATAATCTTGAACTTAAAAGCAAAAGAAATTATGGATTTTACATAGATGGGAATGAGTGGGCTATTCGCAATTGCCTGAGCTTTTTAGAAAAAGTATCTCATCACTCACGCAATGGCAACTTAAAATATAATTCTATAGAAGCTCAATTAATGAACAATGATGAACTAAAAAAGACTCTACGTAAGATAATTGTTTCATCAGTAAATAAACTATCACCAAAGCAAGTTTCACTACCCATACTAAATGCTCATAAAATCTTTAATTATATTATTTTATCCCATACCAGACGAAAATATATTGACAAATTAGGTTTTGATGCCAGCATGATAAACCTTGCTAAAGCTTTACCAACATATGAAATTGCTAAAGATATTTATGCAAACTTGCCTGAACGTTTTAAAGAAAACGCATGTCAACTTGATTACATTTCTTTATCAGCTTTGTTATCTTGTTGCATGGTCATTCAAGATCCAATTGTTATAGATCAAAAAAAGCTAAATGATATTAAAAATGAAACTGAAGAGATGGTAAGTTTTATCCAATCATACTATGATGTAACAAACTGTTTTGATGAAGATTTCAAAAATAAATTTTATTGTTATTTATACAGTTTATCCATAAAGCAAGCTTTTAATTACATAAATGATGGTGAAGGATTAGTATCATCTGTACGATTAGGCTTACTATCAAGTGATGTATGTACAATCTTCGCCTTATTTTATAAGTTAAAGCACAATATTGTTTTGACCGAAAACAATTTAATAGAAGCCTATTTTATATTTAATCAAGCTTTACTCGACTCTAATGCAACTCATACTTATGATAAGATAACTGCTTTATTAATCGCTCGTAATGGCTACTATGAAGCCACAAATTTGCGTTATCGAATTCTAAGAGCATTTCCTTATCATTTTGAAGATATAAAAGCTATTGAATACGCTGAAATCTATTCCAATGATCTTAAAAATGCTGATGTTCTTATAACCAATTATCAGATCAGTACTATTGATGGAATGTTACCTAATACCAACGAAATCATAAAAATTGGTAACATTCATGATCAAGATTGTTTTCAAGAGTTAGAAAACTATTTAAAGAGCAGAATTGTAAGAGAAATAAAGACTTATTTATCGGAAGAAAATATCATTCATTCTTCATTCAAGGCCAAAGAAGAAGTTTATAATGCTATTTATCTAAGACACAAAAATGAAGTAGGTAGTAAAGATAGTTTTATCAAAGATCTGCAATATAAAGATAGTTTTATTTCCTTTGAAAAAGAAAATAATATCGTTATGATAAGTCCATTAGCTTATAAAATGGATAAGACATGTATCGAAATCTTTATCAATGATCAACCGATCATATGGAAACAAAATAGAGATATTATTTTTATTTTCTATAGTCGAGGCTCTGGAAATGCTCATGAAATCACTCTTATCGCTTATATTCTTAAGCAATTTTTACATCAACATCCTTTCTTCATAAATACGATGTATAGAAAGACTTATCGTGAAATAATTAGATCATTCAAATTCTAAAAAAGATCCTACCAATACAAGTAGGATCTTTAACTTT
>CAVCVO010000057.1:0-4226 GCA_963606005.1 Anaerovoracaceae bacterium
ATAGTAATATAGAAGTTATCGCTGTTGGTGATTGTAATGAAAGAGCTAAGAATGGCTATTTAGCTATCAGAGAAGGGTTTATAGCAGGTTTACAGTGCTAGAAAGGATATAAAAATTATGATCAATTGGGGGATTATCGGTGCAGGTAGGATTGCCCATCGTTTTGCACAAGGTTTAAAGTATGAAGAAAATAGTAGATTATGGGCTATTTCTGGTAGAGATAAGCAAAAACTAGAAAGTTTTGCTCAAGAATACTCTTGTGAAAAGATATATACAGATTATCAAGATATCATCGATGATCCTCAAATTGATGCTGTTTATATCGCATTACCTAATAAGTATCATTTCTGGTGGTCTAAGAAAGCATTAGAGAACAAAAAGAGTGTACTTTGTGAAAAACCAGCTGTTGTTGATATTGAACAGGCTAGAGAGATCATAAAGATTGCTAAAGAAAATGATGCATTATTTATGGAAGCAATGAAATCACTTTTTGTTCCTGCCTATGATTATATCTTAAAGAAATTAGCTGAAGGTATAATAGGTGATATTGAGGAAATTAATACGGAGATATGTTTTAACTTGCCAAATTTGAATAGTGATTATCATTTTTTAGATAGTGAGGCAGGAGGCTGTTTAAGAGATAGTGGTATTTATTGTGCAGCACTTCTTGTTGATCTAATGGGTGATATCAAAGTTGATAAGGTAAGAGCGAACTTTAATCAAAAAGATTGTGATGTATACGTTGAGGCATTATTAACTGATGGAAAGATCAAAGCAAGAATGGAAGTTGGTTATGATCGGACAAAAGAGAGAAATGCCTATATAAAGGGAACAAAAGGTAATCTGACTATTAAGAACTTACATCGTCCTGATCAAATGATCGTTGAAAAGGATGGATTAGTTCAAACTATTGATCTAGCTTACGATCATGATGATTTTTATAGTCAGATACATCATTTCTGCCAATTGATGTTAGAAAATAAAAAAGAAAGTCCAATTGCTTCTTATGATAAGTTACTTAAAGAGTTTGATCTACTAGAGAATATAAGAAAAGACTTGTTAGATTATGATGAGTCTGATCTAGAAATATTAAAGAAGCAACAAGAGATCTTACAATATGAATCATTTAGTAACAATGATGCACTCATTTTAGGTAATGAATTAGTAAGACAGGCTGAAAGTTTTAAAGGAAAACTAGCGATTACTATTGTTAGAGCATCTGATGATCTTATACTATTCCAACATATCATGGAGACAAAAACTCATGCTCATGAGGGTTATATGAATGGAAAAAGAAACTGCTTGAAACTAACTGGTAATAGTAGTGCTTATTGTTATGTTGAAGATAGGATAAGTAAGAAATATGCATCTTTACATGGAAACAAAGATTATGTCTTATCCGCTGGTTCTTTTCCAATTAGTGTCAATGGACAACTATTTGGTTATGTGACTGTAAGTGGTATGCATGAGGGCAAAGATCATGAAGTGATCATAAAGGCATTAGAAAAAATATTAAATAAGAAAGCGCCTGATTTTTATAAGGCATTGAGGTAGTGTATGAGTATAGTAGATAGTCCTATTTATATCAATAAATTAAAGCTTGAAAATCGTATTGCTTTACCTCCTATGGCTACCCATAAGCTTAAAGAGGGCGAGAAGATCAATGACGATATCATTAAATATTATAGTGATAGGTCTTTACAAGGGGCTACTGGTCTAATTGAAACAGAATATTGTTATATTAATGGTATAGGCAGAGCTGGAAGAAGTCAGATATCAGTAAGTGAAGATGAAGACATCCCTTATCTAAAAAAACTTGTTGAAGCAGTTCATCAAAATGGTGATTCTAAGATCTTTGCTCAGATAAATCATGCTGGAGCTTGGGCAAAACCGATCAATGAAAATGATATACCTTTATCGGCTAGCAGTATTACTTGGCGAAAAGACCAAAGGATACCATTAGAAATGAGTAAAGAACAGATAGAAAAGACGATTGAAGATTTTACTAAAGCAGCTATCAGGGTTAAAAAAGCAGGATTTGATGGGGTAGAGATACATGGAGCTCATGGTTATCTTTTAAATCAATTCTATTCCCCTATCTCTAATAAAAGAACTGATGAATATGGTGGCTCTTTAGAAAATAGGATGCGTTTACCTCTTGAAGTATTATGTTCAGTTAGAAATGCAGTAGGTCAAGATTATCCGATCTCTTATCGTTTTGGTGGCTTGGATTATTGTTCTGGTTCTTCCACGATTGAGGAGTGTCTAAGTGGAGCAATAATGTTATGGAAAAATGGGGCAGATTTATTGAGCATATCAGGTGGGCATAATGGTTATACTATTGTAGGCAATAATAAGCCAGGTTGGTTTTCGGATATTAGTGAATTGATCAAAAAGAATGTTGATATTCCAGTCATGTTGACAGGTGGTATCAAAAAAGTAAGTGATGCCGAAGAATTGTTGACTAGTGCTAAAGCAGATATCATAGGAGTTGGAAGAGCTTTAATGGCTGATAGTGATTGGTCGATTAAAGCCTTAAAAGAAATAAAAGAGAAGGAGAATAGTTCATGTTAAGAAGTGATTTTTTATGGGGTGGAGCAACTGCTGCTAACCAATGTGAAGGTGCTTATGATCAAGATGGTAGAGGTCTAGCAAATGTTGATATTATTCCTGGTGGAAAAGAAAGATGGCAATTTGCTAGTGGAAACAGAAAGACAGAAGGATTTGAAGAAGGATATTATTATCCAGCTAAAGTTGGTGTAGATTTTTATCATCATTATAAGGAAGACATTGCCCTACTTGCTGAAATGGGATTTAAGTGTTTTAGAATGTCAATTGCTTGGAGTAGGATTTATCCTAATGGTGATGAATTAACTCCTAATGAGGCAGGATTGAAGTTTTATGATGATGTATTTGATGAATGTCATAAGTATGGCATTGAACCTTTAGTTACTATCACTCATTTTGATTGTCCAATGGGATTGATTAAAAAGTATGGTGGCTGGCGTAATCGTGAGTTAGTCTCTTTTTATAAGAGATTAGCAACTACTTTATTCACCAGATATAAAGATAAAGTTAAATATTGGCTAACATTTAATGAGATCAATGTTTTATTACATGGTTCATTTATTGGCGCAGGTATTGCTTTTGATGAAGGTGAAAATAGATATAGGACATTACACACAGCTGCTTATCATGAATTACTATCAAGTGCATGGGCTACTAAGATTGCTCATGAGATCGATCCTAATATAAAGGTTGGCTGTATGTTAAATGTTGGTGCTTATTATCCATATTCTTGTAAGCCAGAAGATGTATTCTTTGCTCAACAACAAGAACATCAGAATTACTTCTTTATGGATGTTCAAGCAAGAGGATACTATCCAAATTATGCTTTGAAAGAATATGAGAGAAAAGGATTTGTATTACCAGTAAAGGATGATGATCTTTCTATCATTAAAGAGAATACAGTAGATTTTATAGGTTTTAGTTATTATGCTACTAAGACTGTTAAGTCTGATGGAGATGTTGATGCTACTGGAAATATGGTTTATTCAGCTACAAACCCTTATTTAAAATCAAGTGAATGGGGTTGGCAGATTGATCCATTAGGTTTAAGAACGACATTAAATCAGATATATGACAAATATCAAAAACCAATGTTCATTGTAGAAAATGGATTAGGAGCTGTAGATCATATTGAAGAAGATGGCTCGATCAATGATAGTTATCGAATTGATTATTTAAGAAGCCATATCAAAACTATGATCGAAGCAGTTGATGAAGATGGAGTTGATCTAATGGGTTATACTATGTGGTCACCATTTGATCTTGTTAGTGCTGGTAGTGGCGAAATGAAAAAGAGATATGGCTTTATCTATATTGATAGAGATGATGAAGGCAATGGTACTTTAAAGAGAAGTAAAAAGGCATCGTTCTATTGGTATAAGAAAGTCATTGAAAGTAATGGCCAAGATTTAGATTAATAGTATTAAAGATTGTATGTCAGGGATCAATGCCACAAGTTCTTATACTTGGGACATGAGTGTTAATTAAATGGTTCTCCTCTTAACTTGACAAATTAATTAATAAAATCCCTTTCGTGAAGTGCTTGT
Source organism: Anaerovoracaceae bacterium (assembly GCA_963606005.1). Lineage (GTDB taxonomy): Bacteria > Bacillota_I > Bacilli_A > Erysipelotrichales > Erysipelotrichaceae > UBA1783. The sequence goes on from CAVCVO010000057.1 coordinate 4,116, forward strand.
TGTTTCTCCTGGGTTACAAGCACTTTTTTGTTGGTAAAAAGGCAAGTAGAGTGTGATAAATCATGTAGAACTATGATAGAATAATCAAGAGAAAGATTGAGATATTAAGGA
>CAVCVO010000058.1:0-9346 GCA_963606005.1 Anaerovoracaceae bacterium
CTTATTTAAGAAGTGAAGATACTAATAAATATAAGCCTAATGAAAGAATGTTAGAGTTTGAAAGACAGAATAAGAATCTAACTAAGTCGAGAAGTGATCTATATAAAAATTTACAAGGGAAATAAAGTTTAGAAAGGAAATAAGACATTAACACAAATAACTATTTGTGTTAGTGCCTTTTTCTATCTTTACGACGAAAATGATTGAAATCGCTTGCAATGGGTGTATAATATTAATGAAAACGGTATCAAAATTGGAGGACAATATGTTACAAGTTGAAGTTAAAGATTCATATATGTGGGAAGAAGTTCATCAACAACATTTGACAATTCAAAATTGTGTTAATGAAAATCAAGAAAAGTTAAAAGGTATTGCTGAAGAAGTGAATAAGCGTGGTATTAAAACTGTTGTATTTGTTGGCAGAGGTTCTAGTGAACATGCTATGCAAGTAGGTAGATACTTCTTCGAGATTGAATGTGGATTTTTGGCAACTATCTGTAATCCTTCAGTCTTCACCTTATATAACAGCAAGATGGATTTGAGTAATTGCTTAGTCATTGGAATGTCTCAATGCGGTGAAGCAAAGGATGTTTATACTGTTTTACAAAATGCAAAGCAACAAGGTGCTGTTGTGGTAAGTGTTACTAATAGCTACCCTTGTTTGATGAGCGAGATACAAGAATATTATATAAATATGGAAATTGGCAAAGAGAACTCCTATACAGCTGCCAAGTCTTATTTGGCAGAAGTTGCTATTCTTTTAGAATTAGGAGCAATGATAGGTGGCAACCAGGACAAACTGGAAACTATATTAGACTGCGGTGAATTGATCAAACAATGTTATGAAATGGAAGGTGAGATCCGAGAGAGCTTACCAATGTTCAGAAATGCTGATAGCATTATGATACTTGGTAGAGGTTATTCTTATGCGGTAGCATTAGAGACTGAATTAAAGATTCAGGAAGCTAGTTATACTAGTGGAAGAGCTTATTCAAGTGCTGATTATCAACACGGACCTATTGCTACTACGCTAAGGTTTACACCATTCATTTTCTATCTAACAGATGCAAAGACCGATGAATCTACTGTTATGCTTATTAATAAGTTAAGGGAGAACTTCCATATTTCTGCATTAATTGTAACTAATAAGAAGGAATATACTTCCTTGGGGGATTATGCAGTAGTTGTGGATGAAAAGTTTGAGGGGTATAAGTCAGTATTTGCTTTAGCATTATTTTCTCAGATGTTTTCATGTCTATTGTCATTTGCTAGAGGCTATCATCCAGATAAGCCAACATTGTTATCAAAGGTAACCGTAACATATTAAAAAAGGAGGATATGTGTATGTCAATTTCATTAGGGCAGGGAATCTTACTGTCATTAATGGCTTTCATCGTTTCATGGGATAAACGATGGGAATCATTCTTTATCTTTAGACCAATCATGGTTTGCACATTTACGGGGATAATTTTAAATGATGTGCAACTAGGGTTGAAGACAGGCGCTATCGCTGAATTATCTTGTTTAGGTCTATTGACTGTTGGTGGAACAGTTCCACCAGATCCATTAATGACTGGATTAATGACTACTGTTATTGCTTATCAAAGTAATTCATCTGCCGAAACAGCTTTAGGTTTATCTTTACCATTCGCTTTATTAATGCAATGGTTCTTAATCGCTCAACAATCATTGGCTTCTGTAGTTAATACAAAGATTGAAGAAGCATTAGCAAAACAAGATATTAAGAAATTTGTTCGTTTAGTATTTACACCAGATTTATTTATGACAGTTGGTTATGCAATCATTACTTTCTTCTCTGCATATGTAATGCAAGATGCTATCACTGCTTTCGTAAATAGTTTCCCTGAGTTCATTACTCATGGATTTGACATCGCTGGTGGTTTATTACCTGCAGTAGGTTTAGGATTATTGTTAAAGACAATGGTTAAGGCTGAAAATGTTCCTTTCTTAGTATTTGGATTTGTAGCAATGATCTTATTACAACCAGACAATGTTCTTCCAATTGCATTAGTTGCAGCAGGAGTTGCTATCTTAGTTTACTGGAATGATGTTAAGATGGAAAAATTAGAAAACAGCAAAATGGAGGTAAATGACAATGACGGTATATAGAAATAAGTTAGATAATGAGACATTGAAAAAGGTCGGAATTGCTTCATTCGTCTTCCAAACTGGATTCAGTTTTGAAAGAATGCAGGCTCCTTCATTTGCATTTGGTTTATTACCTGGATTAAAGAAGATCTATGGTGATAATACAGAAGAGATCTGTGATGCCTTAGCTAATAATATGGACTTCATTAATACTGAAATGCATGTTGGTGCATTCCTAATGGGTGTTGTATTATCAATGGAAGAAGCTGGTGAAAACAGAGAACTTATTAAGAGTTTAAAAACAGGTTTGTTCGGTCCATTAGCTGGATTTGGTGATGCTATTGTTTGGTTTACTTTATTGCCTATCACTGCAGCAATCGCTGCATCTATGGCAGGTCAAGGTAGTATTTTAGGTCCAATCTTCTTCTTTGTATTCTGGACTTTAATGACAGTTTCAAGAATTTGGATCGTTCGTTTTGGTTATAATGTTGGAGCAAAAGCAGCAACATCAATTTCTCAATATGCAAAGCATATTACAAAAGCAGCAGGTATCTTAGGTACTATGGTAATCGGTGCTATGATTCCAAGTTATGTAACTTGTGCTTTCTCAGAAGATTTAATGTTATTTGGTACAGTTGGTGTTCAATCAATCTTTGATTCAGTTTTACCAAACTTATTACCAGCAGTAGTAGTTTACATTATGTACAGATTGTTTAAGAAGAATCGTAACATAATCGTAATTATTTTAGGAGTAATAGCATTCTCAATTTTAATGGCAGCTTTAGGATGGATGTAGAGTATGAGTGAAAATATTGTCTTTACAAGAGTTGATAACCGCTTGATTCATGGACAAGTGGCTAATCTATGGGTAAAATCAGTTCCGTGTAATTTGGTAGTTGTTGTCGATGATGAAACGGCGAGCAACGAGGTATTGAAGACTGTTATGAAGATGACAACAGATTCTGTTGGCGTTGGAGTCAGATTCTTTACTATTGAAAAGACAATCAACACCATCTCAAAGGCATCTGCTAGTCAACAAATTATGATTGTAGCTAAGACTATTCAAACTATTAGAAAACTTGTTGAAGGTGGAGTGAATATCAAGGAATGCAACATAGGAAATTTGCATTATTCTGAAGGTAAGACTAGATACAAAGAAGATCATATATATGTTGATCAACAGGATTTAGATGATATTGAGTATTTGAAACAAAAAGGTTTGAATGTTTATATTCAGGTACTCCCTGGAGATACCAAATACACTTTATAATTTGTAAAATGTTTTATAAGAGATCATGATGTGTTCATTGAATACATTATGATCTTTTTATATGATAAAAAAACATCAAAAGTTAAAAATAAGGTGTTTTTGGGTTATATTTGCTTTAAAATATAGATGAGGTTATATCATGAACAGTCTTTTTAATACATTATTATTACATTTATCTACAAATAAATATATCACTGCCACTGAATTGGGGGAGAAAGCATTAGTTTCTTCCAAAACGGTTAGAAATTATATCACTGATCTATCTAAATATTTAGAACAATATGGAGCCACTATCGAAAGAAAACATGGTTATGGTTTTAAACTCATTATTAAGGATGAGAAACTTTTTTCAACTATTTATTCTTCTGGACAGGCAAGTCTTACAAGGGAAGAAGATTATATACCACAAAATAGTGAGGAAAGGGGTAATTATATTGTTTCAAGACTTATTGATGATAATGAAGTTGTTGTTGATGAATTACTTGATCATTTATGCATTTCTGAGTATACGTTGCAAAGTGATCTAACCCGCATAAAAAAGACATTAGAATTGTATAACCTAAAACTTGTTAGTAAAAGTGGAAAAATTCATATTGAAGGTAGTGAACTTGAAAAAAGGACATTTTTTGTCAGTTGTAGTTCATTACTAAAACAAGATGATCTAATGAAACAAGAGATATCTCGGATGTTTTTGAAAGTATTACATAAGTACGATATTTCAATGAGTGAGATCTCTATTGAAAATATGATCATGCATTTATATTATTCAGTAAAGCGTATAAAAGAAAATCAAACTGTTGATCATATGCCAGATATGAAATTTGAAAGTGATGATCTTTCTTTGATGATTGCTCAAGAAATATGTAAACTTTTATCCGAAAAATATGATGTATATTTCACTGATTATGAGATTTCTACTATTTGTTTACATTTATTTGGACATCGTGTTACGGAAAAATATGGCGTAGGTAATGCTAATATAGTCATTTCTCAAGACATATATAATCTTGTTTTAGATATTGCTCAGTTTATACAAGCTTCGATGAAGATTGATCTTCGTAAAAATTTGGGATTATTAATGAAATTATCTGTTCACTTGGTTTCCTTAGAAATTAGGATTAAATACAATATCCATTTAAGAAATCCTCTTTTAGGAGATATCAAAAAGAAATATGCTCTTGGTTATACTATGGCTTTACAAACGAAAAGATGCATAGAGGAACATTACAAGTGCCAACTTAATGAAGATGAATTGGGATATTTAGCTGTTATTTTTGAGGTACAATTACGTCAAGATAAGAAACAAAGAAAGAATAACATTCTTATTGTTTGTTGCACAGGTAAGACTACAAGTGAGCTATTAGCTTACCAATATAGGGAACTATTTGGAAGTTACTTAAACAAGATTGAAACATGTAATATTTCAGAACTGGCTGAAAGGGATTTTAGTGAAGTAGATTATATTTTAACAACCACACCTATTCATATAGCTGTACCTGTTCCTATTGTTCAAGTTAAGATGTTTTTGTCGGATGAAGAGGAATTAGAGTTAAAGGAAGTATTTAAAAATAACACTATCAAGGATGATAATTTCTATAAAAGACAATTGTTCTTTACTGGATTAAAAAGTAAGAGCAAAAATGACGCGATTTATGAATTGTGTAACAAGGTTAAAAAGGTAATTGATCTACCTGAGGGATTCGCTGAAAGCGTGATTAATCGAGAAAGTATGGGGTCTACTGATTTTGGTGAAATGGTAGCATTAGCTCATTCATACGGCCTGTCCACAGACCAAACATTTGTCTCCGTTGGTATCCTAGATGAACCTATATTTTGGGGAAAAAATGATGTTCAGATTATTTTTCTGATATCAGTAAGCGATGACAGTGAAAATGGCTTAGCTGATATGTATCGTGAAATAGGGGTATTTATGCTTGATAAGCAAAAGTCTAAAAAATTGATTTCAGAACCAACATTTGATACTTTTATTACCCTGTTAAAAGGAAAATAGATAGAGGAGGAATTATTGTGAGGATTCTTATAGTGTGTGCTGGTGGTATTTCGACATCCATAATGGCAGCAATGATGGAAGATTATATCAGTGATGAGGATAAGATTGTAGCTACTTCTTTTGAACGGATGAAAAAATATTTGGATGATGCTGATGTCCTTTTGGCTGCTCCTCAGATCAAAAATCTTTATTATCTTATTGAAGAAGAATGCAAGGAAAAAAATATTGGGTGTACTTTATTAAGCAACGATCTATATGGACATATGGATGGTGAAAAGGCTGTAGAGATAGCTAAAGGATTGTATAAGGAAAGAGAAGAAAAATTACATAATCCAAGGATTGTCCTTATTTGTGGGGGAGGGATCACAACAGGCATTCTGTTACAAAAAATGCAAAAATATGCTGAAGAATTGGGATTAAAACTTGATTGTTCTGCCCATGGTATAAACGCACTTAATCCTTTAAGATTTAAAGGAGCAAATGTTATAGTGATGGCTCCTCAAGTAAGATATATGGTAGAAGAAGTTCAAACTTTTTATCCAGAAATACCGATCAAATTAATCGAAATTGATGATTTCGTAAAAATGGATGCTAAAAAAATATTACTAGAATTAATTGATGAATTTGATCTTTTCCATAATAAAAGTGAAAACTAAAGTAGAAATGTTTTATGGGCAATTCTACTTTTTTAGTGTTTTAGTAGCAAAACGGAAAGAGATAATAGGTAATAAAAGAACAATTTCCACTTAGAAAGTGGAAAAAGGACACATAGATATAATAATGAAAACCCTTTATTATTTAAACGTAAATTGAAAGAAGGAGTAACGTTTATGGATGATAGCAAGTATTTAAATGATTTCCAGATTGTTGCTGTTGCTGGTCAGTCAAGATCAATGAGCATGAAGGCATTAGCAGAAGCAAAAAAGGGTAATTATGCTGAGGCTGCTGACTACTTAAAACAAGCAGAGGAAGGAATGAATCAAGCTCATGAGTTGCAGTTTTCTATGTTACAGAAGGAATGCTCGGGAGAGCCAGTAGATATTTCCATTGTAACAGTACATGGACAAGACCATTTGACTATGGCTATTGTAACTTACGACCTTGTTAAGGAAATGATCGATATGATCAAAGAAATGAGAAATGTCCAGTAGTTGGACAAAAATATAGGAGGAAAATAAGAAAATGAAACCATTAAAAATCACATTAGCATGTGCAGGTGGTCTATCAACTAGTATCTTATGTAATAAGCTTATTGCTGAAGGTGCAAAGTATGATTATGAAGTTACATGCAATGCATATGGAACAAGTGCATTAACTCCAGAGATAGTTGAAGGTTCAGCAGTTATATTATTAGGACCACAAGTTTGCTATATGGAAGATGATGTAAAAAAGAGATTTCCAGATTATCCAGTTCGTTTAATGAGCATGATGGATTATGGAACTATGAATGCTGCAAAGATTTTTAAAGAATTGAAAGAAGAGTTTAACTGGTAAAAGACCAGTATATAAAGGAGGAAAATATGGCAGAAAATAAGAATGGGAATTTCCAAACTAAAGTTATGAAGTTTGCTGGAAAGTTCCAAAACAATTATGTAGTTAGTTCAATCACAACTGGTATGATGAACAACATGGGTGTCTTAATGGCAGGAGCTATTATCAACATTTTGATCAACATCCCTATTCAACCTTGGATTGATTTCTTAACTAACATTGGTTTATTAGCAGTTTTGAATGAAGTAGTTACAATCTTGAATTGTACAGCTCTATTCATCGCATTTGGTATCGGACGTATTGCATCTGAGAAAAAAGGTGCAAACGGCGTCGAGGGTGGTATTTTAGCACTTGCATGTTTCTTGATCGTTACACCTTTAGGTGAAGATGGTGCATCATTTGCTACTGCTTACTTAGGAGCTCAAGGTATTGTCACATGTATGATCGTTGGCGTTACTGCAGGTTATTTATATTCAGTTTTATCTAAGACTAAGTTAAAAATTAAGATGCCTGATTCAGTTCCACCATTCGTAGCTAAATCATTTGAAAATATTCCAGGTTTGTGTGTTACTGTTGTTCCATTTGTTATCTGTAGAGTTATATTTGCAGGCACTGCTGCTGGATCAATGACAGCTTGGATCAATTCAACAATTCAAGCACCATTAACAAGTGTTGGAAATACTTTAGGTGGACAAATGTTATTACTATTTGTATGTTGCTTCTTATGGTGGTTAGGTATGCATGGTACTCTTATTATCTATCCTGCAGTTATGTTAGTAATGTACGCACCATTAACTGAGAATATCGCAGCTCATGCTGCTGGTCAACCTTTGCCTAATTTATTAAGTATGATGACTTTATGGACTGCTGTTCAATTTATCGGTGGACCTGGATGTTTATTTGGATTGTATATTGATATGGCATTCTTTACAAAATCAGAAAGATATAAAGCTCAAGGTAAGCTACAATTAGTTCCAGGTTTATTCAATATTATTGAACCAGCTGTATATGGATTACCAGTTGTTCTTAACTTCTCATTATTAGTACCATTTGTAGTAATTCCACAAATCATATTAGTTGCTCAATACTTATGTTTGAAGGCTGGATTATTCACTTCACCATTAACAATGGCATCAAGCTTCTTACCAGCACCAATTCTTGGATTCTTGGCATCTGGTGGAGTTGGATATGGTATATTTGTATGTTTAGCTTGTCTATTCACTTGTGTTGCTTACTATCCATTTGTAAAGATCATGGACAATCAACAACTTAAGATTGAACAAAGCCAAGCAGAAGCTAAATAATAAATACTACAATTAAATATTATTGAAAGCCGACGCTATGCCGGCTTTCATTTGATAAGAATATTATTTGCATCCACATTAATGTGGAAATTGAACCCTTATTATATTAATTAATTATCGTTTAAGATATAGCTAGTTAAAGGAGAAAAGTAATATGAGTAATGTAGTTAGAATGATCAGTGCATCTAAAAGTGACTTTGAAAAGATGAGTCCGATGGATCTCAAAGCATCTATTTATGCATCTGAAGGTAGAGTCATCATGAGTCAACATATGGCATTTATGCCAGGGGACATTTTTGGCGTAACTAATACTGAGGTGGTATTTGCTTCAGGGTGTGACATGTCGATGATCAATAGTTATGATTTTGATCATCCTGAGAATAATAGATTTTTACAAGGACATACTTTCCAGGAAATTAAGGCAAGGGTTAATAGACCCTTAGGATTCTATATTGGTTGTCCAAAAGTGGTTGATGGAAAAGTTGCAGATGATAAAGATAGTATTTATAAATTAAGTGGTACTATCGCTTCCGTAGAACATTTCAAGAAAGCAAAAGAGTTAGGTGGAGATTTTATCATTTTAGGTGGTAATCCCGGAACAGGAACATCTTTAAAGGATATTGTTTACTGGACAAAGGTTGCTAAAGATCTATATGGCGATGATATCTTTGTTTTTGCTGGTAAATGGGAAGATGGCGTTCGCGAAAAAGTATTAGGCGATCCAATGGCTGATTATGATACTAAACAAGTGATCAGAGATTTGATCGATGCTGGAGCAGATTGTATTGATCTTCCTGCACCTGGTTCTCGCCATGGTATCACTGTTGAGATGATGAGAGAATTAACTGAATATATTCATAGATACAAAGAAGGAACATTAGTTATGTCTTTCTTAAATAGTTCGGTTGAAGGAGCAGATCCAGATACTATTAGACAGATCACATTAATGATGAAACAGACTGGTTGTGACATTCATGCAATCGGTGATGGTGGAGTTGGTGGAATGAGTGATCCAGACAATATCTATCAAATGTCATTAACTTTAAGAGGAAAATTAAAAACTTGGTTTAGGATAGCAAGTACAAATAGATAACAAGGAGGTAAGCATGAGTTTTCCAAAGAATTTTTTATGGGGTGGCGATATCAGTGCCAACCAAGCAG
>CAVCVO010000059.1:0-32493 GCA_963606005.1 Anaerovoracaceae bacterium
ATGCTATGCCATTTTTAGCGAATTCTTCTGCAAACTTTCTTAATAAATAACCATCACCTTCCTTATAAGCCATATAACCATGTAACATTAAAATGCAAGGCAACTTCTCATCATCACTATCAGGATAAGCAATAACCATCGGTATATCATGATCATTACATCTTATAAATATTCTTTCTTCCATACTACCACCTTCCTATTGTCAAAAAATATTTATTTTTCTCATAAATCATAGCATATTTTTGAAAAATTAAAAGGACTTACTCCTTACCAAACAAGAGAGAAAGCCCTATTATGTAAGTAAGTTTATTTTTTGTCAAACTTTTGGGATTAAGGACATCTGGTAGATTTTTTTAAAACTATCCAGTCAATTTCCTTACGACAGTTTACTTATTCATCTTATCCTTTATTGCATCAACTACATAACTACATCCAAAGAATACTGGTATTATCTCTAGTCTTCCTAAAAACATTCCTATCATTTCTACAATAAGAGTAGCAGCATTTGATGATGCTGTTGTTACTCCTATTGTTAATCCAACAGTAGATAAACAACTAGCGAACTCAAACATTGATTCATGTAATTGACATCCACTCGCAAACATCAAGGCAAATACTCCTATGATATATACACAAGTATATATGCCAACATAATTTATTGCATCCTTTTGTTGCTTTTCATCAATGACACATTCACCAGTAGATTTATACATATGCATATACTTTAAATTCCTTGAAGGATGTAATTTATCCCTAACAGATTTGATCATCATCCTTAAGAATATATATACTCTTGATAATTTAATACCACCGGCAGTAGATCCCATTGATCCACCAAGTATCATAAGTAATGTACAAGAAAATATCACAATATGAGGTAGATTTACGAATGATCCTACAGATGCTCCCGTAGTAGAAAATGAAGAAACTACATTAAATAATGAAAAGACAAAGTTATCACCAATATCCGTCTTCACATTAACTAATGCGATCATACAAACAATAGTAAATAAGATCATCATACCATTTAAGAATCTTAACTCACTATTCTTCCATACTTCTTTAAACTTACCCTTAACAGCTAATAATAGTACAGCAGTATTGATACTACCAAGTAACATTACTACTACCATCCATAACTTTATCTGCCAACTATAACCCTCTAGTCCATCTACTTTAGTAGAGAAACCACCAGTAGCAATAGAAGTCATCGTATGGTTTAAACTATCAAATAAATCCATACCTAAGATCCAACAACCTAAAGTACCAATACCAACTAAGATCAAATAAGTCCAAAGTATTGTTCTTGCTGTTACTCTTAGATTTGGTCTCAACTTATCAGGATGACCTTCAGCATTAAATAAATCCATTGATTGCTTATCATTAACAATGACTAAAAATAATAGTACAAATCCTAAGCCACCAACAAACTGAGTCAATGATCTATAAAACAATATTGATTTACATGAACTAGCAATATCTATTACTGTTAATCCTGCACCAGTATAACCAGAAACTGATTCAAATAAAGCTTGTAAGAAATTTAATTGTCCACTCAATACAAAAGGTAAAGCTCCCATCACACAGCTAAATGCCCAAGAGAACAAAACAATAAGAGTACTATTTTTTAAAGTAACAGTATAGAATCTTGAAGCTTTAAAAGGTTTACCAAACTTACAGATAAGTACACCTATTAATATAGCTGCAAATCCTGGTATCAAGAAACAATGAGCATACTTAAAATCCTCTGGATAAAATACTAAACAACCCAAAGGCAAAAGTAATATCACACCAGTAAGAACAGCTAACTTACCATAGTTATTTAAAGAAACAAATTTATCTTTATTCATCATAAACTATTTTCTTCCTGTAATGATCCTAACTGCTTTATCTTCACAAGCTGCAGATGCTAAAAGAAGCAAAGTATCATTAGCTTTGATATAAGTATCACCACGAGCAATGATCGTTTCATTATCCCTAATGACACAACCAATATTAGCTTCCTTAGGTAAATTGATATCAGCTAACTTCTTACCAACCATTTCACTATTCTCAGATACTAGTATCTCACTGATCCTGATCCTTCCTTCAGTTACTGGAATGACATGATTTAATTCACCAGCAATAGTAGTCTGCTCCAAAATACTAGTGATAGCACTGATAGCACAAATTACGCTATCAACACCAACCTGATAAAAAAGATCAGTCCTATTAGCATCACCAACTAAAGCGACAGTCTTTTTAACACCGAAGATCTTCTTACACAATTGACAAACGACCAAGTTATCAGCATCATGATCATTCATCGCAATTGCTACATCACACTTATTGATATCAGCATCCTCTAACACATCAACCCTACTACCATCACCACAGATGACATTAATTCCTTCAATTTCAGCAATACGTTGACAATAACGCTCATCATTATTAATGACAGTAACATCATAATTCTTCATATTCAAAGACTCAGCTAAAGATCTAGCTTGCGTCTTACCACCAATGATAAAGATCTTCTTACTCATCTTCATTACCTCCAGCATTATAGAAATCCATAACAGCCTTAGCAGTCAATTGCGATGGGCAAACTGTCTCAATTCCCATAGGTTCATAAATAGGTCTTAGATCATCATTTAAAACCCTAATGATGACCTTCTCAACATTAAACAATTTCTTAGCAGCCTGACCAATAAAGATATTGTTATTCTCAAAATCTGTAACCGCAATAACACAACTAGCCTTCTCAATCTCAGCTTTTCTTAAAATCTCAAAATCACAAGCATCTCCAACAATAGTCAATCCTCCAAACGAAGAATCCAAATGACTAAAAGCATCCTGATGTCTATCAATAACTATAACATTAGCATCACCATGATAAATCTCATTAGCAATACGTGAGCCAAGTTGACCACAGCCAACAATAATGGTTAAGTTTGATCTCTTCTTTGCCATATCTACATCCCCTTCACAAATAAGAAACAACAAATATTTTACTCCTTTATTTTCTAATAATAATAAAGAAATATCAACTTTTCTTATAATCTCACACTATCTTTATTAAAGAAAAAGTCCATAAACTTGATATAATGCCTTAAATTCAATATATTTTGTTAGAATATTTCTCATTAATTATTGCAATAAAGAACCTTACTGTATTAACTTTAACAAAATACAAGAAGCAATAGAAGTGACATCAATCTTATAAATCCCTACATTCTTTCTACAAATTCCATTAACACACATCGGCAATTTTGCGTATTTTTGCCGATATGTAGTAAATGAGTCAAGGGCCTTAGAAGGAACTATGTGTAAGCAATATCCTTTAAAATCAAATTCCTTTCGCCTTTATATGGTCCATATGCTCACCAACAAATATAAAATCAATATCCTAATACTTCCCAACATAAAGCAAAAAGGCTAAAGCTAATGTCTAGCCAATTTGCCGTTTCGCGTTTCAAAATAGCGAAACAATCACTAATACGTTCCTACCTACAATATAACATCTTCTTTGAAATAATATCCCCTAGCTTGATTCAAACCTCTATATTCAACATACTTCGTTAAATTGCCTCTAAGCCAATCTCTTATTCTATCTACTGTAGCTGAAGGATCTTTTAACTTTAACCTATCACAAAACATACTAATATCTATTCCAGGTATTGCCTTAATCAGCCTTAAGATCTCTAAATCCAGATTATCAAGCTTATTATTCATCTTAATTGTTTTCAATTGATCATCATCCGAATAATTAACGTTAGGTAAAGTTACCATGAAGAAATCACCTAAATTCTTAAACTTTGGCTTTACTTCGAATTCTTTATACGCCTCTAATATTTTAGAAATTCCCATTTCAAAATATCCAATCAATCCTAATTTATCTAATATATGTACCAGTCTTGGATTGCGACATATTTGAAAACCATTCATTTCTTCACCTTTGGAATCAGTAATAGATCCACCAGGACTAGTGATCTTGACTTTATCGGCATAAAATTCAATCTTAACGACATTATCTACAAAATAATCGGCATTACATATTGCATTAATGATCATCTCTCTTAATGTTGCTTCAGGATAAGACAATGTTTCCTTTCTTTTAAAACTAGAACCATCAATGACCACTTTCAAATCATTTAATACTTCACATTGCTGTTCAACCTTTTCTAATATTGTTATCAATGATCCTTTAAAGTCTTTCCTAAGTTTAAGATTCATCTGAATATCATACACGTAAATCTCCACAACTACTTCCGATTGACCAGATAAAAGGTAAGCTAAATTTGTATATTCTCCCATTTTGGATAATAATCCTAACAATCTCATTACTTTTCTTGTAAAAGATAAGTTGTTCTTTTCAAAACTATCTTTCAAAGAGCTAAAAGTTAATTTTTGTTCTTTAGATATTTTATCCTCATAATACTCTCCCATATGTCCCCTACTCTCATAAGCATTCTATGTTGCTTATCTCAATAAATCAACAACCTGTTAGTTTAAACCTACACGATCACTATGATAATTTGTAGTATAATCTAATTGGAGGATAAACAGATGAAACAAGCTTTAACTATATTAAAAGATCAGATGAAACAATTAAATTTAACTGATCTGATCATCACTGATTACTATAATTTAAAATACTTTGCTGATGTTGACATCCAAGCAGGTGAAAGAATGTTAGCACTATTACTTAATGAAAAAGGTAACTACTTATTTGTTAACGAACTATTCACTGCTAAAGAAAGTGAAGACTACTCAATTATTTATTTTAATGATACTCAAGATCCAATTGAAATACTATCAACATATCTAACAGGAAGCAATATCGCTGTTGATGGCAAATGGACTGCCTCATTCTTACTACGCTTAATGAGCAAGCATCCAGCTACTTATACAGATCATACCGATAAGTTTGCTAAAATAAGACTAGTAAAGACTAAAGAAGAACAAGAAAAAATGATCCAAGCTTCAAAAGACAATGATGAAGTAATGAGTAGGATCGTTCCTTACATTCAATTAGGTATAACAGAAAAGCAGATCTATAACACACTATTAGGTTTATTTGAAGAGATAACTCATGAACCAGTATCCTTTGAACCAATCGTAGCCTTTGGAGCAAACGCAGCTGATCCTCACCATGTAAGTGATGATACAGTACTAAAAGAAGGTGAAGCAGTACTAATAGATATGGGTTCACACTATCAAGGCTATTGCTCAGATATGACAAGAACCTTCCTACAAAAGAACGACAAGATTGAAGAGATCTATGAAATAGTAAAGCAAGCAAATATCTTAGCAGAACAAGCAATCAAGCCAGGCAAGAAACTAAAAGATATCGATAAAGTAGCTAGAGACTACATTGCCTCATTTGGTTATGGTCAATACTTCACTCACAGACTAGGCCATGGTATCGGCTTAGAAATACATGAACCATATGATGTAAGTCAATCAAGTGAAACTGTCATTGTAGAAGGCATGTGTTTCTCAATAGAACCAGGCATTTACTTACCAAATATTGGTGGAGTAAGGATTGAAGACTTAGTGATCGTGCAAAAAGATAAAGCATTGGTACTAAATAGTTTCAGCAAAGAAAAACAATTTATCTAAGATTCTTGGATAAACTATTATCATGGAAAGATGAGCAATCATCTTTTTTAGTATATCTCCGCAAGCAATTTCTAATGGTGGAGAATTGCTAAAATTTTATTTTTCTACGAAACCATTGTCTATTTACTAATTAAATATCATATTTAGAAGATCATTTCTGAATTTATAAAACACCACATTCAAATAATATTTTCTTAACAACTTCATTTATTGAAAGAGCAGGATTATCTCGATAATAAAAATATCCACTATGCCTCGTAATTCTTTTTTTATCAGTGATGTTTTGTTGGCTTAACTTATCTGCTCTTTTAATTGCTTTTTTCACATCATCTAATGTTAACTTTTCTAAACATCTTTTAAATGTTGATTCATGTTTATAGTGATCAAGATCCTCAAATTTTTCATCAAAACATTGTTGGATTGGTACAAGATATTGCTTTCTATCATTAAGTGGACCAAAGAAATCTTTTTTATGAAGAATAATCCATAATTCAAAAGTGAAATTACTGTACCCCAATCGATATTTAATATTTTTCTCTTTATCAGCTTCTCTCATCTCCTCAAGCACGCCTTCAAACTTATCTAAATGATATTTATCTGTGCTTTCCACATCACAGATATGCATTATTTCAGGAGTAACCCTAGCATTTGTTCCTTTATAAAAGCTTCTAGGACTCTGTTGAACTTTAGCAACAATTGAAACATTATATGTTCTTTTTTCATCCTTATTTATTTGATCCCTTAGCCAAAGAAAATACCATCGTTCTGTTTCGCCCTCTACTGTTAAGACATACTTCTTTGTTTCTAACATTTTACTTTTCCCCTTTTTTCAAAACAAGATTTTCTATAATAGGAGCAAAATCAATATCATCAATCGCGCCATATCTGTTAACAAAATAGTTATGCATATAATCTTCACCTTTTCTCACTCCATTAGCTGTTTTAAAATCTGAAAGTGAATAATGAATACTATGATTTGTTTCTTTATCTCTTTCCACAAACTTGATCTCATCTCTTCTAAATAATGAGGAATCCAAAAAGATCGGATTGTGAGTATTAAAGATAAGTTGTGCATGATTTTTATTGATCTCATCATTATGAAAAATAGTGATAATACTCATCAACGCCATAGGATGAATAGAAGCATCAAACTCATCAACCACAAGAGTCCCACCATTTAATAAAACGTTAATAACTAAAGGAAATTCATTAATGAATCTAATCGTTCCATAAGATTCAAAAGCTTCTGCAGGAATAACAATATTACTCTTATCAAAGAAAGAGCAAAGAATAACATCATCACCACTCGATTTATATCCTAATGCATTAGAATTGATTCCAAACTCCTTAGCTGCTTCATTAAGAGTTGTTTCAATATAAACAGAACTATCATTTGGATCAGTAAACTTACGAATAGTCCTAATCTCATCAGAACGATAGATAACAATGAACTTCTTTTCAAACCAATCTGTGATCAAAGATACAAGATCTTGAGCAAAGATATTTTTAAAACCATTAGTCAAAAACAATTCAGTGTCTAATAAACTACTCTGAGCAATCTCCCTTGTCTTAGGTGTTATCCTTTTTATACTCTTATTAGATAAAGGCTTGATAGATTTAGGCAAAGTAATTTCTAATTGTTCACCACGAGAAAACACTTTTTTTCCATTTACTATCAATTTTTCCTTAATTATCTTTCTAGCAAAATCTTTAGCTAAAAAACCACCTAGTTCAATTACAATACTATACGCGATCAAAAAACCTTTTTCAACAAAGGTGATAGAGAACTCAGTAGGTATTGGCGCAATATCGCAATTAGGTATCAGTTCCAAATTAGAAGAAGCCACATTATAAGATTGAACCGTTTCAGTATTCCTAATATTTTCTCTTAACACAATACTTTTTAAAGTTTCCATTGCACCTATGATATTTGTTTTACCTGAAGCGTTAGGGCCATATATTACAGCAGAGCAAAGACCTTTTTGAACTTTATTACCTATAGTTTCATGTAACAAGCTATAATCTAATCCTGTTTGTTTTGGAGCAGGCATCATAGAAAAGACCATCTCATCAACAAACGATTTATAATTTTTAGTTCTAAATTCCAATAACATGATATATCTCCTCCTACAGCCTAATCTTACTACCAAAGTGTAACTTTGTAAACATTTTTATAGTTTAATTGCAAATTTTTCGCAATTTAATGTGCGTTTTTGTCGCCTAAAACAAAAAAAGCAATCATTTCTTTATCATTTCTACAACATTATCGTCACTATTTTTAGGATTATCAAACTTTATCCACTAATATTATATTGAGAGAGTAATGCTACTTGTTTACTGCCAGCAAAAGACCATTTGCGTAAGTAACATTGTTTCTCTCACCTTTAATCCCTCAAAAAGTAAAATGGCATAAGTGAATCACCTATGTCATTTTGCTTTATAACTCTTCATATTTTTTTAAGCCATCTTTCTCTATCCAACTGAATAATGCGATAGATAATAGCACATTTATTATTAACCAAATGAACAAATAACCTATTGGACTAACTAAATAGCTTGCTAAATTGATATAGATAAAGCCAACAACTATAGCTGCGATCCAGCCACCAAATATCGCAAACACTACTGACAAGTTTTGTTTAATGGCTGTTATCTCATTAGTCCAATTTAGATTGCAACCATTAATGCCTAAGAACAAACAATATAAACCAAATAATATAACTACACTAGTATTGACTAATAACATCATTAATCCACTTACCACATCACAACTAGTAACTATCCAACAGCATATACTAAATAACCACGCTCCAGGTAAAGTAAGTATTAGTTGCAAAGCTAACTTAGACATCAACACATCAAAATTTTTTACTGGTAAACTCTTTATCAGCCAAAAATTCTTCCCTTCTAACGATAACGAACAGACAGCCGTATCATTCATTGTGATCATTAAAGCTAAGCCAACACAACTTAAAACGATTAACTCTTTACTATCAATAGAGAAACCAACTTGTGTCAACAATATGATATCTTCACTTTTAATGAGTAAACTAATAGAAGCAACAGGTATGATTAATGTTGCCAAACCACAATTCAACATATAGTTAGCACTTCCCATAAATCTACTAAACTCTTTATTTACAAGAGATCTAAATACACTCTTTCTTTTCTTTATGACATTCTTTACACTTTTCTTTTTACCACCACTACTTGTAGTAACGATAGATAAGAAACTTTTAGATAATAATAACCATAATAAATAACTACAAATAAGAGTAACAATACAAACAAAAATAGTAGCTTTAAAATTACCTGTAGCCATCAACCCAAATAGATACAAAGGATAAGCACTTGTTTTGATCTTTTCACCATAAATAAGAGCATTCTCCAACAAATAAGAAAGCAAGTTAGAAGCATTGAAATAGAAATAATAGTAAGCAGCAATAAACAATAATGACAATAAAGCTATCAAGATATTATTATGTTTGATCTTTACTGAAAGTCTTGCTACTGCATAACCCAATAAACAAGATAATAACAACACTATCAAAGATATAGCTAAGACAAATAGGATCCCACTAACAAAAATACCAAAAGTAAAATTATTAGCCTGCAACCAATAAACAATGACTGTAGGAACAGCAACTAGTCCACTATACATTAGTCCCATCAAATAAACAGTTATAAGTCTAGAAGCGATTATCTTATCTACTGGTATTGGTAAAGATAATAATAGGTCATTATCCTTAGCTAAATATAAAGAAGAATAAGTGGAAAAAACACTACCAAAAGTTCCTAAAGCAATTGCCATCAACCCCATTAAACCTAGATAAAACCAATCTAGATCTAAGATCAATAGATTCTCACACAATAATGAAGCAATAAAGAAAAACATTGAACCTAATATGATAATGATGATAGAAAAACCACCAATCAACATGAATAAAGTAGTCCCCTTATCACGGACTTCATTCTTCTTAGCATTATAGAAATATGACCGATATATTTCCATAAATTGTTTTCCTATTAAAGTCTTAAGCATTGTCATTCTCCAATTCTAAGAATACATCTTCCAAAGACTCATCACCCTTGACTTCTTCCATTGTGCCTTGTTTTATCAATTTACCTTGCTTAATGATAGCTACCTTGTCACATAGCTTTTCAGCCACTTCAAGAACATGAGTAGAAAAGAAGATAGCTCCTCCATCATCACATAACTCTCTCATCATCTGTTTCAATATATGTGATGCTTTAGGATCTAATCCTACAAAAGGTTCATCCATGATCACTAACTTAGGTTCATGGATCCAAGCAGAAATGATCGCTAACTTTTGTTTCATACCATGCGAATATGACGCAATAGGTTGGCTTAACTTATCACTCAACTCAAATAGTTCAGCATACTTATTGATCCTTTCCCTTCTTTGCTCAACACTTAAAGAAAAAACATCCGCAATAAAATTTAGATATCTATCAGCACTCATATACTCATAAAGATCAGGATTATCAGGAATATAAGCAATCTTTTTCTTACAACCAATAGGATTATCCTTAATAGAAATACCATCAATAAAGATATCACCCTCATCAAACTTTAATATACCAACAACAGATCTTAAAGTAGTCGTCTTACCAGCACCATTATGACCAATAAAACCATATATCTCACCCTTTTGAACATGCAAACTTAGATCATCAACAGCCTTAAAGTCACCATATTTCTTAACCAAATGTTCAATCTTCAGCATAAAACATCCTCCATGACTCAATTTTCTAAATATAAAACTTGATTGTCAAGAAACAACAAGTTGATTTAATAAAGATTTAACATTCATGATACAAAACACACTAATTTTGCACTCAACGAATTCAATTTTGATCTCATTTGACATTACTAATAATACTACTATAATGAAATCATAAATAGTTGATCCCTATCGACCAACAGAAAGGAGTCAAAAGCAAGATAAGATGAGATATAAACATTAAATATATTAAGTCAAAAGATAGGAGGTAATTTTGTAATGAAAAAATTTTTTGTCTTATTTTTAAGTTTTTGTCTTATCGTCATCAACTTTACCACTTGTGTAAACGCCAAAGAAAATGAGAATACAAATGGCAATAGTAGAATCTCGACAGTAGCAATTCCTGTTAGTTTAAGCGTAACAAAAGTACATAACGCTAAAGATTCTAGCACAACTATTTACGGGTATGTTGTTTACAACCTAGCAGTAAGCGCATCAATCTATCCTACAGGGACTAATACTTTCACCAAGAAAAATGTCAGCGTAACGCTAACAAAAAAAGATTGGGAAGCTCCATTTGAACCATATTTTCAAATCGTAAGTTATCGTTTCTATTGTAGTAATAACCAATACTATATTACTGTTAACATCAAATGTAACTTACATTCTTCCGATGGATCTTCATATACAACTCATTCCTACACATATCAGTTGCAAAAGAATTAGTTAGTTAACAAAAATATCCTGGTAAGGAAGTATAGTTTTTTTACTTCCTTACCATATTGTTAATATCCCTAGACACACTGATTTAAATCAATGCCAATGCTTTTTATGGCGATGGAAAGGCGTCAAACTTTTATATGTTATATGCAAAAGATTTTTCATAGAATAAAAATGACTATGTTTTCAACATTACCTAAACAATTATTAAAGGTATTGTTTTTCTGTATTCTCTTTTCTATGCTTTTATCTACATTCACGATTGAAAGGCTCAACGATTATTTTGTCAATTTCATATCTGAAAAAGTCGATCTAACTGTTAATATAAACTCAATAGTATGTTCAGATGAATATATTTCCTCAGTTAATTTTATTAAAAACAGACAATCAACAATGGATTATTTAGAAAGATCAATGTATTACATAAATACAGTAAAGAATATAGCTGATAATAATGATTGTGATTACTATTTGACTATCGATTGTGACATTATCAATCCTAATAATAACAAAGAGAAATTATTAAATGTTTCTCAAGATTATTTCAAAGATAATCCTTATGTGACAATAGATAGTTTTGAACAATTCAGCTGTTTGGCTGTTAATGAATCAGTTTTTAATAAACTAAGGCAAGATAATGAACAATACGATCAAAATAACATCTGTATATTACAAGAAGGAGCTGAAATAGCTACTTTACAAGAAGATGGGACCTATCAAACAAAACCGATTAAAATTGGAGACATAATAAAACTAAGCTACATCACTGGCTGGACTGGGGCATCTTATGCAAATTTAAAAAAGATCAGTAAGGAAAT
Source organism: Anaerovoracaceae bacterium (assembly GCA_963606005.1). Lineage (GTDB taxonomy): Bacteria > Bacillota_I > Bacilli_A > Erysipelotrichales > Erysipelotrichaceae > UBA1783. Next base: position 11,888 of record CAVCVO010000059.1, read on the forward strand.
AGAGTATACAGTCGTTGGCTTTGTTAATAAAGATGCAAATATTACTAATGACGTCAGTACAATGTACATTCCTTTAAATAATTTTTTAACCATAATACAAGATGTAGCTGATCAATTTAGTAATGATGAGTCACTTAATATGTTTAAACCATATCAAGCAAAGCAATCTTACTTATATTGTACTAATCTACAACAATTTACCACGGTCATGAATCAACTTAAAAGCGCTAAAAGCAATGGCCTATATTACAGCAGTAATTCATCAGAACTTGCCCAGATGTTATCTTTAACCTCAGCAATTTCTTCTAACATTAATGACTTTTTGACCATCATCATCATTCTTACAATAATGGCCACGATCATCAATGCTCTATTAACCGTATTTATGAGAAGAAAAGAAATAGGTCTATTATCTAGCTTAGGTGAAAGTAAAAATAATATCTCTTTGCAGATCATCATCGAACAAGTCGTCTTGATCTGTATTTCAGCACCTTTAAGCTTAATAATGCAGAAATATATCTCTAATAAGATCATTGCCTATCTATCAACTAATAATTCCTTACAGATAGAAACACTTAAGATGTTTTTCTCTCAAAGGATACTATTACAATCTACAACAAAAGACTACTTTGCCTTAATTATCTTATCTATTTTCATCATCATTATCTATAGCTTGATCATAACTATTACAGTTACTAAAAATGATCCAAAAGAATTATTGAAAGGATAAACTAATATGAAACATTTCTATTTTAAAAATATCCTTAAACAAATAACCTCTAACAAAAAAGAAAACCTTGCTGTTGCTATTTTAATGATAATGATCTGTTGCTTATTAACAATCTCTAATATCATCTCTGATAGTGATCAATTAGAGAATTCACTAATAAGTTCAACAGACTTCCGTATACAGATCGTTAATGACAACATCTTTTCCGATCATTCTCTATTAACAAACACAAATGCTGAATCTGATCCCACAGATAATACTATTGATTTCTATAAAAGTGGAAAGAACTATCTAGTATACTTTCTTCAAACACTAGATGAATTATCTCAACAAGAAGAAGTAAAAGACTACAACTATAACCTCATCTGTCAATCAGCTATTAGTAATGGTAATGATAAATTAATTTCAAAATCATTATTAGGAGTCAATCAAACTAGTTTTTTGACAAATGAAAATATTGAAATGACAAGTGGTAGATTTTTTAGTCAAGAAGAATTAGATAATGGAGCCTACAAAGTCATCATCCCTGATAATATAGCAGGTTATTCTGTTGGCGATAAATTAACAATATATAAGCCTATGGAAAAAGTAGACAATGATCAAATACTTTTTCAAGAAGAAACAGAAAAAATGATCGAAGTAGAAATCATTGGCACTTATAAAGCTGATCTTTCTCGACAAGTATCGATCAATTTATACGATTACTTTGACAACTACAACTATGTTCTCATACCAAATTCTGCCTTAGAAGAAATATTGACAAACTACTACGATAACATTGAACAAGTATTACTTAATGATATTGTCTTTACATTCTCTGATTATCAACACTACTCAAGTTTCAATAATAAACTTCAAGAAAAGATCATCTCCATAAATTCTCTTGTCAATAGTTTTATAAATAAAGATACAAATATTCACTATAAGCAACAAAATTACGAGTATATCTTATATTCAATCCAAAGGATAAAAGTATTCTATAAAGTCATCTTTACAATTGTTTCACTAATATGTGTATTTATCTTGTGTTGGTTGATCTATTACTTGTTAAGCAACAAGATCAAAGAAGTATTCATTTATTACAGTTTAGGAGAAAGTAAATTCAAGATCATATTGCGTTACACTATCATGTACAGTATCATCCTGTTTATTTCGCTAATAATAGGTTCAATTTTAGGTTATTTCCTATCTAACTACTTGCAACAAAAGATGATCATTAACTCCTCCAATATTCAGTATGACTTATTATCATTTACTGATAACGATCAATCAACAATGTATATAAATGAAACACTACCAAAAATGACCATTAGCACGATCATACAAGTCTTTACAAAAGTAGTAGCAACATCATTTAGTATAGTTCTAATTAGCGTAACACTTCTAATGATGCTGATCCTAAAAGGTAACATCAGAGACAAATTACAGAAAGGAGAATAACTATGTTATTAAAAGTAAAAGATCTTAACTACTATTACAAGGATGGTGACTCAAAAAGAGATATCTTTGTAGATTGTAATATCCAATTTGAAATCGGTAAGTTCTATAGCCTACTTGGAGATAGTGGTAGTGGTAAAACTACCTTCTTGTCCATCATAGGTGGTCAAGATAAAAGATATAAAGGTGAAATACTATGTGATGATAAAGAGATAAAAGAGATAGGTTTAGATAAATATCGTAGAAGCAAAGTATCCATGATCTATCAAAACTATAACCTTATCCCTTATCTAAATGCTGTAGAAAATATCATGGTAGCTATGGATATCTCCGAAAATGTTAATAAGATCAATAAAGAAGAAATCTACTCGTTACTTAAAGAGATAGGTATAGATCATAAGAAAGCCCAAAGAAAAGCCTCATCATTATCTGGTGGAGAACAACAGAGAGTAGCGATAGCTAGATCAATCGAAACAAACTGTCCTTTTATCATAGCAGATGAACCTACAGGAAATCTTGACTACAAAAATAGCGAAGAGATTATTTGCTTATTTAAAGACTTAGCACACAGATATAACAAATGCATCATCATGGTCACTCATAATGAAAAGTTAGCTTTAGAAACCGATGTGATCTATCGTATTGATGAAGTTAATAAAAAGGTCATATTAGGCAACCCGAAACATTAGCCAAAAAGAAAAGAAACCACAGTTTCCCTTCTAAATATTCAATAATTAGTCTTGATGTTCAATGACGATCTTACATTCATCATTAGTTCCTGAAGCAAATAACTTAACAAAGGCTTTTTGAACTGATTCAGCTTCTGCTGGAATGACTGAAGTAATTGTTGACATGAAGACTTTTTGATTGTCTCTGATCAACTCAAAGGCTTTCTTATAATCAGCCCAAGAGAAATATAATCCTGTCTTGATCGAAACTTCTTTTAAGAACATATTCATTGGAGTAAATGTTGCTTTTTGAGCATGCATTCCTAATGCTACAATAGTTGCCCCTGGAGAAGCAAGAGAGATCAATGAATCATAATCTTCAACACCAACAGCATCAACAATATGTTTAAATCCACCATTAGGAGTTAATGCTTTTAACTTTTCTTCATATTGAGGATCTTTTACTGATAAACATTCATCAACAAATTCAAACTTATTACAGAAATCAACTCTTGATTGACTTCTACCAGTCATAATGACCCTACCTGCTCCTAATAATTTAGCAGTTAAAGCAGCATAGATACCAATAGGACCATTACCAGAAACTAATACATCTTTGCCTTCTTTTATATTCAAATATCTAACACCATGCAAAGAAACAGCAGTAGGTTCAACAATTGAACCTAAAATGACTGGCATATCTTCTGGCATCTCAATGACATAATCTCCACGAACCTTAACATATTGACCATAAGCACCTGGTGCTGAAACACCTGGATTATCAAGCATCATCTGGGCACATAATTGCTCTCTACCACTCTTACAGAATTCACACTCACCACAAGAATTGAACTCGGCAGCACAAACTTTTTGACCTTTCTTAAAGCCATATTCGCCACCATCTTCAATATATCCAGAAAATTCATGACCTAATGTAAAACCTGGTTGAACTTGTGGATTAGACCAGAACATATTATCACTACCACATATAGCACAATTTTTAACCTTTACAGTAACCCATTTACCAGAAGCTGTTGGCTTTTCACTTTCAGTATCAACAAACTCTCTGAATCCTTTTAAACTAACACTTTTCATTTTAATACCTCTTTCCACAAAATATTGTACTCATTACATAAAAGAAATAAAGATAGCGAATGTTAATTTATTCACAAGTATTAATTATTTTACCAACCAATATCCACCTTTAGTCTTCCCTATTCTTTGGATAAAACCATTATCCCGTAAGTAAGCAATATTTTTATCAATAGCTGTATCACTGATACCTAATTTCTTAGATAATTCTGCTTTTGTTATTCGAGGATTCTTTTTTATCTCATCTAAGATCATTTTCCTTCTATCACTTAACATGATAACAGAATCTTGTAACCTAGTAGTATTTAAATAATCATCTTCATTTTTTTGATCTATTCTATTAAAAGGAATAGTTACAACTATCGAATTTTCTTTGAAACTTATTGCTTCTTTTCCATAAGCATTTACAATAATCGGAACACCTCTACCAGATTTTTCACTTATATGTAATTGAAGAAATATTTCTGACAATTTTTCATTAACCGGTATTGATTCACCACTATAGAAACCTTCTAATGTCTGAGATGGTGGTAAACTACCTCGAGATAAGATCTCCAATCTATTCGAAAATACTGAGATCATTGGCTCATTTCCTCCAACCCAATAATTATGCAAAATAGCATTTACAATTGCTTCTCTATAAGCATTTTCATCAAAAAGTTTTATCTCATTTCTTTCAACATTTCTATATTCTTCATCTGTTTGAATCAGATTTAAAACATCACCATACTGAATAAGATTATCTAACGAGTATAACAAGCAATTATTACCAAATTCTCGTACAGATATCAATGGTGAAGCTTTACTTTTTCCCTTAAAGATAGACACTCTGATTGGCATATGAGAATTATCCGATAGTAGCTGCGCCATAGTATTATACTCACCAAAATTATTTCGTAATCTTAGATTCTTTTCAAAAGTGTCTTGCTTTAAGACTATACCACGTGATCCATAATATCCAAATAATTTATTAAATTTTAGATCCTGATATTTTGCAACTTGGTTTTCTATTGTTTCAACTCTTCCATCAAGGATCTTAAAAAGTTGAATCTCCCTTTTAGGATAATTTTTTATGTTGACTTTAGCTGAACCAATCCTAATATACCTTTTTTCTTTAAATGATGTCGGGATTTCTTCAGCAGCGGGTATCAATAAAACTACTACCCTTCTACCACGGATTTCTATCTCTTTAAACTCAAAATTAACACTAGGAGACAGATTCCTTGCCAAATAATTCTGTAATGGTTCTTTGTTATGATCACAATACTGGTTAAACTTAGTTCCCACAATTTCATGAGACTCATCATTAACGCCCCATATGAAATAACCATATGGTTGAAAATGAAAAGCACTCGCATTTGATATTGCTGAAATATATTCACCAATCCCATCAGCATCAAACCAATTTTCCTTAAATTCAAACCATTCTTGCTCATCTTTATACTGGCACAATTCTAAAACTTTATCTTCTAAACTCATAATTCACCAACTTTTTACCAACTTATTTACCAACCAATTACATTATATCATATTAGTAAAACATGACAATAAATTTATCAAAAGAAAAGCCATAGACTATCCTATGACTCTTTTGTTTCTATTCTAATTCAAAGGCACCTGTATACAATTGATAATATGTACCCTTTTCAGCGATCAATTTATCATGATCTCCTCTTTCAATTATCCTACCATGATCTAATACCATGATGACATCAGAGTTTTGAACAGTGGATAATCTATGAGCGATAACAAATACTGTCCTTCCTTGCATAAGCTTATCCATACCATTTTGTACTAATGCTTCAGTACGTGTATCGATTGAAGAAGTAGCTTCATCAAGTATCATGACCGGTGGATCACTTACTGCTGCTCTAGCAATAGAGATCAACTGTCTCTGTCCTTGTGACAAACCACTACCATCACCTTTTAGAACAGTGTCATAACCATTAGGTAACATTCTAATGAACCCATCAGCATTAGCTAATTTAGCTGCAGCAATACATTGTTCATCAGTAGCCGTAGGATCACCATATCTGATGTTTTCCATTACCGTACCAGTAAACAAATTGACATCTTGTAAAACAATACCTAAAGATCTACGCAAGTCTGCTTTCTTTATCTTATTGATATTGATGCCATCATATCTGATCTTACCATCAGCAATATCATAGAATCTATTGATAAGGTTAGTAATCGTTGTCTTACCAGCACCTGTTGCTCCAACAAAAGCGACTTTTTGGCCTGGTTCAGCATATAAAGTGATATCATGCAAAACTGTCTTATCTTCAGTATAACCAAAATCAACATGATCAAAGACAATGTGACCTTGTAATTTAGTGTAAGTCAAAGTTCCATCATGATGAGGATGTTTCCAAGCCCACTTTCCTGTATGCTCTTCAGTTTCAACAATTTCTCCATTTTCTTCTTTCACATTAACTAATGTTACATAACCATCATCAACTTCCGGTTTTTCATCCATGAACTTAAAGATACGTGAAGCACCAGCTAAAGCCATGATAATGGAATTTAATTGGTTAGATATTTGAGAGATAGGGTTAGTAAAGTTACGTGATAATGTTAAGAAAGAAGCAATACCACCTAAGGATAATACACCAAAGCCACTCAAAGATAAATTAGATACACCTTTAATGGCCATATAACCACCAATGAAAGCAATGATGACATATTGAAGATATCCTAAAGCCCCCATCAAAGGCCCAATAGAGTTAGCCATACCAGTAGCCTTCATCGCATTATCGGCCCACTTCTTACCTCTTTCACGTAAGCCTTCCTTGCTCTTTTCTTCATGGCAGAATACTTTAATAACTTTTTGACCATTGACCATTTCTTCAACATAACCATTTAGATCAGCTAGAGTGTCTTGTTGAGCAATAGAGTAACCACCGATCTTGCCCATAAACTTATTCATGAACTTCATTGTCACAAACATGATCACACAGACAATGATAGTTAACCAAATACTTATATTTATCATTGAGAAGAATACGGCTATGATCGTAAAGGCTGATGAAATAAGTTGTGGTAGTGATTGACCGATCATCTGTCTTAAGGTATCAGTATCATTTGTATAAAGACTCATGATCTCACCATTAGTATGAGAATCAAAATATCTGATAGGTAAGGATTGCATCTTTTCAAACATATCATCTCTTATACGTTTTAGAGTACCTTGAGAAACAACAGCCATCATCCTGCCATAAAACCAAGTAGCAAATATACCTAATAAATAGATACAAGCCAATTTGATCAACGCATTGACTAGACCAGTAAATACGGGATCATCACTTAATAGTAAAGGAGTAATATAATCATCAATAAGAGTCTGTAAGAACATTGAAGAAACAGCACCAGTCACTGAACTTATCAATATACAGATAGTTACAAGTATCAAAGTAACTTTATATTTATCTAAATAAGAGAGTAATCTTTTTAAAGCATCTTTATCAAGAGTAGCTTTTTGTCCAGCAAAAGCCATTCCTCTAGGACCACCTGGGACAGGTCTTCTATTAGTGTTTTCAGCCATTTTCTTTCTCTCCTTTCTGTTGAGAGTCATATACCTCTTTGTATATAGAACTACTCTTTAACAATTCATCATGAGTACCAATTGCGGATATCTTACCATCATCCATAACAATGATCTTATCAGCATGTTGTACTGAACTGATACGTTGAGCAATGATGATCTTAGTCGTATCAGGAATATAGGAAGCAAATGATCTCTGTATCAAAGCATCAGTCTTAGTATCAACAGCACTAGTTGAATCATCTAAGATCAATACCTTAGGTTTCTTTAATAATGCCCTAGCAATACACAAACGTTGCTTTTGCCCACCAGAAACATTAGTTCCACCCTGTTCAATATATGTGTCATAACCATTTTCCATAGTAGAGACAAATTCATCAGCACAACTCATCTTACAAGCTTCAACTATCTCTTCATCAGTCGCATTCTCATTACCCCAACGTAAATTCTCTTTAACTGTTCCAGAGAATAATTCATTCTTTTGCAAGACCATCGCAACAGAGTTACGTAACACATCTAGATCATACTTTCTTACATCAACATCACCCAATTGTACACTACCACTACAAACATCATATAAACGTGGTATTAGTTGAACTAGGGAAGATTTAGATGAACCAGTACTACCAATGATACCAACAGTCTCACCAGATTTGATATCTAAGCAAACATCATCCAATACTTTCTTATTAGCTTTATCACCATAAGCAAAGTCAACATGATCAAACTTGATATCACCATTTTTAACTTCCATTATAGGATCTTCAGGTTGAGTGATAGTTGTCTTTTCTTGTAATAATTCGGCAACACGTTTTGCTGAGCTACCAGCAATAGTGATCATAGAGAAGACCATGCTAAGCATCATCAAGCTCATCAATATTTGAGTAGAATAAGTGATCAAAGCTGTAAGATTACCAGTAGTCAGTCCATTAGCTAAATCATTACCACTAGCAATGATCGCCTTAGCACCTAGCCAAGAAATGATGATCATCGTAGTATACATACAGAACTGCATTAATGGAGAGTTTAAAGAGATAAGTCTTTCACCTTTAGAGAAATCTGAATAGATTCTACTAGAAATGCCCTTAAACTTACTTGTCTCATTTGCTTCTTGGTTATAAGACTTAACAACTCTTATACCCTTTACATCTTCTTGCACGGCATTATTCAATTCATCATAAGTATGGAAAGCCTTATTAAACAAAGGCGTAACATTTTTAACGATGATATAAAGCAAGATAGCAAGTACTGGTATAACAGCAAAGAATACAAGTGATATATCTTTATCTATCTTAAAAGAAGCGATCATCGCAAAGATCAACATGAATGGGCCACGTATTGCCATACGTATCAACATCTGATAAGCATTCTGAATATTTGTTACATCAGTAGTCAAACGAGTCACAATGGAAGCTGTAGAGAATTTATCAATATTACTAAAAGCAAATGTTTGAACATTGTCATACATGTCTTCCCTTAAATTCTCAGCAAAACCCACAGATGCCTTTGCAGCCACAATAGCAGATGAAAAACCTGTTATAAGTTGCATTATCGCAAAGATTAATAAAGCTACAGAATATTTAGCTACTGCACTCATATTACCTTTATATATACCTAAATCGATAACATTAGAAATACACAAAGGGATGACTATCTCAAATACAACTTCTAGTATTGATAAGAGTATAGTCCAAATAGTTGCCTTCTTATATTGACGAAGGCTCTTTAAAAGTGTTTTTATCAAAGTATTAACTCCTTTCTTTTTTATGTAGCGTGCTACATATGTTGTCAAAATATAAGCTGGTTTTCCAGCTACATATTTTCCAAGTTATCATAGATAGTCGAGAGATATTTCTTTAAATTTTCAATATCTTCTTGACTCAATCCATATAACATTCTTGCTTCACTATCTTCGATAAGAGAGTCCATCTCTTCTCCAATGATCTCAGCATGCTTTGTTAAAGATACGATCTTGCTACGCTTGTCTGTAGGATCAATACAGCAAGTAACAAAACCATTTCTCTCTAATCTGGCAACGATCCCTACAACTGTAGGATGAGCAACTTGTAAATGATCTCCAATCTCTTTTTGAGTAGCTTGACCATTTTTGCTGTGGAGAAAGCCTAATACTCTACTTTGAGTCATTGTAAGATTACGACTCTTTAATTGATTATCAGCTCTCGTCTTTAAACGATCATTGATACTCTTCAAAAAATAGCCTATCGGTAAGTCTCTCATGTTGCCACCTCCTTTATCTGTAGCACGCTACATATTATGCATCAAAATAGTTAACCAGTCAAGTATTTTTTGAAAAAGAAAATGACATATTTTTGTCATCATTCTTTACTATTCTATTTTTTAGTGTACTGACCGCTTTGTTATGAAAGATTTAATAACTACATTCCCAAAACATCAGAGTGAGATCCTGTCTCAATCAATGTAAGAGTTAGCACCTCTTCTTCTATCAAATAAATTAACACCCAATCTGGCTTAATATAGCACTCATGAAATCCCCTGTACTTTCCAATCTAAATATGATCATGATATTTGTAATCTAGTTTTTCTCCTCTTTGTAATATTTCAATTACATTTTCCAGTAAACTTATATCCCAGTTCCGTTTTTTTAGTAGTTTATAGCTTTTTTTATAAGCAACTAGTAAATTTTACCTCATACATATTCTCATTCGTCAAGCGCCTTTCTTAATTCTTTCATGCTGTAATAACCTTTTACATTCGGATCTTTAGATATTCTTAAGCCTTCCTCCATTGCATCAATCGTACTTTGCTTATACTTTGGCATTTCGACGCTAAATGGAAGCCCTCCACGTAAAATACATTGATGTAGGAAAAGATTCACTGCGCTTGACATATCCAATCCTAATGCCGAAAATAAATCATTTGCTTGTTTTTTTACATTCGAATCAATTCGAATTTGAGTTTGTACTGTAGACATTTTCATATCACCTCGCAATACAGTAATACACTTTTTTGTTTACATTGTCAATCATTATAATGAGTTTTTTAACATTAATGCTATAAATCAATTGAAATTAATATTGCTTATAAAATGACACTTTACTCCAAGAGACTTAAGGCACGCGACACCATTTACATTATTTATTTCTCTTTTTATAGTCGTATTTAACTACTTCATATCTTCCATAACTACTTATTAGGATATTTATCTCCAATTTCTGTAAATATTTTAGTTATCATTTTCTTACTTTTTATTGCAATTGTTTAACAATAATTGTATATTATATATGTATTGTATACATAAGGAGAAACATTGTTTTATGTCACAGTCTATTATATCTGCACGAATCGATTCATCAGACAAAAATAAGTTTGATGCCTTTTGCTCGAACGTTGGAATAAACGCTTCCACTGCAATCAACATGTTCGTGAAAGCAGTTCTTCGTGAAAATCGAATTCCTTTTGAAATATCTCAATCTTCTGATCCTTTCTTTTCAGAGACAAATATGGAGCACGTGAGAAAATCAGTTCAACAGCTTCGAGCTGGAAAAGGCACAGCTCACGAACTAATCGAGGTTGATGATGAGTGAATAAAATATGGTCTGATGAAGCATGGGAAGACTACTTGTATTGGCAATCACAAGATAGAAAGACTTTAAAACGAATAAATCAACTAATACAAGACATCGAGAGAAATGGTTGCATGATTGGAATAGGAAAACCCGAACCGTTATCTGGAGATCTTCAAGGTGAGTTTAGTCGAAGAATAGATGATAGAAATCGTCTTGTCTATCACATGGATGACAAAAGAATTTATATTGCACATTGTAGAGGTCATTATGGTGACAAATAGAGCAGCATTTTGCTCTATTTTATTATTTCTAAAAGTCCATTCAGTTACAAAAAAATTTATTATTATAAGTTCAACATTTTCTTGTGTTAATTTCCTCTCAAATTTCAAAAAATTCTTGTAATCTTTTTGCAAGCATGGTATACCTTTATTGTTAGAGAAAGGTAGGTGGCACATCTATGGAACACTCCGAAAGTAGAACTATTTTATGTACAAAACGGATGATCATTGTTAGTTATAGATGTGCTTTATAACTGACCTTTTAACCATGAAGTGATAGTTGATCCGCCGTTTTGTATAACGACGGATTTTATTATCTTTAAAATGAAAGGAAGTGAGAAGAATGACAACTGATGGTAGTAGCGGTGCAGTGGCAGAAGTGCCTAAGAAAGCCGCATATAAAACTTACAAGAAGAAAGTTTTATTAGTTGTCTTTCTTCTTAATTAACATATACGGTTTTCACTGTACCTATTTTTAATGTAACAATAAGAATAGGAGGACAAAACAATGAAAAGCAATAAAAATAACATCACATTCAAGAAAAAAGTTATTTCTGCTTCAGCTTCTTCAAATGTTGAAGCAACAACTCGTCTTTATCAATCTGCTTTTTCAAGTGAAGAACAATTATTTAACCTCTATCAAAACACTGATAAAGGCTATAATGAACAACAAGCAAACAAATCAAGAGATGAATACGGTGAAAACATCATAACTCATGGCAAACAAAACCCAATGTTTAAGAGATTGTTTGATTCCTTCATCAATCCATTTACAATCGTATTATTAGTACTTGCCATCATCTCTACATTCACTGATATCATCTTAGCTGAACCAGAAGATAAAAATCCTATGACTGTTATCATCATTACAGTCATGGTACTCATTTCTGGAATCTTGCGTTTTGTGCAAGAAACAAGAAGTGGTAATGTTGCTGATAAACTATTAGGCATGATCCATACAACCGCTAATGTCTTAAGGAATGGAACTAACCAAGAGATACCATTAGATGAAATAGTAGTGGGAGATATTGTTTATCTTTCAGCCGGTGATATGATCCCAGCTGATATGCGTGTACTAACTTCCAAGGATTTGTTCATATCTCAATCTGCATTGACAGGAGAAAGTGAACCAGTTGAAAAAACAAGTAGTATTGCTAAGGAAAAACTTGCTCTTACTGAAATAAATAATCTCGTTTTCATGGGTAGTAATGTCATCAGTGGAAGCTGCAAAGCCATTGTCATAGCAGTTGGCAATGAAACAATGATCGGAGCTATTGCTAAGACATTAAATGTCAAACCACCTAAAACAACCTTCGAAAAAGGTGTCAATTCTGTTTCTTGGATCCTAATTAGATTCATGCTCGTAATGGTACCTATCGTACTATTTGTTAATGGATTTACTAAAGGTAATTGGATGCAAGCACTACTATTTGCTATCTCTATCGCTGTAGGTCTTACTCCTGAAATGTTACCAATGATCGTTACAACTTCATTAGCTAAGGGTGCTTTGACCATGAGTAAGCATGATGTCATCATCAAAAACTTAAATTCCATTCAAAACTTAGGTTCAATGGATATCTTATGTACCGACAAGACAGGAACACTTACTCAAGATAAAGTAGTACTTGAATACCACTTAAACATTGAGGGAAAAGAAGATGATAGAGTATTACGTCACGGTTTCCTCAATAGTTATTTTCAAACAGGCTTAAAGAACCTCATTGATATAGCTGTCATCGAAAAGCAAAAAGAATTAGGAGCAGATGCTCTTATCAATAAATATAGTAAAGTAGATGAAATACCATTTGACTTTGAAAGAAGGAGAATGAGTGTAGTCGTAAAAGATGATACAGGAAAGACTCAACTAGTGACTAAAGGAGCAGTTGAAGAGATGCTAAAGTGTTGCAAATATGCTGATGTTGGAGGCAAAATTTTGCCTTTAACTGATGAAGTAACAAGATTAGTATTGCAAAAATCTGATGAACTCAATGATCAAGGCATGAGAGTTATAGCAGTAGCTCAAAAAACTAATCCAGCTCCTGTTGGAGAATTTTCTGTTAAAGATGAAAGCGAAATGGTATTAATTGGCTTTTTAGCTTTACTAGATCCACCAAAAACAACAACTAAGGATGCCCTAAATGCCTTAAAAGAATATGGTGTAAATGTCAAAATCTTAACTGGTGATAATGACAAAGTAACAGCAGCCATCTGTAAACAAGTAGGTTTAGATGCTGATAAGATCATTCTTGGTGAACAACTAGAAGAAATAAATGATGAACAATTAGCTCAACAAGTTGAAGAGATAACTGTATTTGCTAAATTATCGCCAGCACAAAAAGCTAGAGTTGTTCAAACATTAAGGGATAAAGGCCACACTGTTGGTTATATGGGAGATGGTATCAATGATGCATCCGCTATGAAAGTAGCTGATATTGGTATATCAGTAGATACAGCAGTCGATATAGCAAAAGAAAGTGCTTCAGTAGTACTTTTACAAAAAGATCTAACAGTGTTAGAGCAAGGTGTCATTGAAGGTAGAAAGACATATGCTAATATGATCAAATATATCAAAATGACAGCTTCTTCTAACTTTGGCAATATGTTATCAGTACTAGCAGCAAGTGCCTTCTTACCATTCTTACCAATGGCCTCGATCCAACTTATCTTACTCAACTTGATCTATGATATCTCTTGTACTGCAATACCTTGGGATAATGTCGATGAAGATTATCTAAAAATACCAAGAAAATGGCAAGCTAGTGATATTAGTAGATTCATGTTATGGTTTGGCCCAACAAGTTCAATATTCGATATCTTAACATATGCATTAATGTATTTTGTTATCTGTCCTAGATTTACTGTTGGATTGTTATATCCTGAGATATATGCCTCTTCTTTAAGAGATTTATATGAATCCGTATTCCAAACAGGCTGGTTCATTGAATCAATGTGGACGCAATCACTTGTCATCCACATGATCCGTACTAACAAACTACCATTTATTGAAAGCACGGCATCACTGCCAGTATCTTTACTCTCATTATTTGGCATCAGTGTTATAACTATCATTCCTTTTACTCCAATCGCTGAAGGTATAGGACTAACTGAACTACCAACTCAATATTTCTTATATCTAGCAATGATCGTATCAGGTTATATGCTACTTGTAACAATCATCAAAAAGATCTATATCAAAAAATATAAGGAATTATTGTAGCCAAATCTATAAAATAATGTTAATGAATCATTCCTCGGTTGACCTATAGGCCCCGAGGTTTTTATATGTTATAAAATTCAAACAAAGAAAAAAGCAGCTTAATTTTAAACTAAACTGCTCTTGTTTTTACATTTCTTTCTTCCAAAGTCCATGTAGATTGCAATACTCATATACTGCAACTAATTTGTCATCTTTCAAGGAAAATGAATGTTTTGGTTCTTGCTCCGGATACAGATATTTTATCTGATGACCCTTCTCTGTTTCTAACAAGATCCATTCAATGTAGTGCTGTTGAATCATTGGATGAACTACTTCACCAATGACAACCTCTACATCATTTCCTATCACTGTGACTTTTGGAACATGCTTTTCTAAAGCTCCATCACTAGTATTAGCTTTCAATAACTTCATCTGTTCACCACAGCAGAATAAAGCAGCTTTACTGTCACTAAGTTTGACAATAATATTCCCACAAACAGGGCAACGGTAAATATTCATATTATTTTTCCTCCACCCTTAGTGTAGCGAACTATACTAGCTAATGACAACTAATATGCTTATTTTCTTGCTTGTTTTTCAGCATTACGCTTATCATTGATGATCTTAACTTCTTTATCAGTGATAAGAGTTACATTGTTTTCCTTAGCCCAAGCAACACAACCGTTAAGAACTGTCTTCAAGAATGGACGAGGAACTTTAACGAAATTCTTTAAAGCATCATCACTAAACTTGATATCTGGATCGCAACGATTAGCAGCATACCTAATAGACTCTAAATCTACTTCCTTAGGTGCTGGAATTGGTTCAGCAATTGGATGAGTGAACTTAGGGAAACGACAATACCAGAAGTTAGTAGAATCACGATAACCATAATCTACAGGTACTGGTGGGAAGTTGTTCTTAGTTACACCATTAACGATAGCATCATAATATTTCTCTTTCATTAAGATCTTATCAATATGTAAGATGAAATGAGCGCCATATTTAGAAGTGATACCATTGAAATCATTGTATGGGCCTGGATGACCATCATCGATATCTTCAACCTTAAACTTATCAGCATTCTCTAATTCACTTGCCCAAGTACATTCAAATACTTGGAAAGCACTAGAAATGACTTGTGGTCTGTTCTTATCAGTTGGATCAGCTTGACCATCTTCCATTTGGAACTTTAGGTCCTTCATCTTTTCAGCAGATGGGCCAGGGAAACCTAATCTAACAGCTTCCTTGAAATTCTCTTTCTCATCAGTGATGAAGTTTAGGGCACACTTGTGTGTACGCATGATATTCTGACAAGTATTAGAAGTATTACGACACTCTAATAACATAGAATATCTGCTCTTACCAGCAATGTAGTATGGGAATACCAATGAATAAGAACCAATGTTCAAACTACCATCCGGATTAACGGTAGAGATACATACAGTTGGCATCGGATAAAATGCTGATGTCTGATAGAAATTGTCTACGATCCTAAGATCCTTAAACGAACTCATAATTAATTTACCTCCTTAAAAAAACTCTTTCTCCAATTTAATGGCTTTAGTATAGGAAAAGTCATTTGTTAAATTCAAACCGTTATTTAACGCCTGAGAAAATGGTAGACCATTAGATAGTGATGCTAAAAACATACTGACAAAGACTTCATGGCACCCCAGATAGTATGGCCCACTTTTGTCTTTTGCTAAATAGTCATTACCATTTCGTGTATAAATATATACACCTTTTCCCTTATCCGTTACTAAAAGATAATTTATGCCCTTATATAACAACTTGTCAGCGAAAGATGCAAAGTCCCTTTCGTCAACATAGTTCTTAACGTGTTCTTCATCCAAGATGACACCTTCAACATTCTCTAATATCTCATCCGATGGGATATTATTATCACAGATATAGTGCATCTTAGGATAATTTTTTAAAATATAATGAAAATAATTACTATTGATGATATTGACTAAAGCATAATCAACATTCATAAAAAACTCTGCCGGTACCCTATCTTCTAATGAAGGATAACAATTATAAGGAATATCATCAAATATCTTTAAACCTTCCTTACTAAAAAGATAAGTCTTTTGAGCAGTAGAGGATAATTGGTTGCTAGTAAAATTAACCACCACATTATTCTCATCAAGATCTTTCAATAGCCTATTTCCAGCCTCATCATAAGCTAAACGAGTAATGAAATAAGTATCAGTTTCCATCACCGCAAGATTATGAGCAACAAGAAACTGCCCACCACCAATATCACTAGTATAAGAACAATTAAAAATATCACTTTCTTGTAATTTCTGTTCTGTAGTAATGACTTGCGTCTTATATGTCGGACCAATAACTAACACTTTATTCATAAGAATATTTTAACACAAAATATAATTCTATTTTCACGCTAAATAACATTATGTTATACTCTTAATAAAGAGGTAGAACAATGAGGATAGGACAGTCAATAGATATTCATCAATTAGTAGAAAACAGAGATCTGATTTTAGGTGGAGTAAAGATCCCTTATGAAAAAGGCTTATTAGGTCATTCCGATGCAGATGTACTAGTACACGCTATTGCCGAGGCAATAATCGGAGCCTTAGCATTAGGTGATCTAGGAACACACTTTCCAGATAATGATCCTAAATATGAAGGTATATCTTCTTTATTATTACTAGAAGAAGTATATAAGATGATGATAACTAATAACTATGTTATTGGAAATCTTGATGCTACAATACTAATTGAAGAACCAAAGTTAGCACCATATAAGAAACAAATGCAACAAAATATTGCCAATATATTACATTGTGATATCAATCAAGTGAACATCAAAGCGACTCGTGGAGAAAAATTAGGCTTTGTCGGAAACAAAGAAGGAGTAATAGCCCAAGCAGTCGTTTTATTAGAAGAAAAGAAGGAGAAATTTAATTATGTGTAGTTATAAGATTACAATCGAAGACATGAACTGTAACCATTGTGTACAAAAGATCAGACAAGCATTCCAAGAAGCTGATGATACTTCCGCAATGACTGCTAACCTTTCAAAGAAAGAAGTAATGCTTGATACAGATCTAACTGTTGAAGAAATCTGTGAAGTCATCACTAATGCAGGTTATACATTCACCGAAATTGAGATGCAATAAGCCAAGATCATTCTTGTGCTTTTTTTATCTTCAAATATTGACAACACAATTAAAAGTATTATAGTGATATTAGAAAATCTGATTAAAAAACGATTAGCAGAAAGAGGTCAAAAGCAAAATAAGATGAAATTTTGATATTTTAGACAATGTCGTTAAAAGAGGTGAATTAAATATGGGCAGAGTTTTTAATAGGATCAAAATATCTTTTATTCCTACACTAGGCAAACAAATATTAAAGGTCATAGTTTTTTGTATTCTTTTTTCAATGTTTTTATCAACACTGACTATCAAGCAATTAGGCAAACAATTTAGTAAGTACATTTATGATAAGATTGATCTAACAACAACTGTATATTCCCAAATTAGTGATTCTTCTTCAGTAGAAAAAAATTATTCACGATTCATACATAATAGAGATATCGTTATCAATTATTTTGATAAAACAATTTACTATGTTAAAACTGTTAATGACATAGCTACAACAAACAATTGTTCATATCAACTAGAGATCTTATGCGATTTTATTAAACCCCATATAACAAATGGTAAGTTATCTAGTACAGATTGCATTGCATTAAGTGAAAATCAGTTTAATACTCTAAGAGGAGATAACAATCAATACAATGACAATTACATTTGTATCCTACCTGAAGGATCAACAATCATTTACACTGACCAAAATGGTTCTTATATTGAAAAAGAAGTACAAATTGGTGATTCAATCAACCTAAATTATCTAATAGGCTATGGTGGTACAGCTTACTTAGGATATGGACAAGGTGAGATCATAAGCAAAGATATCTCATTTACAATCGTTGGTTTTACTAACGATGAAATTGATAATAGTTTTAATGTTGTCTCTCCAATTTATATCCCTATAAATTGTTTTTTAGAGATAGCTCAAGATTGCACAACAACCTTAAAAAATGATGAACAGTTGAACATGAATTGTCCATATACTGTTAGTGAAACAAGCTTAAATTGCGATAACTTAGATCAATATATTTCAGTAATGAAACAGCTCAAGAATTCAGCCAATTCTGACATATATTACACTAGTGATGCTTCTGAAATGTCAGGATTATTATCTATTGCATCGGCTATTGATTCAAATATTAACGAAGTAACTTTTATCATTACATTATTAATGGTCTTAGCAACCATCATAACTGCCTTTTTAACGCTCTACATTAGAAGAAAAGAAATAGGATTATTATCTTCTTTTGGCGAAGATAAAAAGCATATCTGTCTTCAGATAATAGTTGAGCAAATACTCATTACGATCTTTGCTATACCACTAAGTTTGTTTGTTCAAAAGAAACTAGCTAAAAAAATACTTACATATCTGTCATTAAATAATTCTTTGCAAATAGAGGCAATGACCATGTACTTTTCTCAAAGAGTCACATTGAATCTAACAGTAAATGATTATCTATGTTTATCCTTACTCACCTTATCGATCATCTTTGTCTATGGAACGATCATATATTTAACTGTTCAAAAAAATGATCCAAAAAAACTTCTGAAAGGATAAACGATCATGAAACATTATTATCTAAAAAGTATAGTCCAACAGATCAAAAAACAGGCTAAAGAAAATCTAATAGTAAGCTTACTTATGATATTATCAATCAGTTTACTTACTATCTCATTTATCATTTCAAACAGTGATCAATTAGAAAGGGCCATGATTCAAAATACTGATTTTCAAATTCAATTAGTAAATGACAATATCTTTTCCACACATGATCTAGATGATATTGAAACAAATAGATTCTTATCTTCAGGAAAAGACTATCTTCTTCATTTTATTGACCAATTAGACAATTTATCTAAACAAGAATCAGTAACCAACTATAATTTCAACCTTATTTGCTCTAATGCATTAGAAACTACTGAAAACACTTATTTAGTAAAATACTTAATAGGGGTAAACACAACAAGTTTTCTTTCCAATGAAAATTTAACTATCATCTCGGGTAGAATGTTTAGCCAAGATGAATTAGATCAAGGACAATATAAGATCATCATACCAGATTACATAACCACTTATGATATTGGTGATAAAGTTACTCTTTATAAACCTATCTCTGATGTGGAAGATGATCAAAAGTTGCAAAAAGATCAAGTTACTGGAACTATAGAAGTTGAGATAATTGGCAAATATAAAGCAGATCTTTCTTTACGAGTATCTAACGACCAATATGATATGTTTGATAACTACAGCTATATATTGATGCCAAATAACACTTTAAAAGAACTTGTCACTAACTACTTTGATAATATCCGACAGGTATATTTGAATCATATCAGTTTTATTTTTGATAATTATGAAAGCTATTCTAACTTTTATAATAGTTATAAAGAAGTTCTTATCAATATCAACTCAACGATCAATAGCTTTTCCAATATTGATACTAAATTGCATAACAAACAACAAAATTATGAATACATTTTATATTCAATCCAAAGAATAAAACTATTCTATAACATTGTCTTTGTGATCACTTCAATAGTTGCACTATTATTACTATGTTGGTTAATTTACTATTTGTTAAGTAGCAAGATCAAAGAGATTAACTTATTCTATTCACTTGGCGAAAGTAAGATAAAGATCATAATACGATATAGTATCATGTATTCATTGATATTAGTTGTAGCATTAGTTATTGGAATAAGTCTAGGTTATTTTATCTCCAACTTCCTACAACAAAGGATCATTTCTAATTCAACAAGCATCCAATACGAATTGTTGTCTTACTCAGATATAAATCAATCAACTATTACTAGTGCTTCAACTTTAGTAAAATTATCATTAAGTTCATTACTACAAGTAATTGTAAAAGTAGTGACTATATCATTATTTACGACCATCTTTACTACAGCAGCAATACTATTATCTATATTAAAAGGTAACATCAGAGACAAATTACAGAAAGGAGAATAACTATGTTATTAAAA
>CAVCVO010000060.1:0-4796 GCA_963606005.1 Anaerovoracaceae bacterium
ATTTTCTAAATTCATATGTGAGCCTCCGCTTCTTTAACATTGTTTTACCAACAAACTTAACTAATGTCAAGAAAAAATCAGCACTTTAATGCTGATTAGAAATGATGTCCAATTTTTGTCACATTCTAACGCAAAAGAGAAGCCATACGACTTCTCTTTCCAGTTTCATTTTTTTGCTTTTGCTTCTTTATAACCTAAAGCTATTGCCATAATTAGTGCCATTATAGCCGCAATCATAAATCTGCCTCTTATTGATCCCCCAAATAGAACAGTGCTTAAATTAGTAACAATTAGTGGTGTAATAACACCTGATAAATTAGGCATTACTGCACATATCAGTGAAGAAGCCAGAACAGTTTGACTAGGTTCGATCTTTTCTGATAAAGATAACATTGATCTTGGCATCATGATACATTGTAATACTCCTACAATAAACACCACTATTGCTAATACAATGATGCTATGAGTAGAGTAGAGAACTAAAAACATTGCTGCTAATAACATAAAGATGACAGGTGTTACTTTATCCCCATATTTAGAAATGTACTTACCAAATATTGTTCCACCTACAACTCCGCCTAACATGCCAATAGAGCCTAACATTCCAGTAATGACTGTATTACCAAATCCTTCTTGAGCAACAAACAATGATAAATTGTTATTGCATGCTCCATAGATGACTAAGAAAGCCAATGTTATTAAAGAATAATAGATAATATTCCTATCAAACTTTGCTTTTGGCTTATTTTCTTTCACTACTTCTTTATTCTCTTTTTCCACATCTTTAGGGAAATACAAGATTGCTAAAACAAGAGCAGGAAGACACATTAATAACAATAAATAAGCTCTATACCAATAATTGACAGCTAACCATCCACCAACCAAACTTGAAATTATTCCACCAATACTACAGAAAGCCGATTGTTGACCAATCAATTTGGCCTTTTCTTCACCATCAAAGCAATCAATGATAACACTAGTGATAGCTGGTATATACAATGATAATGCTATTCCTAGTAATAGAGAGTAACCATAAACACAAATTAGTGAATTGTTTATGACATTTGCTAGTAGAGCGATCACAATAAGTAACGCTAAGCCAAATATCACACAATTTCTTCTTTTAAACTTTTCATAGATCTTATCTGTAAACAATGAACTGATCAATACAGCAATACCTGAAACAGAAAATGCTAACTGGACTTGAACATCAGTTGCTTCTGGAAAAGCTTGTGATACTGCTGACATAGCTGCCATAAGTCCAGCCGATATCATCTGCAAGGTTGCCATTGTTAAGATCGTGACTTTTATTTTCTTCATACATTCTCCATAGTAAATGGGCATTTAAGCCCATTATCTTATTTATTTACCATTACTGGAATCTTTTTAGTGATCTCATCTGCATATTCTTTTGACCATGCTAGAGAAACGATCTTATGAGTAAACTCTGGATTTGGATTTTCTGCAGTATCTAACATTGCACAAGCAAAATCCCAATAATTGATAGCACCAGCATCCTTCATGTTCAATGAATGTTCATCATACATGATGCCATGTCCGTCAAGATTGTAAATATATTTGCCGCTTCTTTCACCATATTTGATCAAGTGGTTTGGTGTAAAGATTACCCAATCTAGTTCTTTTTCCTTATCAAAAGCTTCAACTCTTGCATCATAGATATACTTATAGTAACTAGTTCCTACAGTTACTTGTTGACCAAAAGATGGAATATCATGAGGATTGATATCATTTCCCCATCTAGAGTAGTTTGCACTACCTCCCATCATCATCAATAATTGCTTAACTCCACTATCTTTACAAGCTTTGATCAATGACTTCATATCACTTGGGAAAGTCCATGGATGTAATACATCAGGTGGATAAACCGATATTACTTTATCCACTTTTTCATCTTTAAAGATCTTCTTCATTTCTGCATAATCAGAACCTGAAGCATCATATTTAATAAAGTCATTGTAATAATAATCTTTTACTGATGAAGCATGACGTGCTACACCAATAAGAGTATGTCCTCTATCGATTGTTTCCCTAACAAAATAATGTCCTTGATACCCACTGATACCTAATACTGCTATTCTCATACTATTCTCCCTTCTAATATGAAGCTGTCATATACTTATGGTTATATGTTGGATTCTCAATTTGATCAGTTACGAAATCAACATAATCTTCATAAGAGATCCTACTAGTATTCCAATCAGGATTTTTTGGATCAGCTACAATGATCATATTTTCTTGAACACGATATTCTCCTTTTCGACCACTAAAAGGCACGCATTGTAAACCTGGGCACAATAATTCCCAATCAAGATCAGTAACTTCTTTCATCTTTGCCCATTCTAAACGATATACATTTTGAATATCATAGAACCAAGTAAAATGTGGAGGTTTAACTTCCATCATTGGGCCACCATTTGGAGCTAGCAAGCCCATATGATTACTCAAAATAACGATTCTTTTAATTCCACATTCACGACATGCCTGTAAAACATTATCATGACCTGGAATATACTTTTCTGGACAATTTCTCTCTGGTGCAGTTGTCAATAAAACAACATCAGGGTTTTCTCCTTTAAAGAACTCAACTACTGCCTCTTTATCAGCGATATCACCAAACCAAACTCTCGTTCTAGTATCTCTGATCCTAATAGGTACTAATCTCTTATCTCTACTAAAACTTGCTATACTATGACCTCTACGGATCAATTCTTCTCCGACGAACACTCCAAGATTACCTGTTCCTCCGACTATACAAACTTTCATTTTTCCATCTCCTTTATTTTGTAATATAATAATAAAGGGTAGGAAAAATAAAATATAACGTATTATTGCCACCACTCTGGCAACTAAAAGTGAGGTAAGTATGGTCCAACTAACTAATCGTCAACATTCGATAATCAATATTTTAAGGAAGCAGATATTACCAGTTAAATCTGAACAATTATGTCAAGAATTAAACATCTCCCAAAGAACTTTAAGGTATGACATCAATGATTTTAACTCAATCGCAAAATGTAAATTCATCAAATCTGGCTCAACTGGTTATTATATCGATGAAAGTTTAGATGTCTCTGAGATATTTACTGATATCTCCCTTACTGATGAAGAAGACTTTAACCACTGGATCGCTATAAAACTTATAGACTATACAGACATGTCAATCTATCATCTTGCTGAAGATTTCGCCATTTCTACCACAACCATTAACAATCTTTTACCACAGATCAAATCATTACTAAAGGCTTTTAATATCGATCTTGTTAAACACGGTTACGACTTATCAATAAAGGGATCCGAATCTGATAAAAGAAGATTCCTAATGCATTTTCTTTATAAAAATGGTAGCAATGATCATTTCTATATCGATTTTTCTGAACAATATTATGATCTATTAACCCCAAAATTCATCCATGAGCTCGTTAATAGAGTAATTGAAAGAATGGGAGTCCATATTGGCGATATCTACAACCGTAATGTTGTTTTGATTTTTTCTGTCGTACTACAAAGAATACATCAAGGCTATTCTATCGAAGATATAAACTCTTCCTTTGAAATAAGCCCAGATTCAATGGAAACTTTCTTCATCGATGAAGTAGTCAAAGAATTGCAAGAAGAAACAGATGTCATTTTCAGTGATAAAGAACTAAAGTATCTTTATGTTTCCATCATATCTTTGATAAAGGGTGGCAAGTATACCGACGATTATAATTCTAATGATCCACTTGTTCTTAAAGACATGATCCAAGGATTTTTGAAAGAGACTATGGAACACTTTGAACTAGATGGTGATTATCTATCAATCATTGATAACATCTGTAATCATATATTCTATATGATTCAAAGGATAAAGAATAACACCTTCTTTAACAATGATATTTCTAATTCTATAAGACATAGTAATCCTTATGTTTATGATGTTGCCTTATATTTTGCTTTAAAGATTGAAAAAGCCTTTAATATTTCAATTCCAGGTAGTGAGATCGGTTTATTAGCTCTATATATCGGTTCGCTTATCCCATCCAATACCTACTCCTTTAAAGCAAAAGTTGTAATAGTCTGTCCTAACTATAACCATATTCAAAACTTACTTGAAAGAGCGATCAACAAAGCCTTCCCAAGTCAAATAGAAATTGTGGACATCATCTCAGGTTATCCAGCTTTGGGTGAAAAAAAAGATTACGATTTTATAATCTCGGTATTAGACAAACATAATACCTTAGAAAATGTAGTCTATATCTCACCACTTATCGGGCCAAAAGAAACTGAAAAAATTGAAGCAAAATTAATCCAACTTTTGAAATTCAAAGAAAGTCAAAGTCTAAAAAACTGTTTTAAAAAATACTTTTCACCAGAATACTTCTTCTACAATGAGCCTCTTACTGACGGAAATGATATACTAAAAATGATCACAGATAAAATGGTCAAAGATAATATCATACCGAAAGAATATTATGATGATGTCATTAAAAGAGAGAAGTTAATCTCAACTGCTTTCTTCAACAGATTCGCTGTACCTCACTCACTAGAAGTAAAAGGACAAAAAATAATGATTGCCTATTATTATAGTAGTAAACCAATCTCTTGGTTTGGTGTAAATGTAAACACAATATTACTTTTAGTAACTAAAGAATATGATGAAAACTTCTCTAAACTCTATGAGTTATTATTTGAAATCATGATGAACAATGATTGGTCATTACGTTTACAACAATGTAAGACCTATGAAGAGATGTTAGAATTTGCTTCAAATATCCTATAAAGACTAAAGGAGGATC
>CAVCVO010000061.1:0-4062 GCA_963606005.1 Anaerovoracaceae bacterium
TCACTCATGATCTTATTCCTCCCATATGATCTTTATCTATGAAAACGTTAACACAAATTTATACGCCAATGCAAGTATTTTGTCTATTATAAAAGATGGCTTTTCACCATCTTGTCTTTTTTTACCTATCTAAACCAGTATAAAGTGCTTCTCTGATCTTTAGATCCCAGAAGTCCCACTCATGACCATAACCCGGTACGATCTCATAATTAACATCATAACCCAATTCGATCATGTATTTAACAAACCTTTCAGTACTTTCTAATAAGAAATCTTTATCGCCAATAGTGAATGTAAACTTAGGCATTGGTTTATTCTTTTCGATATTATCCTTAGCGGTAAAGTAGGCATCCTCGATGGTATTTTTCTTCTTCATTGGATCTCCACCAATAGAATTACCATGATAAACATTTGGATCTTCTCCAAACCAATGAATACCTCTTACTTCACCTTCTTTTGGTTCTTCAATAAAGCTAGGAGCACCTGACATGCACCAAGCTTGTCTAAATACTTCTGGATAAGCTAAAGCGATCATTGCGCTTCCCATTGCTCCCATAGACAAGCCAGCAATATAAGTATCTTCATATTTATCACTTACTGGAAACATATATCTAGCAACAGCTACTAATTCTTCAGCAATGAAGTTACGATACTTCTCACCACTTTCAGCATTACAATAACCACTATTGAAACCACTAGGGATGATCACTACAAAGTTATTGTCTTCAGCGTAACGTACTACATTAGTGTAATTGATATAATCGTTACAATCACCAGTTACACCATGTAACAACATCAACATTTTATACTTCCTATTAGGATCATAAATCTGTTCAAAGCTCTCCTTCATTGAACGAGACAAAGTATATGATGGCACAACCGCATTGACATCAACCTGTCTACCTAATGTTCTACTTAAAATATTAAATTTAACTAAAGCCATTTTTCCTCCTCATCTATTAAAACTATTTCTAATACTATCCAATAACGTAGCACATTTTATTGAATCATTTAATGACATAATATCACTTTCAGTCTTATTACTATTTATCAATTGAACAAAATGATGTATTTCTCCATAAAAATCATCATTTTCATATGGAACATAAACAATCTCACTTTTGTTATCCTTGATGATCTCTATCTTCTCAGGACGATGAAGATTGAAAACGTGAATAGATCCAGCTGTACCAGTAATAAATGCATCTCTAGCCTTATTTCGATCAAAACCGACTTCCAGTCTTGCCTCTATCTTTTCATTACTCAAAAAAGATTGTACATAAACATCTATATCATCCATTAAGATCACATCTGTATTTGTAACCTTTATTGGCTCACTAAGATAATCCACTATCCAAGAAGCACAATAAGTTCCACTATCAAGTAAACATCCACCTTGTCCCTTTTGAGTATGATAAGTTTTACCAGTCAATGTATTAGAGTTATTGCTGTCTACGATCTGAAAACAGATCTCTGTTTCAATCCTATTAATGTTACCAATGACTCCCTCATTAATGATCTTCTTTATATAAGAATACATTGGTACAAATCTAGGCTTCATCGCTTCCATAAAAAGCACATTATTCTTCCTAGCAACACTAGCTATTTCTCTCATTTCTTGAGCATTGATAACTGCTGGCTTTTCACACAAAACTGCTTTATGATTATTCAAAGCCTTTATTGCCCACTCTTTATGTAGACCATGAGGCAAAGACAAATAAATAGCATCAACATTCTCATCATCAATCAATTGTTGATAATCAAGATAGTATTTTTCACAAGGATTTTGAGCTATAAAAGTTTTAGCTTTTTCTTCACTTCTTAAAGCAATCGCATACAATTGACTATCTTCTTCATTTTTCAAACTCTTCGCAAAACGATGTGCAATATTGCCCGCACCAAGAATTCCCCATCTCACCATATTTTCAATTTCACCTCACGAAAGCCTTAATCAATATGACCAACTACTTGATAAGATTGTTCAGTATATTGCATAAATTCCATCTTATTACCTTCAGGATCTTCAATCCACATTTGCCAAGTATGAGAGTTGCCAATCTTAGGTTCAGTAAGAATTTTTACTCCTTTTTCAACAAATTCATCTCTTGTTTTGTGAATATCATCTACGATCACTCCAAAATGGGAATAACCAACATGAGTAAAAGGCTTATCATGTGGTTCAAGTCCCTCGAAGAATGGAAAAAACTCGATGAATTGCATTGGAGCAATTTCAAAATATAAAATACAATAATCTTCTGGAGTCTTTAAAGCCTGATTGTAGTAACCTGAACTTGGTTGATTTAAATACGCTTTATACTTTACAGCCATTTTTACTTTTAAGCCGAGTTTATTTTCATAAAAATCTTTGATCACATTTAAATCTTTTGCATAAAAAGAAACATGCATTAATGTTTTAAACATACAATCCTCCTACTTATAACAAGAAATATCTTACTCTTTGATCATAATATCATAATTTTCAAGAGTAAGATATTTCCTTATTATTTACTTATGTTTTCTCTTAGCAAGATATTCTTCTTGCTCCTCAATTGATAGATCTTTATATTTACCATTGTAATAAGGATCACTGTCTTTTACTTCTAATGAACGATATTCAAACAAGTCAATCCTACCGTTATACAATGGATATACTTGAAATAAAGCTATCACTCCAAAATTGCGATAGATCAATCCCTGAACTTTAAGCAAAATATTTCCATCTTCATTAGGATAATAATAGAAATAATTCTGTTCAAATTTTTTCACTAATTCAAAGCCATTTTTCTCCAAGACTTCTCTATACATATCATTCCAAGCCGAAATGATCACAAAAAACATAATATACCTTCTTCTAACTATCTACGGCTTGCTGCCATTCTTTGCCAAGTCTTTTGTTTACCCTTTATTGCGATAGAGAATGTCAATAAATCTTCAGGAATAGTCATTCCACCGATACCGGCATCGCCACTTGTGTGAATATCTGCACCTGTTTGTTTACTTAAGATAGCACATTGTCTAACAGTCTCTTCATCACTACCTTCAATTGAACCATCCAAGAATGTTAAAGCTAATGTACCTTTTTTATAGCGATGGATGAAAGTAACAAGTTCAGAGATGATCTCAACAGTGATGCCCCATCTTGAGCCAGGCATTGGTAAACAGATACAATCTGCTCCAGCATCAATTAACTGTTTGATAAAATCTTTGTAGAAATCAATATCTTTGATAGGATCACCAATGACAGGATATTCGCCTGCACCATCTTCCCATTTACCAGCAAAGATAAGCATTTCATCACCAACAATCTCTTTTGCTAGTTTAACTGCTTCAAGAACACTTTCATAAGTTACTCCTGTACCAGGATTACCAGCTAAGACAACAAACTTTACGCCTTCTGCCTTTAATGCTTCCAAGTTTTCTCTAGAAGGGCAACGATATTTCATATAATCGGAATTGAAATTGTTAGAAATATCTCTTCCACTACCACACTCTAAATATACTCCCATTGGAATATCTACATATGGTTCCATATCTTTAATACGATTGTTCTTTTCTCCTCTAAATACTGCACCACTAGAAAGACCTGGATGAACAGCATTAGGATCAAGTGAATATGTATTGAACATGATCATATCAGCTCCTAAAGCTTGTGATAATTCTGGTGTTGAACAACCATAACAGATAGGTGGGATCATAACAGCATTTTGAGCCATTACAACTCTTCCTTCACTCTTCCAAATTGATTCTTTTAACTCTTGTGCACTCATAGCTTTTATCTGACTTCTATTTGCACTAATTAATCTTTGTACCATTTTTTTCTCCTTTACTTCTTTTTTTATAAAAAATCTATCTCATGATCAAAATATCAATCAAAATAAGACTTATTTGTTGCATGTGTTTAAGTCTGTTTCAATCAAAATTCTCAATCAAGAAATAGATTTTACTTTTTCAATGTAACTTAATAGAAAATAAATACTTGTATTATATTTTCCTAAATCTTATTTTTCTAATTAATCTAGATCCTCACCATTAGAAGCAATACACTTCTTATACCAATAGAAA
>CAVCVO010000062.1:0-26639 GCA_963606005.1 Anaerovoracaceae bacterium
CTGGTGCTGATATACTAATTGGTACTGGAGTAGCTGTGGCTGCTGCTGGTATTAATATGGTGCTTTCTAAGGGAAAATCGCCAAAAATGGGAGATAATGGGCAGAAAAATAGTCAAGTTGATTATCTGTGTAAAAAATATAATGTTTCGAAGGATGGACGAAAGGAAGTCCATGACTGTATCCATGGATTACATCTTACGTATAAAGAAATTGATAAAATAATAATAGAAATGTTTGGTAAGTGAGGATTTCAATAATCTATGGAAAATTTAAATTATTTTATTGGTTCTGAAATTATTAGAACTGACTATTCAAAATCTTTTTATCTAACTTCTATAAGTTTTCTTATTTTTATTCAAAAAAACGGTATAGATTATTTACTTAGTTCAAGTTTAGATTTTAGGATAATCTATAAAGATAAGAGAATTTTATGTATAAATGATAAATATATTAGTAATAATGGTGATGTTTCCCTTAATAGATATGGAGATGTTGATTTTATAGATGATACGTTATTTGCTAGAGAGATCAAATTATCCAATGAATTGTTATTTCAAAAAAAAATAAATAATATCATTGTTAAAAAATGTGGAGATGTCGATGTTCATGTATCAGATGATATATTGTTACAATTTATTTCAAGTTACAATGTGAAGAATCGTAGTATTTTTAGAATTGATCGTGTAAAACAGTCAAAACTTAATGAAGCAGTTTCTCCAATTAAATTATTTGATATTATAAATGTTGAAAATGATGTACTAATCGAAGACTTAACTAATAGTAATTTCAAATATTAGAAATTAATGCTTGTAAATAAAGGTGTATATGGAAATTAACGAATTATTAGAAAATTCTAAAATTACTGACATTAGATGGGCTAGAGGTTATTTCTTTATCCCTGATTGGATAATTGTTTATTTAGAAAGAGGAAGTGAAAAATATTCCATTGAAGCGGAGATAAATTTTAGAATCTTAAGCAATGATAAAAAAATATTTTGTTTTGAAGATCGTCATGTTGATAACAATTATAATGAAATGGATCCGACTTTGTATTATTCTTTAAGAGATAATGTTGATTGCTCACTATTGTCAAAAGAACTAGAAAATGCTAAGAAAATTATTATAAATAAAACTGTTCAAGAAATAATCGTTGAGAGTTATGGCGATGTTAATATTATCCTTTCCGATAATACTGTTCTTCAGTGTATAAATGATTTTAATTTTGGAGACAAAGGAGACTTATGTGTCTTTCATTTGTTAAAAGAAGGCGAGTTAATACCAAAAATTATTCTAGGATCAACAAGGATGATTCCTAAACTTACTAGTTTGTATAAGATTTACAGTTCTAATAATGGAACGATAATTGAAAATAATCTTTATCTATTGGATAGTGATACTTATGATTAAGCTTATAAATTTTATATTTGTTTTTTTTGATTAATTAATGCTTTATCTTTATCATAAATTATTATAATTTTTTCACACGATTTTCACATTTTTTGTTGAAAATACTGTTTGAATGTCATAAAATATATTTGTTGTGAAAAACAAAGTAGTTTCAGAAGGGAGGGTAGAATTATGCCGAAAGTAATCGTTAAAGAAAATGAACAACTTGATGATGCATTACGTCGTTTCAAGAGACAGGTTTCCCGCAATGGTACCCTTGCTGAAGCTCGTAAAAGAGAGTACTATGTTAAGCCAGGCGTTAAACGTAAGCTTAAACAAGAAGCTGCTCGTAAAGCAAGAAAGAAATAGTGGTGAAAATCCACTTTTTTTGTTGTATAATTTAATCGGAGGATATTGCGTTTGGATAATATCGTTATAGATTTAAATAACTATGATTTCAATGATTATTCTATTCTTTTTGAAGAGAATGATCACTTGTTAAAGACTATTGATAAATACTATGATGTTGAGATTGTTTTTAATAGTGGTTTATTAACTGTGGATAATAAGGATAAAATCGCTCTTATTCGTAGAGCTATAGAAAATATCATTAAGATCAATAAAGAAAATGGTACAGTTACAACACAAGATATCAATGCTATTTTAAATGATAACTTTTACAAAGAATTCATCTGTAATGGTTTGGCTGGCAAGAAGTATTACCTTCGTACTTATGGTCAAAAGAAATTGTATGATTCTTTTAGAAATAAAGTCATCACTTTTGTTTGTGGTCCTGCTGGTACTGGAAAGACTTTCTTGGCAGTAGTCTATGCATATGACTTACTTAAAAAGGGAGAAATCAAAAAGATCGTTATCACTAGACCTGTGGTTGAATCTGGTGAGTCATTAGGATTTTTACCTGGAGATCTACAAGAAAAAGTCGATCCTTATTTAAGACCGATTTATGATTGCTTTGAGGCATTAGTTGGAATGGAAAATACCACTAAGATGATCGAAAAGGGAGTTATTGAAATTGCACCGCTTGCTTATATGCGTGGTAGAACCTTAAATGATGCTTGTGTTATATTAGATGAAGCTCAAAATACGACCGAGACACAGATGAAAATGTTCTTGACAAGATTAGGCTTTAATTCAAAGATGATCATTACTGGAGATATCACTCAAATTGATCTACCAGCAAATAAGAAATCTGGCCTTATCCATGCGATGAAAGTCGTTAGTTCAATAGAGGAGATAGGTGTTATCTCAATGAGTACAAAAGATGTTGTGCGTCATCCGGTTGTTCAAAAGATCGTGGATGCTTATAAAGGGGAGTAAGAATTATGGAATTGAATGTTTATAATCGTAGTAGACAAAAAGGTTATGCTTCTTATCGTAAGATATTTGAAGAGATATTTAAAAAGACTATCACTACATTGGGATTAAATGATAATGTTTCAGTCAGTGTCATATTTGTATCTGATAAAAAGATCCATCAGATCAATAAAGAATATCGTAATATCGATAGACCAACTGATGTCATCTCTTTCGCTTTAAGTGATTATCAAGGTGATAATGATTATGTAGCTGAAGAGTTAGGTGATATCTTCATCAGTGTTGATGCGGCTAAAAGACAGGCTAAAGAGTATGAACATAGTGAAAAAAGAGAGATATGCTTCTTATTTACGCATGGCCTATTACATTTAAATGGCTTTGACCATCAAACTAAAGAAGAAGAAAAAGACATGATCAAATATCAAAAGATGATACTTGATGATATAGTAAGTGAAAATGATAAGGGAGAATGAATATGGAACAACAGGAATTGATTAAACTAGCATTTACGGCTGCTGAAAATGCTTATGCACCTTATTCTAATTATAAGGTAGGAGCTTGTATTTCATGTAAAGATGGCAATCATTTTTTAGGAGCTAATATTGAAAATGCTTCTTTTGGAGCTACTAATTGTGCAGAAAGAAGTGCGGTATTTGCTGCCTATTCTTATGGCTATCGCAAAGATGATATTGATGCATTGTGCATTGTTAGTTATGGTAAGAAATTAGCTGCTCCGTGTGGCATTTGCCGTCAAGTATTATGTGAATTATTGAATCATGATACTCCTATCATCTTAAGTAATGGAACAGAAACAAAAGTTACTAATATTGATGAATTACTACCAATGCAATTTAATGAAGAGGATTTAGCTTAATGGACAAAATAAAAAGTGGCTTCGTTGCTTTGATAGGTAAGCCCAATGTTGGTAAGAGTACTTTGCTCAATAGTATTTTATCTAAAAAGGTTGCTATCACTACTAGTAAGCCTCAAACTACAAGAGATAATATCCGTGGGATATTGACAACCGAAGATGCTCAGATCATCTTCATTGATACACCTGGTATTCATAAAGCTAAGATTAAGCTTAATGAAGTAATGGTCCAACATGCCTATGACACGATCAAGGATGTTGATATCATCTTATTTTTGATTGATGCTACTAAAGGCTTTGATAAAGCCGATCAAGTGATTGATGAATATTTAACTAAAGTCAATAAACCAAAGTTTTTATTGATCAATAAGATCGATAAATTAAATAAGTCAGATCTATTAGATCTACTAGCAAGTATCGATCAAGATAAATATGATGAGATCATTCCTATAAGTGGTCTAAAGAAAAACAATATTGATGAATTAGTAAAGACTATTAAGACTTATCTAAAGGATGATTTACAATATTATCCTGCTGATATGATCTCTGATTATCCTGAAAGCTTTTTGATCAGTGAGATCATTAGGGAAAAGTTAATGATCAATACTGGTGAAGAGATACCTCATTGTGCAGCTGTTAGGATCGATAGTATTCAAAGAAAAAAGAATAACGTTTATATTCAAGCGACTATCGTTTGCGAAAGAGCTTCGCAAAAGAAGATCATCATTGGTGAAAATGGCCAGATGATCAAAAAGATCGGCACTTTTGCTAGAGAAGAATTAGAAGAGAGATTAAATGCTCCTGTTTATTTAGATACTTTTGTCATTGTTGAAGAGAATTGGCGTAACAAAAAGTATCAATTGCAACAGTTAGGTTACTGGGATAAAGAAAACGATGAATGATGTTATTGAAGGAATAGTCATTTCAGTTAATGACTATAAAGATAATGATGCGATCATCAATATCTTAACGAAAGAGTATGGCAAATTGGCTCTTTATGTCAGAGGACAAAAGAAAGTCAGTGGTAAAAATATCTATGCAACTCAACTTTTAAATCGTTCTTCATTTATGTTTGACTATTATCCTAATAGGAATATGCAACATCTTAAAAGTGCAACTCTTATTGATACATTTAGTGAGATCAGAAATGATTATGAGAAGATAACTATAGCTTCTTTAATATGTGAGATCACTGATAAGTGTGCTACAGAAGATATCTATGACTTGTTATTAAAGAGCTTAGAAAATCTTAATAAGAGTGATCAACCTTATTTGATATTAAACATCTTTTTGTCGGAGATATTGAGTAGACTTGGCATTTCACCATATGTAGATGGTTGTGTATTATGTGGCAGAAGTGATGATATTGAGACCATCTCTCTAGAAGATGGTGGTTTTTTGTGTCGTAAGTGTAATCAAGGAGAAAATAAGGCAATGACTCCTTCTTTGCTTATGAAGTTTAGATATATCAATAAAGCCAATATGGATATCATTGATAAATTAGTCAATTTAAACTTGAATGAATTTGAGTTAGTTGATATCATGATGAATATCTTAGTCATTTATTCAGGAATAAGAGTAAATAGTTATAAAAGTTTAACAAATTTAAATAGTTAGTTTTACTTTTGGGTAAAAATAGCGTATTTATATATAGAAAGATAAGAGAGGTAAAAGTTTTATGGGAAAATATACTTTTGAACAGATCGTTAACCATTTAAGAACTTCAGGTTATGTATTCCAGGGTTCTGAGATTTATGGTGGATTATCTAATACTTGGGACTATGGTCCATTAGGTGCAAACTTAAAGAAAAATATCAAATCAGCTTGGTGGAAAAAATTCATCCAAGAAGATCCTAATAACGTTGGTATTCAAAGTGCAATACTAATGAATCCAGAAGTTTGGGTTGCTACAGGACATGTTAAGAACTTTAGTGATCCATTAATTGATTGTAAAAAATGTAAGAGTAGATATCGTGCTGATCAATTGATCGAACAATGTGCAACTGAACCAGTTAATGTAGAAGCTATGAAGAGTGAAGATATGGTTCAATATATCAGAGATAAACACATTGCTTGTCCTAATTGTGGAGCTACTGATTTTACAGACATCAGACAGTTCAACTTGATGTTTAAGACATTCCAAGGTGTCATTGAGGATAGCAAGAGCACTATCTATCTACGTCCTGAGACTGCTCAAGGTATGTTTGTTAACTTTAAGAATGTTCAAAGAACAATGAGAAAGAAATTACCTTTTGGTATCGGACAAGTTGGTAAGAGTTTCCGTAATGAGATCACTCCAGGTAACTTCATCTTCCGTACAAGAGAGTTTGAACAGATGGAAATGGAATTCTTCTGTACTCCGGGAGAAGATGATAAGTGGTATCCTTATTGGAAACAGTTCTGCTATGATTGGTTGACTAATCTTGGCTTAAAGAGTGAGAACATGCGTATGCGTGATCATACAAAAGAAGAATTAGCTTTCTATTCTAAAGGTACTTGTGATGTTGAATACTTATTCCCATTTGGTTGGGGTGAAGTATGGGGCATCGCTGATAGAACAGATTATGACTTAAAACGTCATATGGAACATTC
This sequence comes from Anaerovoracaceae bacterium, assembly GCA_963606005.1. Taxonomy (GTDB): domain Bacteria; phylum Bacillota_I; class Bacilli_A; order Erysipelotrichales; family Erysipelotrichaceae; genus UBA1783. Next base: position 6,185 of record CAVCVO010000062.1, read on the forward strand.
AGGAGAAGATCTATCATATCTTGATCCATATACAAACGAAAAATATGTTCCTTATTGTGTTGAACCAGCTGTAGGTGTTGAAAGATTATTCTTAGCCTTTGTTTGTGATAGCTTTGATATTGAAAACTTAGTAGATGCTAATGGTAAAGAAGATCAAAGAACAGTCATGCATTTACATCCAGCTTTAGCTCCAATTAAAGCAGCTGTATTACCTTTAAGCAAGAAATTATCACCACTAGCTATGGATATTTATACTAAACTAGCTAAATCATTTGATGTTCAATTTGATGAGACTGGTTCTATTGGTAAACGTTATAGAAGACAAGATTCTATTGGTACTCCTGTTTGTATCACTGTTGATTTCGATAGTGAGACTAATCAAACAGTTACAGTCCGTGATCGTGATAGCATGAAACAAGAGACTATCAAGATTGATGAGATTGAAGATTATTTAAATAAACTTATTAAATTTTAAGGTGTTAAATGGCAAGTATTCCTCAAGAAGTTATTAATGATATTAAACAGAAAGCAAGGATTGAAGATGTTATAGGCTCATATATTCCTATTATCAAATCAGGTGTGAATTATAAAGCCTATTGTCCTTTTCATGATGACCATGATCCATCCTTGAGAATCAATACTTCTAAGCAGATATATAAATGTTTCTCTTGCCCAAGTGAAAATCATACTTCTGGTGATGTCTTTGGCTTTGTAATGCAATATAAAAAGATATCTTATCCTGAAGCAATAAAAGAAGTAGCTGATAAGATCGGTTACAAGTATGATTTTTCTAACAATAGGACTAATGTCTTTGAGGAAACTGTATTTCATAAGATCATCGCTGATACTGTGAGCTTTTGTCAAAATGAGCTTAATTCTTCAACAGGTAAACCTTATAAAGATTATCTTATCAATCGTCATTTAGATAAAGATATATTGCGTAAATATCAGATAGGGTATAACCCAACTAATGGTCGTCTTTATAACTTCTTACATCAAAAAGGTTATAGAGATAATGATATCATTGAAGCAAATGTCTGCCGTTTGACAGAAAATGGCATTAAAGATGTATTTTATGATCGTATCATGATACCAATCTTTGATGAATACAATCATCCGATCGGTTTTACTGCTAGAAGTATCGATAAGAGTAATCCAAGTAAATATATCAATAGTACTGATACACCGATATTTCATAAAAGTGATGTCTTGTTCAATCTAAATAATGCAAGAGCTACTATTAGAGAGAATAAGACTGCGATATTAGCGGAAGGACCAATGGATGTCATTGCTTTTGATCGAGCAGGTATCTCTAATGCGGTATGTTCAATGGGGACTAACTTGACTGATAACCAATTAAAGCTACTAAAACGTCATGCTAGTAAACTCATATTAGCTTATGATGGCGATAAAGCAGGTCAATCAGCAATCTTAAGAGCAGGTAAAATGGCTTTAAATGTCGGTTTTACGATCAGTGTCATAAATAACAAGACTGATCTTGATCCAGATGAGATCATCAATAAATATGGTGCTGATGAGCTTAAAGCGATGATCAATAGATCAATGACTTGGTTAGATTTCATATTTGTCTATTATCAAGGGCAGTATGATTTAAACAATTATTCAGCAAGAAAAGAATTTGCTAATAAGGTTGCTAGTGAGATCAATGCTAGTAGTGATGAATTAGATAAAGATACTTATTTAAGAAAATTATCTGAGATAAGTGGTTTCTCTTATGAAGTATTAAGAAAAGAAAAGGTCATTACTACAGATATCGTACCAGTACAAATGCCTAAAAGAGTTAAAAAGGCATCTATCACTGGTCTTGAGATTGCTCAAAGAACGATACTTAAGCAACTTATGTTATCAGCAACTAATGTCAGTATCTTTCAAGATCAGTTAGTTGAGCTTCCCGATGAGAAGTATCAACGTTATGTTTCACTTATCACAGATTCTTATCAACAAGAACCTAAATTTAAGATCGCATCTTTATCTGAACAATTAGATGATGAACAATATTCGTTATTATTAGGGATATTAGCTGATAAGACATTAAGTGAAACAGCAAGTGAAGATTTATTGAAAGATTGTTGTATCAAATTAAAGATCGACAAAATGACAAAAGAGAAGAAAGAGATCTCTTCACAGATTGAAAAATTGAATGATGGGCATTTAAAAGCAAAACTATCAGTAAATTATATCAATGTACAAAAAGAGATCAAAAAATTAAAAGAACAACTATCAAAAAAGACAGGAGGAAGAGATAATGAGTGAAACAAAATTCAAGAGTCTAGATGAAGTTAAGCAAAATCTATTAGAAAGAACTCAAAATGATGAAGTCATTACCCAAGACGAGGTCATGAAGGCAGTTGATGAACTTAAACTGACTGATGATGAACAAGAAGCTTTTATTGAATGGACACGAGATAACGGCATCATCATGGAAGACGAACTTGGAGAAGAGTTAGTTGACACTGATGAAGATCTTGTTAGTGATGAAGCAGATTCTGATGAAGATGTGGATGATGAGATTGGTAATCTTGATTATTCTAACGTAGATGAGCAAGAAGAAGAGAAGTATAAAGAATATGCTGATACTTCATCAATGAAAAACTATGACAATGTTAAGATTTATCTTAAGAGCATTGGTAAAGTACCTTTGTTGAAATCTGAAGAAGAAAAAGAGATTGCTAGAAGGATCCAAGAAGGTGATGAAGGTGCTAAGGAAGAATTGATCGTAGCTAACTTAAGACTTGTTGTAGCGATAGCAAAAAAATATGTTGGTAGAGGCTTATTATTCTTAGATCTTATCCAAGAAGGAAACTTAGGCTTAGTTAAAGCGGTAGAGAAATTTGATTATACAAAGGGATTTAAGTTCTCAACATACGCTACTTGGTGGATCAGACAAGCGATCACCAGAGCTATTGCCGATCAGGCAAGAACAATTAGAATTCCTGTCCACATGGTGGAAACAATAAATAAATTAACAAGAGTTCAAAGACAGTTAGTACAAGAATTAGGTAGAGAACCTTCAGCTGAAGAGATCGCTGAGAAATTAGGAAACATTACTCCTGAAAAGGTAAGAGAGATCCAAAAGATTGCTTTAGATCCTGTTTCATTAGAAACACCAATTGGTGAAGAAGATGATTCTCACTTAGGAGATTTCATTGAAGATAAACATGCTATCTCACCTGATGAATATGCTAGTAAGGAATTATTAAAAGATGAGATTGACAATGTACTTTCAACTTTAACTGAAAGAGAAAGAAAAGTACTTCAATTAAGATTTGGCCTTATCGATGGAAGACAAAGAACTCTTGAAGAGGTTGGTAAGGAATTTAATGTTACTCGCGAAAGAATCAGACAGATTGAAGCAAAAGCGTTAAGAAAGTTAAAACATCCAACAAAGAGTAAACGTTTAAAAGATTTTGTAGATAAGCTATAGTTTATTGAAAATATCAATGCCATTAAGTTTAGAGTAGGGTTATTTGAGGAGCTATTATAAAATGGGTATAGCTCCTTTTGGGGTCATAAATAGGGTAATCGAGAATTTGTGGGTTTAGCCAAAAATGATGATGACAATTTTGGCGACAACAGAAAAAAAGAAATCTAAAAATAAGACCACAGGATTTCAAAAAAATTTGGACTAATAATGAAGTTGCATACCCTAAGAATGATCAATTTTTGTTGCCCCTAGCAATCACCCCAACTTTCAAAACAGGACAATTGGAGGATTTTTAAATAATGACTAATATTAATGTTATTAAATTACAATTCTCAAATGATATTAGTAATCTTATTTGTCAATTTGAGACATATGCTTTAGAAAATTATCTTAATTATGTTGAAAGATACAACACTATTCTTAAAAAATTTGGCTGTGAAATTGTTGTGGGCCTCGAATGGCATAATTTTAAATATAAACAATGTTCTCAAAATCGAATAAAAATGAGAAATGGTTATGAATGTGTTGTATATGTTTCTATTTTAAAAAACGGTTATGAGTTAGTAATTCCATCTAGTGATGGTGAAGTTGATTACTATAGATTAGTTCAAACTTATACAATTTCAAAAATTGAACGTATTATGTTTAAAAAATATGTGTATATATATTTAAATATAGATAATGAACTTGATGGAGATATGAATTTGTTTTTAAGAAAAATAAAAACTTATTTGACTTAAAAAAATTCAGTCAAAAATTGTTATAAAAATTGAATTTATATGAAGAATTGTGAGTCTACTTTATGTAAGATGGGTAAATTTACTATTTAAATCATTCAAACACAGTTTATTAGATGATATGATAGAGTTTGAACATTACTTGCACATTACTCTTTGCATACCGCAGATTCGATTAGAAATGTATGGCTTTTCCAGTGTCAATGATTGGTATTTACACTTATCGCTCTTGTCATTGACACTGGGAAGACGTTCATGTATAACAATACTTGCGATATACGAAAGGTGATCAATTTTTGTTGACACCAGCATTCAACTCCAACTTTCAAGGCCTAAGAATTTTTCGAATACTCGAAAAAAGCAGTTATCAATTATATACAATTACTTGTGATAGTCATTACTGCTTTTCTTTATTTATTGGTGAATAGTAACTATAAAATGCTAAAAAGAATATGTTAGAATTAAAAAAGATCGTTGAAGATTATTGTGGCTTAACTTTAGCACCTTTCTTATCTGTTGAATTTGATATAGATAAAGATCAACATTGTTTCTTCAGGTGAACAAGCTTCTTTATATGCAGCAAATAATATCACTAAAGGCATGAATGAAAATAAAAAAGTAGTTAAAGGATTGATACTAAATAGTGCTGGATTTGATAATGAAAAAGAGATAGTCGAGAAGTTTACTCAAAGGGTCAATGTACCTCTTATAAGTGTCATTCCTCATGATAAAATGATACCTTTAAATGAATTAAAAGGTTTGACTGCTATTGATCATGGTTGTAGTAAAGATACATATGATGCTTATGTTCAAGCAAGTGAATATATCTTGCAAGAGCATGATGTAGATAGTAATACTCCTTGGGATCGCAAAGAATTTTATGAAGAGATGAATAGTTTATATGGATATTAGTAATTATTATAAGGAAAGAGAACAATTAATAAGTAAGCATCCTTGTTTTAATAATAGCTTTAAAGCTTCTGGTAGGATGCATTTGCCAGTGGCTTATCCATGTAATATCAAATGTTGTTTTTGTAAACCTACAGTTGATAGCTGTTATCATGGTTGTAGGCCAGGAGTTTCTTCTAATGTATTAACAGTACAAGAAGCAGTAAAGAAAGTCGATATGGCAGTAAATATCGATCCTAATTTTTTAGTAGTAGGCATTGCTGGTCCTGGTGAACCATTATTATCCAAAGAAACGATTGAAACTTTTAAAGTGATCCATGAAAAATATCCTAAGTTATTACTTTGTGTTTCTACTAATGGATTACTATTAGAAGAAAAGGTAGATGATCTTAAAGGACTTGTTGATACATTAACTGTTACTGTCAATGCTTTAACAGTAGAGACAGCAATGAAAATCTATGAGCATATTGCTTCTAAAAGGACTTATGAAGCATATGATGCTTTCTTAAAAGGGCAATGGATTGGAATTAAAAAGGCAATTGAAGCTGGTTTAAAGGTAAAGATCAATACTGTTTATGTTAAGGGTAGAAATGATAATGAAATAGAAGCTATCGCTGTTAAAGCTAAAGAGTATGGGTGTTTGATCCATAATATCTTACCTGTCATACCTAATGAAAATATCTTAGCTCAAGAAGTTCCTAACATTGGAGAAGTTGAAAGAATGCGTTATTTGTGTTCTAGACATTTGGAAGAGTTGACTACTTGTAGTAGATGTCGTGCTGATGTTTTAGTATTAAGTGATGGTAGCACTAGGACATGTAGTTGTTTATAAAGTGTATGCTTAAAGCATACAAAATCATGATAGATGAAATTTCTATCATTTTTTTGTATATGTTTTAGACATAGTAAAACTTACTTTTAGGTAGTAGAATCTAATCGAAAGATTAGGAGATTATATATGCTTAAAACATCTTTTGAAAAATTAAAAAAATATAATTGGAGATTGTGGGCATCTTTATGTGTCTTAGCACTAGTACCAGCGATCTATCAGAGTATTAGAACACTTTTGATCTCTGTTACTTCTTCAGCAAGTGGTATTGATATCATTGGTCAAATGGAGTGGTATGATCTTATTGATGAAACTATCAAAGCCTTCTTGATAGTTCCTTTATATGCAATTTTAAATAAGGTTTATATAAAACAATTTGATCTATTACCAAAAGTGATATTTAAGAGTTTGATCATCGTTGTAATATTGTACGCATTATTTAATGTTGGAGTTTTGTACTATGGCAATAAACTAGTAAGTTATATGAATCCACAAGAGAATGATATAGTTACGATAAGTAATTATCTTAAGTTAGAAACCTTTGCTTTTATGATCGGTATCATTCCTTCTTTCTTCAATGTTGTGTTTGTTGTATTAGAGAAAAGTAAGAATATTTATATTTGCTTGTTTGTACAAGTAGTCATGGGTATCATTAATGATTTTATCTTGATACCAAGACTACAAGTAAATGGGGTAGCGATAAGTAATCTGATTACTAATTTAATATTAGCGATCATTGAATATATTGTTGTTTATAAACAAGGTTTTATCTCTATTAGTAAGTTCACTAAAGAAGATAATAAATTATTCATTAATTGGGCAAAGATTGGTTTATTTAGTGGAATACAACAATTTATTGATAATATCGTTTATGCTTTAATGATTTCCAGAATGGTCAATATGGTATCAGAGCAAGGTAATTACTGGGTAGCCAATAACTTCATTTGGGGTTGGTTATTGATACCAGTAAGTGCAATGGGTGAAGTCATTAAATCTGACTGTAAGGAATATAAGAAAGTTATAAGAAGTAATTACTATTTATTATCAATATTTATCTTTACTATTTGGCTAATCAGTGTTCCATTATGGTTACCATTTTTAAAAAATGTGCAACAATTAGATAATGCTAGTAATATATTAGATATCTTATTTAAGTTAGTACCATTTTATATTGCTTATACATTGTGTATCATCCCTGATTCGATCTTTATCGGTACAGGTCATTCACATCTTAATGCGATCAATAGTATGATCATCAACTTTGCCTATTATGGTATATGGTTCATTCTTTATAAGAATGTCATCATTAGTTTTGATATAACTAAGATCATATTGATGTTTGGCTTTGGTATGGTAGTTCATTTAGTGGTATCTTTGATCGAACAATATATCTATGATCATAAATATGATAAAGAACTTGTAAAGATAGAATAATACTTAAAGATTATGATTGTCATCAGTAAAATGAGGGCAATTTTTTATATGTTTTGTACTACTTATATGTTAAAATTATGACTATGGAAAAACAAAATGACACTTCTTTACAAGCTTTATCTTTATATCGGAAAGAATTATCTAATGTCGATAATACTGACCCTAATTTACAGAAACAACTTATTTCTGAGGCCAAAAAAGGTAATATGGATGCTGCAGAGAAGTTGATCTCGGCTCATTTAAAATTAGTCTATAAGACAGCGGCAAAGTATTGTAATAATGATGAACAATTATTATTAGATTTAATCCAAGAGGGGAATCTAGGGTTAGTCATTGCGATGCAGAAATATGATGAGTCAAAGGGTAATAGTTTTACTACATATGCTTTATTTTGGATTGAAAAATACATCTTAGCTTATTTAAATGAGAATAGATTGATACGCATTCCTACTGGTACTGCTAGAGATATCAAAAAATTAAAGAAAGTGATTAATGATCTTCAACAACAGTTGAGTCATTATCCAACAATAGAAGAGATAGCTGAGAATAGTTGCTTTGATAAGCAACAGATAAATCGACTACTTTCTTTGGATTATCAATTTAGTTCCATCGATCAAAATGAAAGCTTATCGCAATTAACAACTGACAATGATACTGTTGATATCGATAAGATGGTTTTACAACTTATCGATACTTTAGATGATCCAAAAGATAAAGAGATATTAAAACTTTATCTTGGTATTGAATGTGAGAAGTCTTTAACCTTCAAACAGATTGGCGAAAAGTTTAATATTACAGGACAAGCCGTAAGAGCAAGATATCTTAAGGCGATTAAAAAGATCAAGGAGTATTATGAATAACAAAAGGATACAGACGATCGCTAATTTGATCGGAAATGATAAAAGTGTGATAGATATTGGTTGTGACCATGGTTATCTTGCTTTGGCTTTAAGAGAAAAGGGAAATGATCAACTCATCATCTGTTGTGATGAAAAGATAGGACCTTTAAATAATGCAAAAAGTAATCTCTATAGATATGATGATATTGAATATTATTGTACAGATGGTGTAAGAAATATAGATGAGCAAGCTCAGATAGCTGTATTGGCTGGTATGGGACATAATACGGTCATTCATATCTTAAGTAGTTCTGAAAGTTATTTCCGTAAGTGTGAAAAGATCATCATTCAAGTCAATCAGATAGTGGAAGCAATGCGAAGATACTTAAGTGAAAATGACTATAAGATAACTAATGAAGTTTTAGTCAAAGATTATAAGTATTATGAGATCTTAGTGGTAGAAAATGGTAAACAACAATTAAGTGAAAGAGAAATTGAGTATGGTCCGATCTTCTTAAAAGAAAAAAATGAGTTATTTAGAGAATTCTATCAACATAAATTAGATAAATTGGATAGTATCATTAGTAGTTTAGATAAGTCTCATCCTGATAGGATCGTTCTTGAAAAGAAAAGAGAGGATATCTTCAATATGCTTTCTATTGATTAAAAGATATTTTCTTGAAGTATCCTTTCGTAATTTTTAAAGTTTAACTTGCTTACTTCCGCAAGTTTTTCTTTACCATATTTATCTATAAACTCTTTGGCAGTCTTTTCACATTGATCAGAAGCTCCTTTTGGAAAAGAGATGCCATAGTTTTTATTCATTTCTTGCATATAAGTCAAGAAAGTGTAACGAGCGATCATTGATGCAGTAGCTACAGCAACAAAACTACTTTCAGCCTTTGTTTGGAATTTAATGCCTTTAACGATCTTTGGTTGACCTATAAGATATTTATAGTAACTACTTTCTATACAGAATTGATCAATGACAGTTGTCTCTGGTAAAGTCACTCCTTTATTTTGTAGATGAACATAGGCTTGGTTGTGTAATATTGCTTTGATCGCATTCATGTTATATTTGGCAATGACTTGATTGTATTTTTTATTATCTAAGATAAGAAGAGAATATTTAACTTCTTTTAATATATAAGGAGTATTCTTTAATATGTATTCATCATTTATCTTTTTAGAATCATCTAAATGATATGCTTTTATCTTTTGATAGATGTCTTTATCAATATAGACGGCACAGACTACTATTGGTCCAAAGAAATCTCCTGTGCCTACTTCATCAGAACCAGCTTGAGGTAAGATGATCGTGTTTTCTTTTTCTTTATTAAGTGATTGATAATAGCTCTGTGCATTCTTGCCTTGAATGACAGTTTTCTTACTGGTGTAGATATTGATAGTAGCATCATCACAATATACATGAGCTAAGATATAAGGGTTTTTAGGATCCCTACTATGAGGATAAGTATTTAATAATTGATCAATCTGATCTTGATCTAAAGTGAGTGTATATGTTTCCATATGTTGATGATAACCCTTTTGGATTATTTTTTCAAATGCATAAGTAATGTGCTATAATAATTTTCAAGTATAGGAGTGATTTTTATGACATTACCAAGTAATTCAGTTATATTTATAAACGTAGGAGTAGTTTTATTACTAGTTATCTCGATCATAATCGGATATACAAAGGGATTTTTATGGCAATTAGTTAAACTTTTAGGCATTTTAGCTTTGATTTTATTTAGTTGGATCTTAGCACCAGGTTTATCTGATCTAGTTCATATTTTTCCCGAAAAGTATGCACCATTTAATGATACAGCTTTAGCTGACATTTTTTATGATAAGATCAATACATTATGTTGGTTTGTGATTGTTTTGATCGTTGGTCTTATCATCTTAGCGATCATTAAACCTTTGTTCAAGGTTGTTACAGAGATTCCTGTCATCAAACAGGTCAATAAGTTTGTTGGTGCTATCTTATCTTTGATACCAGCAACAGTGATCGTTATTTTAGTCACTTATCTTTTGAACACTGCAATCTTTACTAATGGTAAAGACATCGTAAACAACTCTGTATTAAAATATACTAATACTGTTGTAGATAAAGTGGTTGTTTTGTTGAATAAGTCTTTTGAAGAAAACTTAGCCATTCAAAAGATGATCTCTGATCCTTTATCTTTAAAGGAGACAGATGTTAAGAGTATCATTACTTGGTTAGAAAGTAATAAGTTGTCTTCGCAAGAGATCTACGATTTCTTACTTAAGTATGGTATTGATACTAATATGTTAAATAAATTGATCAATACAGGAGAATAAAATGCATCAAGATTATGAAGGACTACAATTTTCAGAAGTAAAAGCTCAAATAGCAAGTTATTGTAGTTTCTCTTTAGGTAAAAAAATAGTAGAAGGTCAAATGCCTTCTTTTAATCGTTTAGCTGTTGAATTAAATAACAATAGACTTTCGCAAGCTATCAATATGACTGTTTCTTATGGTTCTATGCCTTTTGGAGGCATCTATGATATCTCAAATGAGGTAGCCTTAGCTGCTAAAGGTGGCATTTTAAATTGTGAAGAATTATTAAAGATCGCCTCTCAAGCTTATGGTATAGCTCAGATCAAAAAATATGTAAATGGTTGTAATTGTGAAAAAAATGAGATCGAAGAGTTAGTAGATTCTTTGACTTCTTATGAAAAGACAGCAAGTGCGATCAATAAGTGCATCTCACCAGCTTGTGAGATCTATGATAATGCTAGTAGTTATTTGGCTTCAGTGCGTCGTAAGATCAAAAACTTACAAAAGAATATCGCTAGCAAATATAATGAGTATATTAGTAAGAACTCATCAGTATTACAAGAGGGCATTGTAGCTAGTAGAAATGGTCGTAATGTTGTTTTAGTAAAGAATACTTATAAGAATAGTGTTGAAGGTTTACAATATGGTTCAAGTTCTTCTAATTCAGCTACTTATATTGAACCAAGTGCGTTTATTGGTATAAATAATGAGTTGCAAGATGCTTTACAAGAAGAGCAGAATGAGATGAAAAGGATATTAAGACATCTATCAGAACTAGTCAAAGATGATAGTGAAGGGTATTTGGCTAATGTTGAGACATTAGGATTATTAGATAGTTTGTTTGCTCGTAGTAGTTGGGCTAAACAAAAAAATGCGACTGTTGCTCATATTTCTAAAAATGATCTTATCATTAAAAATGCTCGCCATCCTTTGATCGATCCAAGTAAAGTAGTAAGTAATACTTACCGTATGATCGAACCTATAAAGATCATCTTGATCACTGGACCAAATACAGGTGGTAAGACGGTTTCTTTAAAGATCATTGGTTTATTTTCTTTGATGTTTTTAAGTGGTTTCCCATTATGTTGTGATGAGGCTTATATACCTATCTTTGATAATATCTTCTACGATATTGGCGATGGCCAATCTATTGATGATGACTTATCAACTTTCTCGTCTCATATCTCTAATATTGCTGAGATAACTAGTAAAGCAACTACTAGATCTTTAGCTATCTTTGATGAATTAGGTAGTGCTACCGATCCAATCGAAGGGCAAGCTATTGCTGGAGCTGTATTAGATTATTGTAGAGAAAAACAGATCTATGTGGTAGCTACTACTCACTTTGCTAAATTAAAAGCTTATGGTAAACAATATGATGATATCATGATCTCTTCAGTGGAATTTGACCAAGAAAATCTAAAACCTACTTATCGTTATCTAGAAAACACTATTGGTAGTTCTAATGCTATAGACATCGCAAAAAGATATGGTTTAAAACAAGAAATCATCACTAAAGCAAGCCAGTTAAAACAACAACAAGCTACTGAAGATGATAAGTTGATTGAAAGACTACAAAATGAATTAGATCAGATAAGAAAAGATCAAGAAGATGTTGCTTCTTTAAAATTGACTTTACAGAAAAAAGAAGAAGAATTGAATAAAAAAATTGAGAAATTAGCTCAAGAAAAAGAGGATATCTTATATAACGCAAGAAAACAGAGTAATGAGATCATTGAGCAAGCCCAAAAAGAAGCCGACGAAGTTGTTGATAAGCTTAAAGAAATGAAAAATTATGATATCAATGAAGTTGCTAAATTAAAACATAAGTTAGCTCAAGCCGAAAATGATTATGTTAGTGAAGATGAAACTTCTTTAGCTGATGAAACTATCAATATCAATGACTATGTTAAAGTAAAGACTACGGGTCAGATTGGTCAAGTCATTACTATGGACAAGAAAAATGCTACGGTTGATATTTCAGGAGTCAAGATGAGAGTATCAATAGGTTCACTCATTAAGACAGTCAAACCGAAAGTCAAGAAAGAAAATGTCAAAGCTAGAAGGAACTTTAACAAGAGTTTCTCAATTGAATGTAATCTCATCGGTATGAGAGTTGAAGAAGCTTTAGATGTTTTAGATAAGTATTTAGATGAAGCATTACTAGCTAATGTGCCTTTTGTTAGGATCATTCATGGAGTAGGAACAGGAGCTTTGCGTAGTGCTGTTTGGGACAAGTTAAAGAAGACTAAATTTGTTAAGAGATATGAACATGGTAGTGCATCAGAAGGCTCAACAGGAGCAACCATTGTTTATTTTAAGGAGTAGAGATGTTAAAAGAGAAGTTATTGACTTTAACAAGTGAGCCTGGTTGTTATCTGATGAAAGATAAGAATAATGAGGTCATCTATGTTGGTAAAGCGAAAAATCTCAAAAATCGTGTTAATTCTTATTTTCGAGGTCAGCACAATAATAAGACAACTAAATTAGTCTCTAATATTGTTGATTTTGAATACATAGTCACACCTTCGGAAAAAGAGGCTTTGATATTGGAATATAACTTGATCAAAAAGTATAAGCCTCGTTTTAATATCATCTTTATGGATGATTGTAGTTATCCCTATATTAGACTCACTATGGAAGATTATCCTACTTTAGAACTAGTAAGAGATAAAAAAAGGATGAAGTCTGCAAAGTATTTTGGACCATATCCCAATGTTGGTTATGCTAGAAAGTTATTAGAATTATTACAACAGTTGTTTCCTTTACGTAAATGTAAGAATATGCCTGCAAAAGTTTGCTTATATTATCATATTGGTAGTTGTTTAGGACCATGTGAATATAAAATAGAACCGGAAGTATATCAACAGATGCGGGAAAAGATCATTTCTTTTCTTAATGGTGACACAAAAGAAGTTATTAAAGAATATACGCAAAAAAGAGATGAATATGCCCAAAACTTACAATTTGAAAAAGCCCAAGAGTGTCAGAGTTTACTTGAAGCCATTGATCATGTCACTTCCGATGATTACATGCAATTTAATAGTCAAAAGAGTTGTGATGTCTTCAATTATTATCAAGATAAAGGTTATATCAGTATTGTTGCTTTACAATATCGTAATGGTAAATTGTTAAATAGACATCTTAATCTTAAACCATTATATGATGATGAAAATGATATCTTTATATCTTATCTGATCCAGTATTATAGTAATAATCCTTTGCCGAAAGAGTTAGTCTTACCACTAGAATTAGCTGATCAATCATTAGAAGAAGTCTTTGATTGTAAGATCATCTTCCCTCAAAAAGGGGATAACAAGAAATTACTTGAATTAGCTAAAGAGAATTGTCAGATCAACTTGCAACAGAAGTTTGAGATCATCAATAAACAACAGAATACTTCTCAAATAGCTTTAGAACAGTTGCAAAAAATGATCAATCACCCTGTCACTAAGATTGAATTATTTGATAACTCTCATATTTCTGGTACTAATGCGGTGGCAGCTCAAGTTGTATATGTTGATGGTAAACCTGAAAAAAAGAGTTATAGATTATATAAGGTAAGTAATGGCAACAATGATTTTGCGAATATGAAGGAAGTAATATATCGAAGATTATTCAATGGCTTACAACATAAGAGTAGTTTTCCTGATATTATCATCGTAGATGGAGGAGAACCACAAGTTAAAGCAGCTAAAGAGATCTTAGAGTCATTAAGTATCACATCTATCAAGATCTTGGGATTAGTTAAAAATGATAAGCATCAGACTGACAATTTGATGGATGATGATTATAGTATCATCCCATTAGATAAAGAAAGTGAATTGTTTTATCTTTTGACTAATATGCAAGATGAAGTACATAGAAGTGCTATCAGTTTCCATAAAAGGACAAGAGAAAAAGAAATGAAACAATCTATTCTTGATGATATCGAAGGGATTGGCGAGAAAAGAAAGAGTTTATTATTAAAGAAGTTTACTTCTATCAATAAGATCAAAGAAGCTTCTGTGGAAGAACTAACTAAAGTAGTTGGTAGCAAGACTGCTTTAAATGTTTATGAATACTTTAGAAAGGAAAAGAAAGATGGTTAAAAAGATATTAGCTGCCTTGTTATGGTTTGCTTCCATGTTTTGTGAATTATTCATCATTACACTTATCAAGATGCAACCACAAGGTGTTGTTACATTATGTTTGATACCACTAGCATTTAATTTATTAACTTTGTTTGGCGCTAATAAATTATGGACTAGTTCTTTAGAATATGATCAAAAGAAAGTCACTTTAGAAGAGAAGAGAAAAAGAGTGATATTAGAGAATATGCCATTATATATCGGTATTGTTTGCTTTTTGCCTACTGGTATCTATACATTGATCAAAAGAAAAGATTTGGATAAGAGACAAAGAATATCTCTTATCATTTCGATGCTCTTTACTGCTGTTTGGCTAGTTCTAGTATATGCAACAATGGAGTTAGCATAATTATTGGTATATTGATAAATGACCATTGAGATCATCTCGGTGGTTTTTTATTATAGGTTATATGAACAAGTTCATAATGTTACCACTTACATTAAGAGAGCTTGTGAAAATTCTTGAATTACTATATTTTTTCTATTATACTTTTTGTCGGTGATCAAATGAAACTAGTTGTAATGAGTGATTCACATGGAAATGATGAGAACGTTATGAAAGTAATCGAGGCAAATAAAGATGCGGATTACTTCTATCATTTAGGCGACTTATGTTCGTCTTGTTTTTCTTATCCTAAGATGAGTGTTATCAAGGGTAATAATGATTATGAGGATTATCCTAAAAAGATAGTTGCATCTTTTTATAAGTGGAATATCTTAATGATCCATTCAGATCGGATATATGGTTTTAATCGTTTAGAAGCTTTAAAAAATCTAGGAAAAAAAGAGAATTGTCAGATAGTTTTATATGGTCATACCCATATTCCTAGTGATGATACTGTTGATGGTATCCGTTTGTTGAATCCTGGATCTTTATCAATGAATAGGGATTTCAGTGATCTATCATATCTAGTAATTGATATTAATGAAAATTTTTACACAGTTACTAAAAAAATGTTATAATGTTTAAGTTTGATATTTGGAGGGTTAGTTATGAGTAAGCAGAAGATTATTAATATTGCAGTTATTGCCCACGTTGATGCTGGTAAGTCTACATTAGTTGATGCCTTTTTGAAACAATCAGGTGCTTTAAGTAAGAATGATGAAGAAATTGATTGTGTCATGGATTCTAATGATCTAGAAAGAGAAAGAGGAATCACTATCTATTCTAAGAACTGTTCCGTTTTCTATAAAGATTATAAGATCAATATTGTTGATACACCGGGTCACGCTGATTTCTCAAGTGAAGTTGAACGTATCATTAAAACTGTTGATACGGTTATTTTGTTAGTTGATTCTGCTGAAGGACCTATGCCTCAGACAAGATTCGTTTTACAGAAGTCTTTGGAATTAGGTTTAAAACCTATCTTATTGATCAATAAGATTGATAAGAAGGATGCTCGTGAAGAAGAAGTTGTTTCATTAGTTTATGATCTGTTCTTTGATCTTGATGCTAATGAAGAGCAGATTGAATTCCCAATCCTTTATGGTATCGCTAAAAATGGTATCGTTAAGGTTAATGAATCTGATCCTGATAATGGTATCATCCCATTATTTGAGACTATCATCAATCATACACCTGCTTATCCAGATCTTGATGATGAGCCAGTACAGATGCAAGTATCTAACTTGGCTTATGATGAGTATATCGGTCGTTTAGGTATCGGTCGTGTTTATAAAGGTACATTAAGAACTGGTGAGCAAGTCATATTATGTAAGAATGATGGCAAACAAGAAAGATGTGTGATCACTAAATTATTTAACTATGAAGGTATCAAACGTACACCTATTAAGGAAGCACATAGTGGTGATATCGTTATCATTGCTGGTATTCCTGATCTAAGTATCGGTGAGACTATCTGTGATAAAGATCATATTGATCCATTACCACCTATTCATATTGATGAGCCAACTTTAAGTATGAACTTCATGGTCAATACTTCACCATTTGCTGGTCGTAGTGGTAAGTATGTAACTAGTCGTAACTTAAAGGAAAGATTAGAGAGAGAACTTGAAGTTAATGTAGGATTAAAAGTAGAAGCTACAGATTCAACAGATACATTTAAGGTAAGTGGTAGAGGAGAATTAGGTTTAACTATCCTTATTGAAAATATGCGTCGTGAAGGATATGAATTAGCTATCTCTAAACCTCAAGTTATCTATAAATACATTGATGGAAAGAGATATGAACCAATTGAAAAAGTCATTTGTGAAGTACCTATTCAATATGAAGGAACAACTATCTCTAAGTTGAACTTACGTAATGGTGAGATGATCGATATGGTTGAAAGAAATAACTATGCTACTATCACTTTCAAGGTAGCTACTAGAGCTCTTATCGGTTTCAGAAGCGATTTCGTTAACTTTACTAGAGGTGAAGGTATCCTTATCAGAAGCTTTGAAGATTATGAACCATATCAAGGAGAGATCAACACTCGTACTAATGGCGTCATGGTTTCTAATGCTACTGGTACAGCAATGAAATATTCTATCTTTAACTTACAGGAGAGAGGTTCATTCTTTATTGGTCCACAAACTGAAGTTTATGAAGGTATGATCGTAGGTATCTGTTCAAGAGATATGGATATGCCAGTCAATCCAACTAAGAATAAGACAATGACTGCTGTAAGAAGTACAGGTCATGATGACGCTATGCTACTTACTCCACCTATTCAATTGACTTTGGAATATGCCTTAGAGTTTATCTCTGATGACGAGCTTGTTGAAGTAACTCCAGATGCTATTAGATTAAGAAAGAGATATTTGACAGATCTTGAGAGAAAGAATGCCTTCAGAGAAAAGAAAAAGATGAACGAAGAAAATAAATTAGAAAGTAAATAAAAAGTAAAAGCCCCGTTTGGGACTTTTTACTTTGGAAAATTTAAGATGAAAAAACTAATCTATATATTTGAATACAACATTGTATTCTTTTTCACTTAATTGTTGGATGACATTTTTGATGAACAATTCACCATTAGATTTTGCTGAATCTAATAAACCATTCTCAATACTTTTTTGCTCCATCTTTTGAGCTTGTTCTTTATAGAATTCGTTGTATTGAGTGATCGTTATCTTATTAAATATTGAATAACTTTCATCGATTATTTCTAATGAATCATAATCGATCTCATGAGATAAGATGACAGGTTGAGTTAGCGTGATAGTGATCGTATCATCTTGTAATGATACTTTAGCAGTTGAAAGATCAAAACCGGCTTTTATCGTGCCACTATAAGTGCAGATGAACTTTGAAGTAGTAAAGGGAACTTTCCAACCATAGAAATCTGTGTAGTTTTCGTACTTACCTAGATCTGTGTATTTATATTCAATAGTTGATAATTCTTTGACCTCTTTGATATTAGATTCTAATACAGTGATATTAATTGATTGGTTATTACTAGAAGAACTATCAATAATATGAGTTACATAGATAGTAGTTAGTATTAATAGAATAACTGCAGCTATTTTAAGATATTTTTTCATAATGTTCATCACCACTATTATTATATACTTTTCGTTAGCTTTTATGATAAAAAACTTAGAAAATTATAAGCAATATTAGTAAATTTAGCCTAGACAATTTAATGATTTTTTTGTACTCACTAAATGCTTATTATTAAAGAAATTTGCTTGATTTTGTAATAATTGGGTGTATACTGAAAAACGTTGCAAATTTTTACAACGGGAGGTTATTTATGAGTACGTTACTTACAGTTTCGGTTGCTCTGCTTGCAGGCCTATTGATGACGAGAGTCTTCAAACCATTCAAATTGCCCTCTGTTACAGCATATTTGATCGCAGGTGTTTTGATTGGTCCATATTGTGTAGGAGCATTACATATCGATGGTTTTGGTTTCACATCTATGGATGCAGTAAGCAATTTAGAGCTTGTGTCTGATGTGGCACTTGGATTTATTGCTTTTTCTATAGGAAATGAATTCCGCCTAAACGAATTGAAAAAGACTGGAAAACAGGCTTTTGTCATTGGTGTTTTCCAAGCATTGGCAGCTACTATCTTAGTAGATCTTGCCCTTTTTATAGTTCATCTAGTTATGCCAGATAAACTTACGATTTCTCAAGTAATAACTCTTGGTGCTATTGCTACGGCTACTGCACCAGCAGCTACACTTATGGTAGTTCGTCAATATAAAGCAAAAGGTCCTCTTACTAGTTTACTTTTACCTATTGTTGCCCTAGATGATGCAGTTGGTTTGATCGTATTTGCTGTTTCATTTGGCATTGCGAAGACTATTGTAAGTGGTTCATTAGATCTTGCATCTATTATTATTAATCCACTTATTGAGATTGTCGCTTCTTTACTTTTAGGTGCATTGATGGGGTGGATTTTGACACAGTTGGAGAAATTGTTTAACTCAAATACTAATCGTTTGAATATGACGATCGCCTTTGTATTTTTAACAGTTGCTTTATCAATGTTAGATTTTTATATTGGATCGGTACATATCAGCTTTTCATCTTTACTTGTATGTATGATGTTAGGTACTGTTTTCTGCAATCTTTGTCCGCTATCCGATGATTTGATGACTGCTTCCGATAAATGGACATCACCTCTTTTAGCTTTATTTTTTGTAATAAGTGGAGCAGAATTAGAGTTAAAAGTATTTACAGATATCGCAATTGTTGGTATTGGAATCGTCTACATTTTATCCCGTTCATTAGGAAAATATATAGGAGCTTATGTAAGTTCGAAAGCCACAAAGTGTGATCCAAAAATCTGCAAATATCTTGGTATAACTCTTTTCCCTCAGGCTGGCGTTGCTCTTGGAATGTGTACTACGGCAATGCAACTTGGTAATGAAGGAAATTTGATCAGAAATATTACCTTGTTTGCAATATTGATCTATGAGTTGGTTGGACCACTTTTGACAAAACAAGCTTTAACAGCTGCCGGTGATATCAAACCTATGGATGATGAAGTGAAAAATCGTCGAAAGATAAAGTTGGAAAAAGCAAATAATATCAAAAATAGTTAAAAATAAAAAAAATGGCGTCCTAGCTTGAGATAGGGCGCTATTATTGTATATATCAATCTATAAGAAATGATATACATATTTTTTATCAGAAAATACAAATTATAGAAACTGCAATTTAACTTTATACTTCAGCCGAATAACAATAATTTTAAGATTATTTTATTTTTTTTTTTTTTTTACTATGCTATACTAAAATGCTATGACAGTGGATAGTCATAGCTATCAATGTAAATAATTGATAATTAAAGAAAGTAGAGGTTAAAAAGGAGATGAAAATCAAAATTAAAAAGATTCTATCTTTAGTGTTGTCTATCCTGTTTGTGACTAGTTTAATGTCCGAAAACTATGTTGCATATGCCGAAACAGGTGTGAAAACTTTTGCCGAATTAGTAGAAGCTATCAACAATAAAGAAGAGATCATCACACTTGCTAGTGATATTGAAATTAGTGATAAGATCACTATCGATCATAATGTTACTATCAATGGCAATGATCATAAGTTGTTAAGAACTAATGATTATCTTGGAGTAATGATATCTGTTGAAAATGCAAGTGAAGAAATCGTTTCTTTAATACTTAATAAGGTCATTATAGATGGTCAAAGTGTTGAAGCAAATGCCCAAACAATCAGCTTGAATAGTAATACAAATCTTATTGGAAAAGATTGTCAATTCATAAATTGTAGAAACAATGGAGAACAGTATTCTTGGCAGAGTAGTTATTGGACTTGGAAAGATGGAAAGTCTGTAAAAGTTACACAAACTTATTATGGTTATAGAAACAGTGATGGTGGTGTCATTTATTCAAATGAAGCTAATATCACATTAGAT
>CAVCVO010000063.1:0-35884 GCA_963606005.1 Anaerovoracaceae bacterium
TCCTACAAACCTCTTGCCCCTATGGCAAAAAGTTTATTTCTTTACAGCCCCTTTTCTTTCGTAAATTAGATAAAAGTAGTCCAATGAGAGCAAATTAAAAAAATTTTAGTTTACATTCTCTAAAAAATGATATATCATAATTAGGCATGGCGGTTATGGTGAAGTTGGTTAACACTCTGGATTGTGGCTCCAGCACTCAGGGGTTCGAGTCCCCTTAATCGCCCCACTTAGTTATTGAACCTTTTCAGAAATGAGAAGGTTTTTATTTTGCTTTTACACGCTAAAATATACTTAGTAATGGAAGAGATGATAAGAACATGATGACTAAAGAAAAATATGAAGTTTTATTGCCAATCATCGTAAGTGACTTTGTCAAATATATTGTCAAACATGAGAAAATCTCAGAAAAAGAAGCACTGAAGCTTATTTATCAGTCAAAATTATATAGTTTATTAGAAATTGAAGAGACAAAAGTGTGGTACTATAGTACGCCGACTCTTTATCAGTTTTTATTGGAAGAATTGGAAACTGGAAAGATTGATTTTCCAGATGTTTAGGAGTTTGATATGAATAAAGAAATGGATTTTATTATATTTTGTCTTGAAAATTATAAAGTTCATAAAACTCTAACTGGCAAACAAGCATATGACTTGTTTGAAAAATATGGCATATTTGATTATCTATATGAATTTTATGATGTATTACATACTACTGGTTATCAATATGTCAATGAAGATATTGATGAGTATCTGAAAGTCAGAAATGTTAAAACTATCAATTGAATCATTTTGACATTGTATAATGGTTAAATGTAGAATAGTAGTGTTTAAGGGAGAAAAGATATGGACAGTTTAGTTGACAGCATGAAGCAAGAAGACATAAAGAAACTTACCAAGAGCAAGAAAAGTGGTTTACTAATTGGTTTGATCCTATTATTAGTATCATTTGTTTTAGCCTTTGTTACTTATAAGTGTATTTATTCTCAAGATTGCAAGAGTTATTATGAATTAGGAATGAATGGTGAAGATAAAGAGGGTACTTATGCTTACATCGATCTAGAAAGTTGTCAGAGTTTTGCTACTGAAACAGTTGGAACAGAAGAGTATGATTACTATTATGCTTTTGATACTAATGATATGTTATATATCATCTGTATGACTCAAGATAAATTTGACAAGATATCCGAGCAATACAATTTAAACCCAGATAATTTCATTTATCATTTTACGGGCTACCTATATGATGCACCAGATGAGCTTAAACAATATGCCTGTGAGATGTTACAGGAATGTTTCGAACTTGATTATTCGGTAAGCGAAGATGAGTATGATGACTACTTCTTAGCTACTTATCTTGACGGTTCAAGAAGTCAATATTCTTCTGCAGTAGGTTTTTTAGGGGCAGCAGCTATTGTTATATTTGGCATTGGCTTATGTCTTGTTATCAGAGCAATTTATAGAGTTGTTGTTAAAGTTACTAGTGGTGGAAATAAGGATATAAAATTAGTTTGTGAAGATATTGAAAATTGTGAGAATTATTTCTCGGATAGTGGAGTCATCTTGACTAATAATTATCTAGCAAATACTTATAAAAATCCTATTACGATAAGATATGAAGATATACTAATGATCTATAAAAATCCTAGAATCATTCAAGGAAAGACTTATTATCAGATCGTTTGTTGTACAAGAAAAAAGAATTATGTTGTTGGCTTATTTGAAAGCGAAAATAGGATAGATGAAGTACTAGAAATGATCAAAGAGCATAATAGTGAGATACTTGTAGGATACACAAGAGAAAATATCGCACAATTTGAACAACTCAGGAAAAATAAATGAAAAATATAACATTTAGCGTTATAATTATGGATGAAAAGAGGTAGTTTAAGATGAGTGAGGAAAAAATTTTAGTAGAAACTAGTGCTAGACATATTCATTTAACTCAAGAAGCAGTTGAACAATTGTTTGGTGAAGGTTATCAATTAACAGTAAAGAAGATGTTATCTCAACCTGGTCAGTTTGCTAGTAACGAAAAGGTTACTGTTTCAGGTCCTAAGGGTGAATTAAAATTATCAGTATTAGGACCAGTTAGAAAAGCTAATCAAGTTGAATTAAGTTTAACTGATGCAAGAACTATTGGTGTTAAAGCTTTAGTTCGTGAATCAGGTGATATTGAAGGAACTCAAGGTTGCACAGTTACAGGTCCTAATGGTTCTATCACATTAGATAAGGGCGTTATCGCCGCTAAGAGACACATCCATTTCTCAACTGCTGATGCCGAAAAGTTTGGCGTTACTAATGGACAGATTGTTTCAGTTAAAGTTGAAACAGAAGGCAGAAGCTTAACATTCTCAGATGTTGTTTGCCGTGTATCTGATTCCTATGCTCTAGCAATGCATATTGATACTGATGAATCAAATGCTGCTGGTGCTCCTACTGAAGGAACAATCATTAAATAATTACACAACGTATTATTATTGGAGGTCGAAAGGCCTCTTTTTTAAATAATTTTTAAGTGAAATGATGTAATATAAAAGCGATATCACGTTACTTAGGCATAATATCGCTTTTTAAGTTTTATAAATTAGTTGTTTAGAAAGTTGTATTGTAAATATGATCCAGCAAAACCTTCTCCATTGCCATGAAAACTTTTGGCCCATCTAAGATAACTGTGCCGTAAAAATAATTCGCCTCCATCTTGCTTAAAAGCTCTTTCTAAACCCACATCTAGATCTCCATCAGTAATCATGTAGTTAACACCATTGACATTCACAAATATTTTTTTGTCCTATAATAGGAAATCAATGTACCATCTTTTAGAACAAATTGCAAAGAATACGAACCCATTAGTGGATAGCCTTGTTCATCGACAGTTTTAACATATATATCAGTTTCAACCAAATATAGTGATTTTAAATACTTTATGACTGGTTTCATTTGATCACCTGAGACTCTACCTATGAGATCTTGAATTGTAACAACATCCTCAAAAAAATCATCTGTAAAAATAGTGTTGTTTATTTCATCTTTTTCTTCTTTGCCACAAGAGGTAGTACATATCACTATTATACTTATTAACAGTATTTTTAATATCTTTTCATTCTAGTTTAATCATGTGCTTTCTAACAGCTTGCTGTCATAATCATATGTATTATGAAATTTAAATAATGGATTATGACAAGAACTTTTCCCTTTTACGATAAAATAGTATCAAATAAATTGATCTATTTCAATTTGATGAAAATGTCTGCTTGTAGATTTAAAATCAATTTGATCTAATGCTTTGATTTTATTTGCGATTTGATAAAGCTATCAAAATGATTAATCTTTGGTCAATTGTCGTATATTTATCTAAACTTGTTGTATAATTAATTAAGAAAAGAGAGTGTAATGAATATGGATATAGTTGAAAGATTTATCGGTTATGTTAAGATCGATACTACTTCTAAAGAAGATACAGATAAAGTTCCAAGTAGTGAAAATCAATTTGTATTAGCTGAAAAGTTAAAAGGTGAGCTAGAGCAATTAGGTTTATCTAATATTTCAGTTGCTGATAATAGCTTTGTTTATGCAACATTAGAATCTAATAGCGAAAATGATTGTGCTACTGTTGGCTTTTTAGCTCATATGGATACTAGTAATGCTACTTCTGGTAAAGATATCAAGCCTAGGGTCATTGAAGATTATGATGGTCAAGATATCACTTTATCTGATGGTATTGTTACTTCAGTAGAAGACTATCCTTTCTTAAATGATCTAAAGGGTAAGAGTCTTATCGTTACTGACGGTACTACTTTACTTGGTGGTGATGATAAAGCAGGTATTGCTGTCATCATGGATATGCTACAGTACTTACAAGAGAATAAAGATGTTAAACACGGCAAGATCGAAGTATGCTTTACTCCTGATGAAGAGATTGGTGAAGGCATCAAGCATATCGACTTAAATAGATTTAAATGTGATTATGCTTATACTATCGATGGTGGTAACCCGGAAGCAGTATGTTATGAAAACTTCAATGCTGCTACTGCTGATGTCACTTTCTATGGCAACAGCATTCATCCAGGTGATGCTAAAGGTAAGATGATCAATGCTTTACAAGTAGCCATTGATTTTCACAATATGCTTCCTGCTAATGAAAGACCAGAATATACAAGTGAGAGAGATGGCTTTAATCACTTATTAGCTATGGAAGGAGAATGTCAACAAGCTCATGCTGTTTACATCATCCGTAACCATGATGAAGAAAAATTATTAAAACAGATGAATGAATTTAAATTAGCTGAAACTCATCTTAATGAACTTTATGGAAAGAAAGTGGTCGAAGCTAATGTTAAACGTACTTATAACAATATGGTTGAGTGTTTGAGAGATAAGATGTATATCATCGATCAAGCAACTAGAGCATTACAACAAGAAGGCATTAAAGTATGTTATCCTGCCATCAGAGGTGGTACTGATGGAGCAGTCTTGTCATTTATGGGTATCCCGACACCTAATCTAGGTACTGGAGACTATAATTGTCATGGCAATCACGAATTGGTCTGCATTGATGAAATGAGGATCATGGCAAAAGTGTTAGCTAATTTAGTTAAGATAATAGAAAGTGAGGCTAAAAAATGATAATTCAATCTAAAAGGGTTTGGACTGCTAATAATTTCCACTCATTACAAGTCGAGATCACTGATGGTAAGATCAATGGTATCTATCCTTATGGGACTAAAGAAGTAGATGTTGACTACGGTAATGATAGAGTATTTCCAGGATTTATTGATGTTCACACTCATGGTGCTTATGGTTTTGATACCAATGATGGTGAAGAGGAAGGCTTAAGATATTGGGCTAAACATTTACCAATTGATGAAGGTGTCACTGCTTATTTACCTACTACTATCACTCAATCAGTTGAAGTATTGACTAATGCTTTAAAGAATGTTCGTAAGGTAGTAGAAAGTGGTTATGAAGGAGCAGAGATCTTAGGAGTCCATTTTGAAGGACCATATCTTGATATGAAATACAAGGGTGCTCAACCACCTGAGTATATCTTAGATGCTAATGTTGAACAATTTAAGCAATATCAAGAAGTAGCTAATGGCTTGATCAAATACATTACATTAGCTCCTGAACATGATAAAGACTTTGCTCTTACTAGATATTGTAGTGAAAATGGAGTAGTTGTATCTATGGGTCATAGTAATAGTGATTATCATACTGCAGTTATGGCTGTAGCTAATGGTGCTAAGAGCATGACTCATGTTTACAATGGTATGACTGGTTATGGTCATAGAGAATTGGGCTTAGTAGGAGCAGCATTTAGGATCAGAGACATCTATGGCGAAGCAATCTGTGATGGACATCATTCTAGTGTAGATGCATTAAATAACTTCTTTAGGATCAAAGGAGCAGACCATGTCATCATGATCTCAGACTCATTAAGACCTAAGGGACTACCAGTTGGTGAATATACTTCTGGTGGAGCAGCTATCGTAGTTGGTGAAGATGGTACTGCTAAATTAAAGGGAACTAATACTCTTGCTGGTTCAACTTTAAGGATCAATAAGGGATTACAAGTACTTATTGAACAAGCATTAGTAGATGTAGCTACAGCAGTTAATGCTTGTACATTAAATCCAGCAAAGGTTTTAGGAATTGATGATCATAAAGGTAAGATCGTTGTTGGCTATGATGCTGATATCACTATCTTAAATTCTAACTATGATGTAGTTCAGACTTACATTAAAGGTCAGGCAGTTAAGTAGAAATCAGAAAAAGAATAGATTAAAATGAAATAGAAGGAGAAAAAAATGTTTACTATTATCGTATGCAAAGATTATGAAAAAGTTAGCGATGAAGCAGCAAAGATCATGCTTGATGTCGTTAAGAATAAGAAAGATGCTGTATTAGGTTTAGCTACTGGTTCAAGTCCTATTGGTTTGTATCAGAGAATGATCAAAGATCATCAAGAAAATGGTACTTCTTATAAAGATGTTACTACTTTCAATCTTGATGAATATGTTGGATTAGATGTTCATCATCCAGAGTCTTACTATTCATTTATGCATCGTAATCTATTTGATCACATTGATGTTAAAGAAGAGAATGTTCATATTCCATCTAATCAGGGAAATGATCTACAAGCAAATTGCGATGCTTACAATAAAGCATTAAGTGAAGCACAAGTTGATATCCAAGTATTAGGTATTGGTTCTGATGGTCATATTGGTTTCAATGAGCCAGGTACACCATTTGATTCTGTTACTCATATCACTGACTTAAAAGAGTCAACTATTAAGGATAATGCTAGATTCTTTGATAATGATATTAATAAAGTTCCAACACAGGCTATCACTATGGGTATCAGTAATGTCATGAGTGCTAAAAAGATCATCATGATCGCTACTGGTGAAAATAAAGCTCAGGCTATCTATGATACGATCAAGGCTGAAAAGAGCATTGATTGTCCAGCTAGTGCTTTACAAGATCATCCAGATACTATCATCATCTTGGATCAAGCTGCAGCAAGTAAACTATAGAAAGAGGAAAGAATGCAACATATCAACAGTAGTAATTTTCAAGAAACTATTAATGAAGGAGTAACTGTAGTTGATTTCTTCGCTAATTGGTGTGGACCATGTAGGATGTTATCGCCACTATTAGAAGAATGTGAAAAGACTTATGAAGGCAAAGTTAAATTTGTAAAGGTAGATGTTGATGAAAATCAAGATTTAGCAGTAAAGTTTAAAGTAATGTCTATTCCAAATCTTATCATCTTCAAAAATGGTGAAGTATTTGATCAACATGTTGGTTATATGCCAATTGATGAAGTTAAGAAGTTTGTCGAAAAAGCTTTATAAGAAATTGAAGGGATATTTGAGAAAAATATCTCTTTTTTTATTGCGTGATCACAAGAGACACATATTCATATTTGTAGAAAGCATTTAATAAATTGAACTGGAGATTGACAATGGCATTAATATAATAGCTACAAAGGAAAGTATCTTATCAGTAAGGTTATGCTTATATGAGACACTCTCGTTAATGCCTATAGAAAGAATATGTCAAAAAAATAAATTCATAGTATTTATGGTTTATGACACTAATGTTAAGTGGATCATTACTATTCTATTTTGAAAGAAAGAAAAAGTATATGATGAAATAAGTATGTAGGCGACTTAAAAGGTCACCTTTTATAATCGCTTACAATTTTTTAACAGTTGAGTTTTAAAATAGATATGTTAGAATAATTTCTAAGAAGAAAAGGAGGTCAAGGCTATGAAGTTTGAATTTGTCCCAAAAGGAGTATGTTCTCGTAAGTTAGAATTTGATATTGAAAATAATATCATTCAGAGTATTAAGGTTACCGGGGGGTGTCCAGGTAATTTAGCGGGTATCAGTAAATTATTGGTTGGAATGGATGTTGATGATGTCATTGATCGCCTAAGTGGAGTAACTTGTGCTAATAAGCCAACAAGCTGTCCTGATCAAATAGCTAAGGCATTAATGGCTTACAAGAATCAGTAATCTATCCTTCCCAAACAGAAGGAGTTTTTTATGTCGGTAAAAAGTTTTATGCAAAAATATCTGGGAAAGGTTGCACTTAAACAGATATTAGTTTTAATTATTGTCGTTATTTATACAATGGGAAAT
This sequence comes from Anaerovoracaceae bacterium, assembly GCA_963606005.1. GTDB lineage: Bacteria > Bacillota_I > Bacilli_A > Erysipelotrichales > Erysipelotrichaceae > UBA1783. The sequence continues at coordinate 7,647 of CAVCVO010000063.1, forward strand.
CTATTTTCCCCATTGTTATTTTCTTTTATCATTGATAATGTCATTAATGAACAAGAGATAACATCATCGATATTTATTTTTATTACGGAGAAGTTAGGTGGTATCACTCATTTACAACAGAATTTGTGGATACCAGCATTGATGTTACTTGGAGTTAATATCTTGGTTGGATTGTGCATTTTCTTTAGAGGTAAATTAAATAGTGAAATCGCTCAGAATATGACAGAAAACTTAAGAAATGATTTGTATAGCCATATTCAAGTTTGGCCCTATTCTGTCTTATCTAAAGCCAAGACAGGTGATCTGATACAAAGATGTACTAGTGATGTAGAAACGATCAGAAGTTTCTTCAGTGGACAATTAGCTGAGTTAGTATATGCGATAACGATCACTGTTACTGCCAATGTCATCTTATTCTCTATTGACAGTAAACTAGCTTTGTATTCGTTATTTATGCTTCCAATCATCTTTGCCATTTCGATGTATTTCTTTAATAAAATCCAAAAATACTTCGTATTATATGATGATACAGAATCAGAATTAACAACTATCACTCAAGAAAATTTATCTAATCTAAGAGTAGTAAGAGCTTTTAATAGAGAAAAGTATGAGTTTGAAAAATTTGATAAGAAGAATAAAGAATTATCTAAGATCGATTTTGATTGGATCAATCAATTAGGCATTCAATGGGGTGTTGGTGGTAGTTTATCAATGGCCCAAGTATTATTAACGATACTCATTGGTATCTTTGAGGTAGTTAATGGTAATTTGACTATTGGACAATTTAGTGTCTTTATCTCTTATGAAGGAATGATCATCTATCCTGTAAGATCTCTTGCTCGTTTACTTGCTAATATGGGTAAGATGAGAGTAGCAGTGGAAAGATTATTAGAGATATTTAATGAAAAGACCGAAGATCTTGAATCTGGAAAAGTCTTTGATATTAAGGGTAACATTGTTTTTGATCATGTTGGGTTCCAATATGATGATGGTAACTTACCAGTACTTGAAGATATCTCATTTAAGATCACGCCAGGAGAGACTTTAGCTATCATGGGCCCTACTGGTAGTGGTAAGAGTACTTTGGTACATTTATTAACAAGATTAAATGATTACACTAATGGTTCGATCACTATTGATGGAGTTGAACTAAAAGATATTCAAAAGAAATGTTTGAGAAAGAGCATCGGTATTGTTTTACAAGAACCATTCTTATTCTCTAAGACAATCTATGATAATATCAAGATTTCACAAAAGAATGCTCCAAAAGAGAAAGTATATAAAGCTGCTAAGATTGCTTCAGTTCATGATGTTATTACAGAGTTCTCTAATGGTTATAATACCTTGGTTGGAGAAAAAGGAGTCACTTTATCAGGTGGGCAGAAACAAAGGATCGCTATTGCTCGTACTATCATCAATGATTGTCCAATCTTAATCTTTGATGATTCATTAAGTGCCGTTGATACCCAAACTGATGCAGCGATCAGAAAAGCGATAAAAGGTTTAAGTAAGCAATGTACAACGATAATCATTGCTCATAGAATATCATCTACTCAGGATGCTGATCATATCATAGTTCTTGAAGATGGTAAGATCAGTCAAAATGGTAATCATGAACAATTGATCAAACAAGATGGTTTATATAAACGTATCTATGATATACAGACAGCTATGAAGGAGGATGAAGTTTATGAGTAATATTCAATTTGAAGAAAAACAATATAATACCGACTCCTTGGATCTAAACTTATGGAAGAGGATCTTAGCTTTACTAGGAAGTAGTAAACAACACCTTATCAAATTGGGTGTCTTTATGTTACTAATGGCAATAGTTGATGTCATTAGGCCATATCTTGATAAAATCGCCATTGACTACTTTGCTTCTGGAGATGTCAAGACTAATGAGATCATCATCTATGCGATAGTTTATATCATCGTCATTTTATTGAATGGTATTTTAGTCAGCAGTTTCACAAGACAATCGGCTTATATCGAAAGTGGTTTCTTATATGATATAAGAGATAGATTGTTTGAAAAAGTTCAATTATTATCATATTCATATTTTGATAAGACTCCTACTGGTTGGATCATGGCTCGTTTATCTTCAGATGTAGGTAGACTTGCAGAGATATTTGCTTGGTCTTTGACTGATCTTGTTTGGGGAGTTGCAGTGATGATCGCTTCAAGCATCATCATGTTTAAGACAAATTGGCATTTGGCTTTGATCGTACTAGTCATTGTGCCAATACTTGCTTTTGTCTCAATGTGGTTTCAGATCAGGATATTAAAGAATTATCGTGGGGTAAGAGCTGTTAATTCAAAGATCACTAATGCTTTTAATGAGGGTATCACTGGTGCTAAGACTACTAAAACATTGGTCTTAGAAGATGAGAACTTAAAAGAGTTCAAACAATTGACAGCTGAATATCGTGATAAGTCAAATAAGGCTGCTTATTTTTCAAGTGCCTTTATGCCTATCGTTATTGGTCTAAGTGCTATCTCTCTTGCCTTTATTTTGTGGTATGGTGGTAATCAAGTATTATTACAGAGTATGCAATTTGGTACATTGTTGATGTTTACGGAATATGCTCAACAATTCTTTGACCCATTAAAACAGATCGCTGGGCTTATTGCTGAGTTGCAGATGGCTCAAGCTTCTGCAGAAAGAGTATTATCTTTACTAGAAGAAAATATTGAGATAACTGACAAAGAAGAAGTCATCAAGAAATATGGTACGATCTTTGATGGCATTAAAGAGAATTATCCAAAACTAGAAGGTAATGTGGAATTTGAACATGTTGATTTTAGTTATATCAAGGATGAACCTATCTTAAAAGATTTCAACTTAAAAGTAGAAAAAGGTCAATCAATCGCGTTAGTGGGTGAGACTGGCTCTGGTAAAAGTACGATCATCAACTTGTTATGTCGTTTCTATGAACCTACTAGTGGTAGAATTTTGATCGATGGGGTAGATTATAAAGATCGTTCATTAGGCTGGTTACATTCTAATATTGGTTATGTTTTACAAACACCAACATTATTTACTGGCACAGTAAAAGATAACATCCGTTATGGTAAGTTTGATGCTACTGATGAGCAGATCGAAGCAGCAGCTAAATTAGTAGGAGCTGATAGCTTTATTGAAAAACTTGAGAATGGTTATGATTCTGAAGTAGGTGAACAAGGTAGTAAGTTATCTACTGGTGAGAAGCAATTGATCTCATTTGCTAGAGCCGTAGTTGCTGATCCTGCATTATTTATTTTAGATGAAGCAACTAGTTCGGTTGATACGGAGACAGAAAAGAAGATCCAAAAGGCTATTGAAGCTATCCTACATGAAAGAACAAGTTTCATTGTCGCTCATAGATTATCAACGATCATCAATTCCGATAAGATACTTGTCATTGACAAGGGTAGGATTGTTGAAAGTGGTAAACATGATGAACTAATGGCAAAGAAGGGTTATTATTATCGTTTATATGTCAATCAGTTCAATAAAGAATTACAAGAAAAATTATTAGGAGATTAAAGAAAGAGACCTTATTAAGCCTCTTTTTTTAATCTTTTTTGATGATATTTAATGCGGTATTTAGCTCATTATCTGCAACTATCTGAAGATAATGTTCTAATAAGTCATAAGTTTTTTGAGGGATGAATTTTCTTTCAATAGAGTTTTGTAAGAATTCAATGGCACTTGAAGGATGATACTTATCTTTTTGATAGACTTTACAAGCTGCAATCCTATCAGCGACCATCTCTTTAACATATTTTTTAGGTGGGTTTAAAAACTCGATCTCGCCACCTTCAAAGTCAACCCAATATTGCCAATGGTGTTTGTTGTGCCCCTTGTGATGTAACCAACAAGAGGAATAACCTTTATCGATCCTTTCTTCTTCAATTGGTGAATGTTTGCCACTGAAGTATTTAACTGATGGTCCAAATTCGGCAAATGAGTACTTACTTAAGTCATGGGTTAAACCTTGCCAATATAAGCCCATCTTGAAACAATAGTGACAAACTAGAAAACGATGTTTATTGATAGTATGTAAATGAAGAAAAAAGTTTTTAATTTTCATAATATTTATCTCCTCATTAGTTAAAATATCACTTTTAAGATAATTTCACAAGAAGGATTTTGTTTGTTATAATAAATAATGTTGAAAAATTAAGAAAGCAGGTGAAGTGGATTTACCACTATTTATGAGTACATTGATATATACAGCATTACTAGTCTTACTAGATCAACTAAGTAAGATCATTGTTACTAAAATAAATTCAAATAGTCATCTTGATTATACTGTCATCAAAGGTTTCTTTAATATCACTTATGCTGAAAATACCGGAGCTGCTTTCAGTATATTGGAAGGTAAAAGAGTATATTTTATCATCATCACTCTTGTTGTCATTGCAGCACTTATCTTCTATTTCTTTAAAGAGAAACCTAAAGGTATTGAGAAGGTTTGTTTGATCTTGATCATTTCGGGAGCGATCGGAAATTTGATCGATAGGATCATTCATGGTTATGTTACAGATTTTTTGAATTTTAATATCTTTGGTTATGATTTTCCAATATTTAATATCGCTGATAGTTATATAACAGTAGGTGCGATATTACTTATTATTATCGAATTATTGAAAGGAGATAAGAAAAATGCAAGAGATTAATCTTACTATTGAGGAAGAATTGAACAATATCCGTATTGATAAAGCTTTATTATCTAAAGTGGAGCTTTCTCGTACGAGACTTCAACAATTGATATCTGAAGGATTAGTTACAGTCAATGATGAAGTTGTTAAAGCAAATTATAAATTAAAAACTGATGATGAGGTCAAGATCTCTGTTCCAGAGGTAGTGGAATATGAAGTTAAGCCTTATCCAATGGATCTTGATATCCGTTATGAAGATGATGATGTCATTGTCATCAATAAACCTAAAGGACTTATCGTTCATCCAACTGCTTCTACTAGTGAACATACTTTAGTTGAAGGAGTATTAGCTCATTGTCATGATCTAAGTGGTATCAATGGTGTAATGCGACCAGGAGTAGTTCATCGTATTGATAAGGATACTACCGGTCTTATCATTATGGCTAAAAATGATCATGCTCATAACTTCTTAGCTGAGCAATTAAAAGATAAGACTATGAACCGTAAGTATTATGCTTTAGTAAATGGTGTTATTGGTCATGATAATGGCACTATCGATGCTCCTATTGGCAGAGATCCTAACGACAGACAAAAGATGGCTGTTACGGATAAAAATGGTAAAGATGCTATCACTCAATTTAAAGTACTTGAAAGATTTGATAAGTATACTTTCATTGAATGTTCTCTAAAGACAGGAAGGACTCATCAGATCAGGGTGCATATGGAATATATTGGTCATTCCGTAGTCAATGATCCAAAGTACGCTCCTCGTAAGATGAAAGGTGATGGTCAATTATTACATGCTCATCAATTGACTTTCATTCATCCTACTACTAAACAGACAGTAGTGGTTGAAGCACCATTACCGGAGAATTTTCAAAATGTTCTTGATCAGCTGAGAAAGGAGAAACAGAATGCAGAATAACAAAAATGTCGCAGTATGGACTTTACAGCTCGTTAAATATTTCATGTTTTCTAAAGATTATTTACAGATCGGTATTGTCAATGATCTAACTCAGATCATAAGTAAAGATCAATATTGGTTAGTGAATAAGGAAAATAAAGATTATCCTATTGTTCATATCAGTGATTTTAATGACCAATTTAGGAATAACAATCAACCGATCATTGAAGAAACAGTTAATAAGATCGCTGAACTAGTTGGATTAGATCAAGTTAAGGTATTAGATATCTCTTTTAGTGATGAAGCTAGTAATGCTTCTTTTGAAACTATTGATTATATCCAATTGCATCCTAATAAAGATGTGCCTGAAAATGTTTCTAAAGCTTTTCCTGAAATAAATAGTGTCATCTATGATGTTACAGATCAAGATAGTGAGATCAAAAAACTTAATAAAGAGCTAACTCAATTATTCATGAAAAAGCAAAAGAGTATGCGTAAAAAGATCAATCAAGGAAGACTAAAAGAAAACTTATGTGTGACTTTTGTTGTACCATGCATTATCTGTGTATTGATGTGGGCAGCAGTCAATATCATGGCTTATGTGCTAGATACTGATTCAATAAATACGGCAATATTCTTGGGAGCTTACTATAAAGCTTTCATCACGATCTTTCATCAATTCTTTAGATTGTTCACGGGTGGGTTCATTCATTTAGGCTTGTTACATTTGTTATGTAATATGATCGCTTTATTCGATATTGGCAAAGAGATTGAAAGAAATTATTCTTCAAATAAAGCTCTTATCATCTTGTGTGCCTCGATCATTGTAGGTAACTTATTTGTTTATGTCGCTGATAAGAATATCGTTGCTGTTGGTATCTCTGGTGGTATCTATGGCTTGTTTGGTGCTTTGATCGTTTCTTATGCGGAAAATGGCTATTTCAAGATTCCACAATTTAGGGACAAGTTTATTCGTAATCTATATGTGAACATCATCATCAATTTTTTACCTAATGTTTCTTATTTAGCTCATTTAGGAGGATTTGTATGTGGTGTGGTATTAGCTTTATTATTTTCAAAGAAGACTTCTAAGTTCTTGAAGATAAATGTTACGATCTGTTCTGTTATATTAGTAGGTGTTCTAGTTTATATGGCAGCATGTAATAGTAGCTTTGTTGATTATTACTTAGGTACAGATCAAGCTGTATTTGATATTTACCGTAAGTTTGGTATGAGTCGACAAGCAAGTCAAATGTGGAAAAAAGTAGTTGAATATTATACAGGAGGTTAATATATATGAAGAAAGTAATTGATTGGGATACCTATTTTATGTCTTTAGCTCATTTAAGTGCTTTAAGAAGTAAGGATCCTAATACTGGAGTAGGAGCAGTTATTGTTGATAATATGCATCGTATTGTTTCTATTGGCTATAATGGTATGCCTAGAGGTTGTGATGATTCCATCTTTCCTTGGGAAAGAGAAGGTGGCTTCTTAGATACTAAGTATGCTTATGTGGTCCATGCTGAATTAAATGCTATCTTAAACTCACCACGTTCTGTTCAAGATTGCACGATCTATGTTTCACTTTTCCCTTGTAATGAATGTGCTAAAGCAATCATTCAATCAGGTATCAAAAAGATCGTCTATGAGTCAGATAAATATGCCGAGACTGAATCAACAAGAGCCTCAAAGAAGATGTTAAATGCGGCAGGAATTGAGTTACAACAATTACCTTACACTTTGAGCATCAATATTGAGAAAACAGATAATAAGTAGAACTGAGATGAATTGTCTCAGTTTTTTACATTTTTGAGCAAGATATAAGAATGAATGAGTTTGGTTAGCAAATTGTTTGATCATTTTTTCCAAACAAATCAATTGCATCGCATTCCTATAGTGGACTATAATGTTAGTTAGAAATCAAATTTTTTTAACAAATTTTTTATAGGAAGGATGTTTTTATGGAGAGTAAAGTATTTGAAATCATAGAGAAAGAAAGACAAAGACAAGAAAAGAATGTTGAACTTATCGCTAGTGAAAACTTTGTTAGCGAAAATGTCTTAAAAGCAGTAGGAAGCTGTGTCATCAATAAGTATAGCGAAGGATATGCTCCTAATAATGATGGTAATAAAGGAAGATATTATGGTGGGTGCCAATATATCGATGAGTTAGAAGTATATTGTTGTCAAAAGTGGAAGGAAGTATTTAATACCGATTATCATGTCAATGTGCAACCTCATTCAGGCTCTCAAGCTAACTTTGCTGCTTATATGTCTATATTAGAGCCTAGTGATAAGATCTTAGCTATGGATCTTAATAATGGAGGTCACTTGACTCATGGTAGTAGTGTCAACTTTAGTGGCAAGTTATATAACTTTGAGTTTTATAGAACAGATAGTAATGGTTATATTGATTATGAAGATCTAAAGGAAAAGATTGCTTCGTTTAGGCCAAAACTAGTGGTTGCTGGTGCTAGTGCTTATCCAAGGATCATTGAATTTAAAAAGATCAGAGAATTGATCGATGAAGAAATGAGTAAGGATCCAGAATATAAGTGTTATTTTATGGTTGATATGGCTCATATTGCAGGACTTGTTGCTGGTGGTCAACATCCTAGTCCATTCGGTTTAGCTGATATCATCACCACAACTACACAAAAGACTTTAAGGGGTGCAAGAGGAGGAATGATCTTCTGTAAAAAAGAATTAGCTAAAAAAGTCGATAGTGCCTTATTTCCAGGTTCTCAAGGTGGTCCATTACAAAATATGATCGCTGGTAAGGCAGTTGCTGCTGAAGAGGCCTTAACTGATGAATATAAGCAATATATCAAACAAGTAGTAGTAAATGCTAAAGCGATGGCTAATGAGTTTGTTAAGTTAGGCTATAAAGTAGTTACAGGGGGAACAGACAATCATATGTTCCTATTAGATTTAACTGATCTAAATATCTCTGGAAAAGTAGTGCAAGACTTGTTAGATGAACATTTCATCACTGTCAATAAGAATTGTGTTCCTAATGAAAAGAGAAGTCCAAAAGAGACTAGTGGAGTAAGAATTGGTACTCCAGCTATGACTACTAAAGGATGGGCTGAAAAAGATTTCATCCAATGTGCTGATAATATTGATAAGATCATTAAAGAATATTTGAATAAGTAAAAAGAAAATGCAGTTTGTCTGCATTTTTTAACGTATGATGATCTTAGAAATTATATAGGCAATCTTGAAGGCTGATATTTCAGTAGTATCGATCTTGCTTACTTTGATAAGTTTATCATCTAGTTGATAATAGTTCTTTTCGTATTCTTTATCCATTAATTCAAAGTTATCAACTGTTGGTAAATCAGTATTAGTCAAGATGAAATTGAATACATGATGCTCTTGGCAATTTAAGTGTTTGATGATCTTTTCAATGATCTCTTTGTCAAATTTCCAACCGATAATGATATTTTGAAATCTCTTAGCTAAGATATAGTTGTTGATGAGATAGACCATATTATCTAAGGCGATGTTCAACTCGATATCATCATAGATAAGATCTTCAGTATAACAGCACCAATTGCCATCGATATATATGCCATCTTCTACTAAGTGTAATAATTGCTCACCTACAAGTGAGTCTTTATATGTCGTTTGATCAATGAAAATGATATTTTTCATGTTTAACCTCCTATAGGTCTAATATATTATCGATATTTATCTCTAAATAACGATCTTCTTTACTTCTTAGATAATTTATTGCCTGATCGGTAAGATAGGCAGGAGTTGAAGCCCCACTTGTAAAAGCTACTTTTTGACAGTCACTTAGATCATGATCAAGAAGATCACTAGCTTTTTCAATACGTAAGACTTTTTTGATACCTTTTTTTAGAGCAATGTTAGCTAATTGTTGGGTATTGTTACTGGAAATATCTCCTACAACAATGACGCAATCAATATCTTGTAATTGATAGACAGCTTTTTGTCTTTGTCTAGTAGCATCGCAGATTTCTTCAGCAAGTTGCACTTGAGGATAGCGTTGTTTTATAGAATTGATAAGATCTTGGATATCAAGAATCGACATAGTAGTTTGATTTGTGATGAGTAGCTTATCATTAGTCAAATTTAAATCATCTAGATCTTTTTCATTTTCAATAAGATGGATCTTTTCATCTATTGAGATAACTGCTTCACTTTCGGGGTGTTTTTTCTTACCAATGTAGATGATATCATAACCTAATGAGAGATATTTATAACATAATTCCATATTTTTAGTGACATCACTACAAGTAGCATCAACGGTGATAAGTCCTTTTTCTTGAGCATATTGCTTAAGATAAGCAGAGATGCCATGGGCAGTAAAGATGATGACTCCTTTTTCTATTTCATCTATCTGTTGCTTTTTAGTCTTAGTAGGATCATTTAAAGTGATGATGTGATATTTTTCAAAAGCTTGTACTACAAAACGATTATGGACTAACATTCCTAAGATATATATTTGTTCGTTAGGATAGTTGTTGATCGTCTCTTTAACTTTTAATATCGCTCTAATGACACCTTTACAATAACCTGAAGGTCTTACTTTGATAATTTCCATGTTTAACACCATATTTATAGTACCATAAAAAGCGAAGTTTATGGTAAAATAAATCGTTAGGAGGGGAAAACAAGATGAAAACGAATTTTAATTTTAATGATGATATCAACCAACTTATTGAATACAAACACTTTAAAGAATTAACCCCTATTCAAGAGCAAGCTATCCCTTTGATCTTAAAAGGGAGAGATGTTATTGGTATCTCTTCTACTGGTACAGGTAAGTCCCATGCTTTTATCTTACCAATCTTGCAGAAGATCGATACAACTAAAGATGAGATCCAAGCGATCATTGCCGCACCTACTAGAGAGTTAGCTGTGCAACTTTATAAGCAGACAGTAGAGATCAATCTTTTTAATGAAGATATCAGGGTCAAGCTCATCACTTCTGGTAAAGACAAAGAAAGAATGATGGAAGGCTTAAAAAGTCAACCACATATCGTTGTCGGTACAATTGGTAGATTAAAAGATTTATTCGTTGATGAAGCAGTATTGAGACTTGATAAAGCTAAAGTAATTGTCATTGATGAAGCAGATATGACTTTAGAGATGGGCTTTTTGACACAGGTCGATCAGATCTGTTCACGTTTAGCTAAAAATGTGCAGATGCTAGTTTTTAGTGCAACTGTTCCAGCTCAACTACAACCTTTCTTACATAGGTATATGACTAATCCTGTGATCGTTGAGCCAAAAGAAAAGAGTAAACTTTCACCAAAGATCACTCATATCTTAGTTAATTGTCGTTATTCTTCTTATCAAGAAAAATTGCTAAAGATCTTACCAGGCATTCAACCATATGTTTGTTTGATCTTTGCGAAAACTAAGAAAGATGTAATCGATACAGCTAATGCTTTGAAAGAAAATGGCTATGATGTAGCAGAAATTCATGGTGATCTTACGGCTAGGGAAAGAAAACAAGCTTTAAAGGTCATAGCTAGTAATAAAGCAAACTATGTTGTATGTAGTGATATCATGGCTAGAGGCTTAGATATCGATGGAGTAAGTCATGTCATCTCTTTAGGCTTGCCAGCAAGTGTAGATTATTATACTCACCGCAGTGGTAGAACTGGTAGAGCTGGTAGAGAAGGTACAAGTATCTTACTCTTTAATAAGACAGATATCAGTGGTATCAAAGTCTTACAAGGTAAAGGTTATAAGTTTGAAAGCAAAGACTATCGTAATGGTTCTTGGAAAGAAGTTAGAAGCTTTGACTATCGTCCACCAAAGAAGAAATCTTCACCTGAAGATATTGAGATCATGAAGATAGCTAAAAAACCAGTGAAAAAAGTTAAACCTGGTTATAAGAAGAAAAAACAACAACAGATCGATGACATCCGTAGACGTCAGAGAAGACTTATGATCAAAGCAGCTATCAAAGCTGAACAAAAAGAAAGAGCTAAAAAAGCTCAAAGAGAGAAAAATGGTTATTAGATCGGTAGAAATATCGATCTTTTTTAATGAAAGTAGACTTTGAAAGTAGACTTTATAGTACAAAAAAAGTATACTAAATATATAAGAAATAAGGAGGAGTGAACAATGAACCTTGGAAATGAAAATGAATATCAAGAGTTTAAAGAAGGACTTGGCCAGTTAGACAAAGGTTTAAAATCTATTACATCAATGCTCAATAAGCATGGACAAGCAACAGTTTTTTTTGGTGTTGATGATAATGGAAATGTTTGTGGGCTAACTGTTGGAAAGAACACATTAATGGATATCCGTAATAGGATCCGTGATAAGATTGAACCGAGAATTTATGCTGAAATACAACAGTTAACTGATGAGCAAGGTAGGGATTATATTAAGGTAAGTGCTAATGGTCTAGATATTCCATATTCTTTTGATGGTCGATACTATCTTCGCAATGTTTCAGCTGACGAACAGGCATCAAATGATGTTTTAAGAAAAATGTTGGCTTCTTCTGATTCAGATATCTTAAGGCAAAAAACTTCTCCAAATCAAAACTTGACTTTTAATTCTTTATTCGCAATTTTGGCGGGTAGTGGGATCCATCCGAGAGCTACAAATGAATTTTATAATAATTTTGGACTTTTAAATAGAGATGGCAAGTTTAATATGAATGCTTATTTATTGTCTGATGAAAATGAACTTTCAATAAAGGTTGTTGCTTTTGAAGGTAAAGATAAAACAGTGATGTCTAAAAGAACGGAGTATACTGGTAAATGTTTATTGGTTTCACTTTCTGAAGTAATGAGTTTTTTTGAATCAATAAATGTTACTAATGTGGAGATTGTAGGAGCAAAAAGGGAAGAAAAGCCTTTATTTGATCTAGCTAGTTTTAGAGAAGCATGGATAAATGCTTGCTTACATAATGATTGGAATGATGGTATTGCTCCTTCTATTTACTTGTTTGATGATCGTATTGAAATTGTATCTTATGGTGGCATTCCTTTCGCTTTGTCAAAAGAGGGATTCTTTAATGGAACAAGTATGCCAGTTAATAAGAGTTTGTTAGTGGTATTTGTTGCAGCTCATTATGCTGAACAAAGTGGACATGGGATTCCTACAATTGTCAAAACTTATGGAAAACAAGCATTCTGCTTTGATGATGGCATGCTAAAAGTAACTATACCACTTGCCTTTGATAGGCCAGAAGTAGCGATCCGTAAAGGTTTTTTATTACAGAAAAAAGGCTTAACTAAAAATCAGCAGAAAGTATATGAAACTTTATCTGATGATGGTAATTTGTCTCTTAAAGAAGTTGCTGATCTTACAGAGTTAAGCTATGCAGGAGTAAAAAAGATCTGCTCAAAACTTCAAGATTATGGCATTTTAAAAAGGTCAGGTTCTAAAAGAGATGGAACATGGATGACAGTATAAATTATGAAAGTGTACTTTAAACAAGAATGTAGGTGAGTGAGCATGTTGAAGACTTTATTGGTAGATGATGATAAGAATTCATTGGCTATAACTAAAAGAGCATTAGATCTTTTTGATGATGTAGAAACTGTTGCTTCTTTTACTAGTGCTATGGATGCCATTGATTATATTAAAAATAATGAAGTTGATCTAGTTTTATTAGATATTGAGATGAGTGATATGAGTGGTTTTGAACTTGCTAGTTATCTGCATAGGAATCATCCAACTATTCAATATGTCTTTGTTACAGGTCATAGTGATTTTGCGGTTGATGGCTATCAATATCAACCTCTTTCTTTTTTAGTTAAACCTATCAGTATTTCTCGTCTTGAACAGATAATAGATTTGGCTAAAGACAACATTCAAGATAAAGCAGAAAAAAAGATTACAAGTAAACAAGTAGGTATCCATGTTGATTCTAATCTAGAGATAGTCAATGTCAGTGATGTTATCTATTTTGAAACAGTTGGAAGAAAAGTTAAAGTGGTCTGTAAGAATAATAGAAGTTTTGAATGCAGTGAAACATTAAAAAAGTTATATCAAGTCTTTGAAGAGTATGGCTTTTACCGTAGTCATCAATCATTTGTTGTTCAGATCGCTCTTATTGAATCAATAAGTAGTGATATGTTTAGACGCTCTTATAATATTAAATTACGTAATGTTGATAAACTCATACCTTTAAGTAGAGACAATTATAATGAGTTGAATGATATCTTAAAACAAAGGGGGATCGTTGTGCTATGAGCGAAGTCTATATCAGATTGTTTTCTCTTGTTTTATGTCTTTATGCTTGTTTTGCTATTGCGTTCATTTTAGTTGGAGAAAAGATTGATAGAGTACTAGTTTTAGCTTTCTTACCAGCAATAGTTGGTGTAGCTACTTATTATCTTGAGAAAAGTAAACTTGAAATAGTTTGTATATTAGTTATCGCTTTTATTGTGATATTTGAACTATCTTATTTTTGTAAGAAAGATTATTGTGTTTCAAGTTTAATTTGTTTATTAGCTTTCTCTTTTTGCTTGACAAGTCAACTTGTTGTAAAAGTATTTGGTAATAGTTTTATAACATTAGTCATTTATTGGTTCATTGAAATATTGATACCAACATTTTTAATCCTTTTTAAGATCACTATCTTTTCGAATAATCAATATTTAACAGTTGATCAAAAGAAAAAAATGTTTACACAAAGATTTTATTTATTCCCTTTAGTGATATTACTACTTGTGTGGCAAGTGATTTTCTTATCAATGAATAGTCAAAACAAGATGACTTTAATTGTCTACACTATTATTTTTCAGATAGTTGTTTTATCCTTGTTGAGCTATCAAGTAAAGAGTATGCATGAGAAAGTGGAAAGTATCATAGATAAACAATACCAATCAGAATTACTTAACTTTATGCAAGTCATTAGATCTCAACGCCACGATTTTAATTTTCATACTCAGACTATTTATTCTTTGATCGAGACTGGTCAGTATGATGAGTGTAAGAAATATGTGCAAGCTATGATGAAAGAAGTTAAAAGTACTAATGATATCTTACCATTGCATCAGGTAGCCACTAGTGCTTTATTAAATACTTTCAAAGAGATGGCCTTACAAAAAGGTTTACGATTAGATATTGAAATCCATGATAATCTGCAATTTATCTCTACTACCGTATATGAGACTAATACGATCTTAGGTAACTTATTACAGAATGCAATTGATGAATTGGAATTGCATCCTGAAAATAAAGATAGAATCATTAAATTACTTATCATTAAAAGAGGTAAATATAACATCATAAAAGTTACTAATCAATGCCATTTACCTGCTGAACAAATGAGCAAGATCTTTATAGCTGGTTATAGTACTAAGACTTCTCATGAAGGATTAGGTTTAGCTAATGCTTTAAGGGTAGCTGAAAATAATGGAGGTAGTCTGTATCCCGAATTTGAAGAAGATCATATCAACATGATCGCTAAGATACCTTTAAAAAAGTGAAAAACGAAATTTACAGAAATATGTAAGAAATACGCAGGGGACTGTACAAGATAAGCTTCATGCGTTTTTTTTAACTTTCAAAGACCATATAATTATTATAAATAGTCGTAATGTATCTTATATAGTAAAAAAGAGATAAGAACGCTAAAGTTTGGAGGAATAGTTTATGATAAAAGTTTTAAGTGTTTATGATTATACGAAATGTGAATTACCAAAAGCTTTATTTGAGATCAAAGTATCACAAAAGGATATTGATGCAATGATTAAAAAAGCTGCAGAGCATTTCTTGACAATAGAAGATCAAGATGGGCAGATAATCAAAGGTGATATCGTAGCGGTTAAGATCGATAGTAGCGATGTCTTGCTAAATAGTGAGATTGAACGTTTTGTTGTTGGTAAAGGATTCTTTTCTAAAAAAATTGAACAAGCTTTAATAGGAAAGAAAAAAGGTGACAAGTTTTCATTAATGGTAGATGGCTCTTCAGCTGATATCACTGTTTTATGGGTAAGAAGAAGAATTGTGCCAGAACTAAATGATGAAATGGCTGCTTCTTTAGGAATCGAAGAAGTCACTAATAGAGAAGAATATGAGCAATATGCTACTAGTGAATTGGAAAATGAGGACAAGGAAAAGAAACAGAATGCTATTTGGCTCATCATTTCTAAAAAATTAGCTGGTGAAAGTAAGTTTGAAATAGATGAGAAAGAGATCGATGCTAGATATAAGAAAGATCTTGCTTATCTTACAAAAGAATTAGGTGATGATTTTGAAGAGTTCATGGAAGTTAAATATCATGGAAAGACTTTGGAAGAAAGTAAGAAAAAATTTAAAGAACAGATCATCAATGATGAAAAATTAGTAGCTATCGCTACACCATTAGCTGAAGAAGATGGTGTAGAGTTTACTGAAGAAGAATATAACGAAATGATCGATGAAATGGTTAATGGTGAGTATACTAAGGAAGAGTTGCAAGAAAGCATGTCTTATGAAGACTATGTTAGTCAACAGTTACAAGGTTACTTACAAGCAAAAGTATTAGAATATTTTGATGATCGTTTTGTGACCACTATAGTTGAATAAAGGAGTAGATTTATGGATGACACCAAAAGTAAAAATAAACAAGATTGGAAACCATTTAAGCAACTTATAAAAATAACTAAATTGCCTTATGGTTGGATATTATTATGTGTTGTTGCTTCTTTATTAGTTGCAGAACTTAATTTATTATTCCCATCATATACTGAGCAGATCGCATCAGGAGATTTCAGTACTAAGATCATTGTGTTGACTATCGTGGTACTTATCGCTGGTGCTTTTGCGGATACTTTATATCAGACTACTTGTATGATCGTAAAAGGAATGATCTCTAAACGTTTCCGTAATGCTCTTTGGAAGAAAGTATTACATCTTCCGATCAGTTATTATCGTGAAGATGGTACTAGTGAAGTGATAAGTAGAGTAACGGAAGATACTACTAAACTTAGTGATTTCTTAACTGATGACTTAGCAGGACTTGTATCAAATATTTATACATTAGTTGGTACTACCGTCATCTTACTTAGTTATGATTGGCATTTAGTCTTAGCAGAAGCTCTGATCATCCCTTTGATCATTGTCATGGGTATCATTAAAGGTAGGGTAGACTTCAAGTGGAATGATATTTTGCAGATGAAAGTAGCAGATCTTACTAGTGGTATTGCTGAGATATTAACGAATGTGCCATTATTTAAGAGCTTTGTTCAAGAAGAGAAAGCAACAGAGCAAAGCGAGAAATTAACTAATGAGCTTTATAAGACAAAGATGAAGATGACCTGGATCTCTAATGGCTTTTCTTCAATATCAACAGTATTGGGAGTCATTGAAACACTTATCGTTATTTTCTTTGGCATATATCTCATTAGAAAAGATATCATAACTGTCAGTATATGGGTAGCATTCTATCTGTATTCAACTAATCTTACTGGTTGTGTTGATACTATGATGACAATTTGGAATGATCTAAAAACTGCTCAAGGAGCAATGTATCGTATTTCAGAGTTGGTCACTCAAGAAGATGAGCCATATGATAAAGGGGAAGAATTCATTAGTAATGCTAGTGATATCTCTTTTGAAAATGTTTCATTTGCTTATGAGGATAAACAAGTATTAAAAGATCTAAATTTTAAGATCGAACATGGTAAGACTACAGCTATTGTTGGCATGAGTGGTGCAGGTAAAAGTACGATCATGAATCTACTTGAAAGGTTCTATCAGCCAACAAGTGGAAATATATGTTATGGCTCAAAAAATATAAATGATTTCAATTTACACTCTTGGCGTAAAGCTATCGGTTATGTTGAGCAAGATGCTTATTTAATTGATGGAACTTTAAGAGATAATCTTCTGTATTATTTAGATCAATCACTTACTGATGAAGAGCTGTTGCAGAAAATGAGTGAAATAGGTATGAGTAACTTGATTGATGAACTAGAATCTGGTTTAGATAGTCAAGTTGGTGAAAATGGTAATAACTTATCTGGTGGACAGAAACAACGTATCTGCATCGCTAGATTATTACTAGATCCAAAAGAGATCATTCTTTTAGATGAAGTTACTTCTAATCTTGATGCACAAGCTGAAAGAAATACCGATGATGCTTTAGAAAAATTGTTAAAAGATAAGACAGTAATCATGGTCACTCATAAAATTGAAACGGTAGTGGATGCCGATAATATCATTGTCATCAATAATGGTAGTATCGTGGATAGTGGTAGTTATGAAAAGCTAATGAATGAATGTGAATTGTTTAAAGATATGTGGGATAAACAAGTCAATGTAGGAGGTATTGCACAATGAAAAAAGAGAATCGTGATAGTATAAAGAACTTCTTACATTTATTAAAACAGGCTAAATTACCTTGGGGACGTTGTGTATTATTTATCTTATTTTCTCTTGCTGTTTCTGCTGTTTCGGTAATGATACCAGAGGTTGCAGGTGAGATCATGGATGGTAATATCTTTGATTCTTCTCTGATCGCTACTTATGTTTGGGCAACCATCCTTTCAGGCATTGCTTCAATTGCCATTGCAATATTTCAAGGTTGGTTAAGTAACTTATGTGATAAAAACTTGCAACAGGCTGTAAGTAAGAAACTGATCCATATACCGATGAAATGGTATTTGAAGATGAATCCATCTTCACTTATTTCTCGTGTTACTGTTGATACTTCGATGGTAAGCTATCTTGTATTCTATTTGATCAGTATGTTTACGATGATCTTTACTTTGATCGTAACTTTATTAGAAGTCTTATCTATTTCTGCTAAGATGACTTATTCAATGTTACTTGTCATACCTTATTCGATCGTGGTATGCATCATTTCAGGAAGACTAGTAAGTAAAGCTAATGATAATAGGCAAACTTATTATGCAAGATTGACTAATTATGTTGCAGATAGATTATTTAACATCAAACTTATCAAAAGTTGTGTAGCTGAGGATAAAGAGATCAAGAAAAATGATGAAATGACTAGTTCATTGTATAAAGCTGATAAGAAGTTAGCGACAGTTCAGATGTTAGTTCAACCTTTGACTTATTCTGCTTCAGCATTATGCAAAGCTTTGATGATCGTTTATGGTGGTATTTTATTATCTAAAGGTGAGATATCTTCAGGTGATCTAGTAACTTTGGTAATGTATATGGAGATAGTACCTGTTTATATTATTCAACCAATCATGTGCTATGAAACGATCAAAGAAGTACAAGGAATGAGCAATGAGGCAGCATTAATCACTAAACTACCAGATGAAGCGAAAAAGTCTAAGAAATCTTTTGCTTTAGCTGATGAAGATATTCATTTCAAAAATGTTTCCTTCAGTTATAATGAATCAAAGATATTAGATGATGTAAGTTTTACTATACCACAGGGAAAGATCACAGCTATTGTTGGGGTAAGTGGAGCAGGTAAAACGACGATATTAAATTTACTAGAAAGGTTTTATCAACCAACTAGTGGTGAAATATATTTTGGTGATACACCAATTGAAGATATCCATTTGGATGAGTGGCGTAGTGCGTTTGGCTATATTCAACAGAATAGTCCATTATTATCTTGTAGCATTAGGGATAATATCTGCTTTGGCTTAAATATAGCCGTATCTGATCAAGAACTAGTCGATGTTACTAAAAAAGCCAATGCTTATGATTTTATAATGGATCTAGAAGATGGCTTTGATAGTGAAGTTGGTGAAGTTGGTGGTAAATTATCGGGAGGACAAAGGCAGCGTATCGCAATAGCAAGAACGTTGATAAATGATCCTGATTACTTGTTACTTGATGAGGCTACAAGTAATCTTGATAGTAAGAATACTAGTGATGTACAAAAAGCAATCAGTAATATGATAAAAGGAAGAACAACGATCGTTGTTACTCATAGGATGAAAGAAATCCGTAATGCGGATAACATCATTGTTATCGATAATGGCAAAGTTTCCTCTTGTGGAACACACCAACAACTTTATGGTAATGATGAAGTTTATACAAATTTCTGTGATTTGCAGAATAAAAAAGAATTGTTAGCTTAATAAGAAAGGAAATTATTTATGAATAAACATTATGTATTTAAGACAGCTAAGGAAGTATGTGCTGATGAGATCAGTTTTGATTATGTTGATGGTTATGTTTTCAATGTTGAGATTGTTGGAGGCTGTGATGGTAACTCTCATGCCGTTATGAGTTTATCAGAGGGAATGAAAGCTGAAGATGTCATTCGTCGTACTAAGAATATCACTTGTCACGGAGGTAATTCTTGCCCTAAGGAATTATCAAAAGCCTTAGCTCAATGCATTGAAGAAGTAAAAAAGCAAGAAGAACAAGAAAAGAATCAGAAATAAGTGATACAATAAAATTGTAATTGAAAAAGATGATCAGATTTTTTGAGGTAAGAGAATGCAACAAGACATATATCAAGCATATATTGACATATTAAAAGAGGAATTAGTACCAGCTATGGGTTGTACTGAACCTATCGCTATTGCTTATGCTAGTAGTAAAGCTAAGCAAGTTTTAGATGAAGAAGTTAGTAGCGTGGTAGTAACAGCAAGTAATAACATCATCAAGAATGTCAAAAGTGTTATAGTCCCTAATACGGGTTCATTGCGTGGCATAAAAGCTGCTGCCATTGCTGGTATTGTAGCTGGTGATGCTGATAAAGAATTACAAGTATTAAGTAATGTTACACAGCAGCAGATTGAACTAATGAAAGATTCTCTTGATAAGATCAAATGTAAAGTAAAAGCCGCAGATGATCATTATGTGTTTTATATTGGTGTAGAAGTGATTGGTGCTAACCATAAAGCTTTTGTTGAAGTCATTGGAAGTCATACTAATATCGTTAAGATAGTTAAAGATGATGAGATTTTATTTCAAAAAGATATCTTAGAAGAAAAAGATTCTCATAAGGTCGATCATAACTTATTAAAAGTAAAAGATATCGTTGAGTTTGCTGATGAAGTTGATATTAGTGATGTTAAAGAAGTATTAGATAGACAAATTGAATGTAATACTACTATTGCGAATGAAGGACTTAAAAATGATTGGGGAGCTAATATTGGTAGTATCTTACTTTCATCTTATGGTAATAGTGTCCATAATAAAGCAAAGGCCTATGCTGCTGCTGGATCAGATGCTAGGATGAGTGGTTGTGAATTAGCTGTTGTCATTAATTCAGGTAGTGGTAATCAAGGCTTAACAGCTTCTTTACCAGTCATTGTCTATGCTAACGAACTTAAAGTTAGTAGAGAGAGTTTGTATCGTGCATTAGTTGTTTCTAATTTAGTCACAATACATTTAAAGACTGGAATAGGTCCATTATCAGCTTATTGTGGAGCAACAAGTGCTGGAGCTGGAGCAGGGGCTGGAATCACTTACCTATATGGTGGTAAGTATGATGAGATTGCTCATACGATCGTTAATGCCTTAGCTATTAACTCAGGAATGATCTGTGATGGAGCAAAACCTAGCTGTGCTGCTAAGATTGCTTCAGCAGTAGAGGCTGGACTACTTGGAATGCAGATGCAAAGTCATGATAGTCAATTTTATGATGGCGAAGGAATAGTAGTCAAAGGGGTAGAAAATACGATCAATAATGTCAGTCGTATAGCTCATGATGGTATGAAACAGACTGATTCTTTGATCATCAAGCTGATGACAGATAATGTCAATAAGTAAAAATTAAGGGAATATCTTTAGGGGTATTTCCTTTTTACTTTAAACTACAGGTTTAATGATTTTTCTTTGAACTTAGATTATCATAAATTTATAGAAGTGGAGTTGAACTTTATGAAGAATAAGTACTTGCTGGATTGTAATATTACAAATAATGATCTTTTCTTTATGTGTTATATGATTGAAGAAGTAGCAAGAGAATTGAAACAAAAAAATAAATATGTAGTTAATTCGATAGGAAGGAGTGATCTTTATCATCTTGTCAGTTGCGTAAATATTTTGCGTAATGAAAATCCTTTGAAACTTGTAAAAGATTGGATCGAAGAATATCATTTACAAGAGGGCAATTTTAATATCATTAATGTTGATGAAGAAATTAAATATATTATTCCATCATCACAAGATATGGCAATAGTATATGAAGGACTGATCATTAATTTTTTCATCAACTAAAGAAGATTATATTGATGCTCTTATGAAGGTTTATAATGATCCTATATGTGAAATGATTGATGATTATGATAAAAGTGCGATTGATATAAAAACATATATTATCTTAAGAAGTTATCAAAACGATGAAATCAATAGAGAAACCTTAAAAAGATGGGATGAAGAGGATACACCGATTATTTATTCATACAATAAGAGAGATATTACTCTTTGCATGATTATCCAGATTAGAGCAGTAGTTGATATCTTACAAAAAGTATATGATATATCCTTTATTGATGCCGTTATGAGATTTTATGATTCCAAAACTTATGAAACACTTCAACAGACTCAAAATGGCTTGTGGGCTGAGTCAGCGGGATATATTGCTGATAGATATTTTGAAGAGATTGGCGAACAGCATGATTTTTAAACTAAAAAAGATCCGTTGGGATCTTTTAAAATGCATCAATTTCTTTTATTAGTTCTTTTACAACATCTTCTTGAGCTATTTTTCTGATGACTTGTCCTTTTTTAAATAATAGCGCTTCATTGACTCCACCAGCTACACCGATATCAGCATCTTTAGCTTCTCCTGGGCCATTTACAGGACAGCCCATGACTGCTACTTTGATGTTTTTGTGTACAGTTTCTAGATAGTCTTCTATTTGATTGATGATTGGTAACATATCATATTGTGTTCTTCCACAAGTTGGACATCCTACTAGGTCTGGTATATCGTCAATAAGACCATAACATTTTAATAATTTCTTACAAGCTTTAATTTCTTCAATAGGATCATCTGATATTGATATACGGATAGTATCACCTATGCCATAGTTTAATAACTCCCCTAAAGCGGCAGAAGACTTGATGAGACTATAGTTTTTTGTGCCCGCTTCAGTTACACCTAAGTGCAATGGATAATTCCATTTTTGTGAAGCTAATTTGTAGGTTTCAACTGTTAAGCGTACATCACTACTTTTAAAAGAAAGAACAATGTCATGGAAATCTAATTCTTCTAATATATCAATATGGGTTTGGGCTGATTCAATCATAGCTTCAGCACAATTGTGTCCGTATTTTTCTAATAATCTTTTTTCAATAGAACCACTATTGATGCCGATCCTGATCGGTACATTCTTTTCTTTACAGCCATCGACAACTTTTTTAACGTTTTCTTTACTACCAATATTACCAGGGTTGATCCTGATCTTATCAACATTAGATTCTAGGGCTAATAAGGCTAAGTTATAGTCAAAATGAATGTCAGCAACTAAAGGGATTGAAATGTTTTCTTTTATCTCTTTTAAAGCTTTAGCATCCTTTTCATCCATAACGCTGCAACGAATTATTTGACAGCCTGCCTTTTCTAATCTTTTGATCTGCTCTACTGTATCATGCACATTTTTGGTTGGGGTAGTACACATTGATTGGATGATCACTTTGTTCTGACCACCAATATAAGTATTACCAACTTTTACTTGATGTGTGTTTTCTCTTTTAAATGTCATTTTCTTACACCTCTAAACCATTATAGCTAAATTAAACCAAAAAAACTATTGTATATTTAGTAAATAATGTGATATCATACTAAGGCATAGTGAAAACGGAGGGGAAGACCAGTGAGAGAAAACATTATATTCAAATGTGCTGAATGTGGTGAAGAAAATTACTTAGGCAGTCGTAATAAAAGAAAACATCCGGAAAAGATGGAAATTAAAAAATATTGTCCACGCTGCAGAAAGATGACTACACATAAGGAGAAAAAATAAGCCTATCATAAGGCTTTTTTTCTTACAGAAAATGGAGATTATTTATGGAGATAAAAAGAATAGTTGTTTCTCTTTTCCAAACGAATTGTTATATCATCAAAAATAATGATGATGTTTTGATAGTGGATCCTGGTGCTGGTTATAAAAAGATAATAGAGCAATTAGGACAAGACAAGCCTTTAGCTATTTTACTTACTCATGGACATTTAGACCATATTGGAGCAGTAGATAAACTATATGAGAAGTATCATTGTCCGATCTATGCAAGTCAACAAGATGAAAAAATGCTAAGGGATGAAAAATATAATACATTATCTGGTTATTGTGCGAAGGTAGATTCCCCGATTGAGTGGATCGATGATCTTGATAGTTTACATTTAGCTAGTTTTGATATCAAGATTTTATTCACTCCAGGACATACTAAAGGTTCACTCATGTATTTGATTGAGGATTGTTTGTTTTCAGGCGATACTTTATTTCACATGTCTGTTGGTAGAACAGATTTATATGGTGGTAGTCAACATCAATTGGTTGAATCTTTAGAAATTTTAAGAACCTTAGATCCTGATATCACTGTTTATCCAGGACACGATGAAATTACCTCAATTGGTTATGAATTAAAAAATAATCCATATTTATAAAAAAATTTAGGAATATTTCTTTTTTCCGTCAATTATATATTAGGAAGTGTAAGAGATGGAAGAAAGATTTGAAGAAGTATTAAGTATAGCATTAGAAGAAAGATGCACGGATGTACACTTTGTCATTAGCGATGGTCATTTAACTTTGTCTTTAAAGACCATTGACGGTTTACAGAAGATTGAGTCAAAAGAGCAAGATATGAATTTATATAATTACTTGCTTTATCAGGCTCATTTGGATGTATCCAGTTCAAAGCCACAGTCGGGCTCTTTTTCGTATTATTTCAATGGAAACTATTATGATTTTCGTTTTTCTACAATGGAATCTCGTAAGAGTAAAAGTGGAGTATTAAGGATACTTAATTGTCATGATGGTCTGTCTTTAGAAAACTTAACATTTGATAAGGAGATACAAGATTATTTTAGATCACTTTTAAAAAGAAAAAGTGGTCTTGTGATCTTTTCAGGCCTTACTGGCAGTGGCAAAACAACTACCATGTATTCATTGCTAAGGATGGTACAAAATAAAAGTATCTATTCCTTAGAAGATCCAATAGAGGTCTTTCAAGATAATATCACTCAACTTGAGATCAATGAAAAGATCGGTTTTGGCTTTAATGAAGGCATAAGACAGATGCTAAGGCATAATCCTGATATTATCATGATCGGTGAGATAAGAGATGAGACAAGTGCCAAGATGGCTTTTAGGGCTGCTTTGACTGGTTGCTTGGTTGTCAGTTCTTTACATAGTAAAAGTACCATTGGGGCGTTACATCGTTTGATGGAACTTGGGGTAGGACAACAAGATATCAAGGAATGTTTAACAGCTTTATTCAATCAAAGATTATTTAGAAAAGATGATGGTAGTTTTACTTGTATCTATGACTTGCTAACTAATAGTGATATCGAAAGATATTTCTTAGATGGTTCGGTCAAAGAAAAGATGGCCGATAAGATCAAAAAAGCTGAAAGTGAAGGTTATATCGCTAAGGTGGATAGTTATGAGTGAGATGAATCAATATCATTGGCTAATGCTTGCAAAACTCATCGAACGTTGTGGTAGTTTGAAAGATAGCTTACAGATGATGAAAAAGATGTATCCTTCTTGTAAAAGAATAGAACAGCTTGATGAGAGTTTAAAACTAGGAATAGATATCACAACTTTCTTAACAAAGAATAGGTTTGAAAAAAAGATAGCTTATTATTGTAAGTATACTTCCTTGAATAAAGCAATAGGCATAGTTTATCAAAGAGATAAAAAAATGAAAGCAAATACTAGTAAGCTAGTTAGTGATCTTTCTTATCAGGTCATCTTACTTGTAGCAGCTCTTGTAGTGTTGAGCTTATTTATGAATATGGTATTACCAACAATGATAAGTAGCTTAGCTATAGAAAATAGTTCAACTGATAAACTTATCTTAACTTTTAATGTAATCAATATTTTGAAAAATATCTTTATCATCACTTTACTTTCGTTATTGTCTTTATTGAGTTATCTATATCTTTCAAAGAAACTAACAATGCTTTGGGCTTTACTACATCGTTTAAAAATAGATAATGCTTTTAAGGTTATTGCTACTTATCAATTGGTTTCTGATTTAAAAATCTTATTAAATAATGGTTTATCTTTACATGAAGCATTAGATATCATCAGACTTAATAAAGACAATCAATTATCAGGATTATTAGCTTTCCATTTTCGTAATAACCTAGAAGATGGCATTGATTTTGAAAAATCCTTAGATAATGAATATTTTGATGAACAATTTCATTCAATATGTTTATGGGGATTAAAAAATGATGATTTTGAAAGTGCATTGGAAGATTATCAACAGATAATTGAATTAAAGATGCAGTCGATGATCAAAAGAGTCAGTAAGATATTTCAATTCATTTGTTATCTATTTGTTAGTATAGTAATAATTTTAGCTTATGAAGTATTGATGATACCTTTAGACATGTTAAATGAATTTGATCTATTTTAGGAGGTTTTATATGAAAAAAGGTTTTACAGTTTTAGAAATGATCTTAGTCTTAACGGTCATCACAGTCATTGTTTTACTTACGATACCAAATATTGCTCAAAAGAAAAAGATCATCAATAATGTAGGTTGTCAAGCTTTGGTAGAAGTGGTCAATTCTCAGATATTAGTTTATGAACTAGACGGGAAAAAAGTAACGGATATTCAACAGTTAGTTGATGCTGGCTTACTTACATCATCTCAGACTACTTGTCCTAGTGGGGAAAGGATCGTGATAAAAGATGGTCAAGCAACACTTGTTAATGAATAAAAAAGGGTTTACTTTGATCGAAAGCTTACTAGTATTATTTATCATTGCTGTGTTGTTGTCGATCACTACCATTAAAGTTAGATTTAACTATGATAGGAGTGTCAATGAAACAATCAATGATATCGTGAGAGTTCAGCTAGAAGCAATAATGGAAAATGATGAGCAATTTTATGAAGAAAATGATATGGATATCCGATTTAATCGGTTAGGCGATGCAGATCATGCAGATAGTTATGAATATGGTAACTACTGTATAATTGTATCTTTAGGGACAGGAAGAGTTTATGAAGAGGATGAAGAAAGGTAATGTATTGATACATTGTTTATTAGCACTTGTCATCATAACGATATGTATCATGTTGGTATATAACTTGGATAAAGTGAGTGAAAGTATCATTGAACTAAAAGAAGCAAAGGATATGAACAAATATTGGCGAAATCTAGAAAGATACAAGATATTCATACCGATCGAAAAACCGGTGGATATTGTTTATTAGATCTGATCTTATCACTTGCGATCATCGCTTTTCTATTAATGTTAACAATTCCTCTTTGTAAAAATATCACATATCTAAACCAATTAAAAAAAGACACTTATCTTTATCAAGATGAGATAGGTATCTATCAATTACAACTATTACTAGCCAAAAATAAGATAACGGAAGTCAATCCTGATGAAATCTATTATCAATCTAGCGAAAATGAATGTCACATTTCTGTAGTAAATGATAATCTTATATCTCAACCAGGTTATTTGTGCTATCTCAGAAAAGTAGAAGATGTCTATTTCTATGAGTCATGGGGCATCATTTACATTGAGTATTATAGGGAAGGAGAATATCATGTTTATCCAATCGCTTATGTCTTTGTCGGTTACAACGACTACTAAAAAAGGATTTATTACTTTATATTTTTTGTCATTACTAATGCTGATCACTGCTTTTTCGTGTAGCTATTTAAGATCGATCAATAATTACCTGTATTATCGTGAAACCTTAGATGCTTTTAGAAGAATGAATAATGCTGAAGTTTTGACGTTAATGCGTATAAAAAAAGCCTTTGATGATTATAGTGAACAAGATGAAACACTAACATACAAAGGTTGTATCATTGATATCACTTATGATGGGTTAAACGCGGAGATAGCGATTAGTTATAATGGTTATCTAAGAGAAAGAAGCTTGACATATGATCCTGATAGTCAAGCAGTTAAAGAGTATCATTGATATAAATTGCAACTTCAAAATCATTGTAGCATATAAATTAAAAAAATAAAATAATTGTAGATGAGGTTTTTATTGCTTATAATAAAGGTGCTGGAAGGAGATATGCTTTTCCGACAAGTCAATATCGGGAATCCGGACGTCATCTAAATGTGTTGAATGCAACAATTTATTGTTGAATCCTAATTTTAGATGCAGGTATCCCACCTGTTAAAACAGGGAAAATGACCTACAACTTTCAGTAAAGGCTCTATTTGAGCCTTTTATCATATTGAAAACTTAATTCATTTTAGGTAAAATATTAAAGAAGAAAGAGGGATGTAACGATGCCAGAAGTAGTAAAGTCATTATTATATGTACTGTTAGGTGGAGTGATCGGTGCCGCATTAGGTTGGTACTTCACTAGAAAAGCTATTCAGAAGCAATTAAAGGAAAATCCACCTATCAATGAAAAGATGATCAGAGCAATGTTCATGCAGATGGGTAGAAAACCTTCTGAAGCTCAGATCAGACAGGTCATGAAGAGTATGAACCAATATCAATAACACAGGAAACTGTGTTATTTTTTTGGCTAGGCAGATTTGCTCGCAAATTTTTCTTTAAAAAACTTTAAAAAAAAGAAAAAAAGTTATTGACTTTGGTCAGTGGTAGGAGTAATATAAATAAGCACACG
The DNA here is from genome assembly GCA_963606005.1 of Anaerovoracaceae bacterium. Taxonomy (GTDB): domain Bacteria; phylum Bacillota_I; class Bacilli_A; order Erysipelotrichales; family Erysipelotrichaceae; genus UBA1783. The sequence continues at coordinate 35,872 of CAVCVO010000063.1, forward strand.
GCGGAAAGGCCAG
>CAVCVO010000064.1:0-69115 GCA_963606005.1 Anaerovoracaceae bacterium
GTTTGAGAGTATTGCTGTTTTAAGTGCTTCTTGGACTACTAAGCAAGGAAAGAAGCAGATTTAGGGTTTGCATTTTAATTAAGTGATCCTTCAAGTTGGAATCGTGTGAACGATTATGACTTGAAGGATCACTTTTTGTGAGTATGAAAAAGTACTAGGAAGTTCCGAAGTCTACGGAAAAACCTAGTACTCTGGGTTTTTAAAAGACTGCCTAAGCAGTCTGTGTGGTTATTTAGTGATATCCTCGCCAAAGTATTTGATTGATAGATCTGTTAGTGTTCCATCATCTCTTAATTCTTGTAATGCTTTGTTAATGGCTTCTCTTAATGTTGTTGTTTCATCACCTTTACGCATTACGATAGCTACACTTGTAGCATCTTCATATACTGCTGCTACTTTGATATCTGCATCTGGATTAGTTGTGATGTAATCTAGATAAGTCATGTAGTCATTTAATGTTGCATCAATTCTACCTGTTGTTAATAATTGGATAGTTTCTGAGAAATCGTTTACGCCTGTTACTTCAGCTCCAAATTTATCTGCTAATGCAGCATAACTTGATTGAAGAGTGTTGGCTGTCTTTTTGCCATTTAAGTCTTCGAATGAAGTGATCTCGTTGTTTTCTTTTAATACGATAAGAGCTGTGTGGTTGTAACAATATGGATCTGAGAAATCATATTTTTCTTGTCTTGATTCTGTGATATCTACACCATTGATCATGACATCATATCTTTTTGAATCAACTCCTGCTAAGCCACTGTTGAATTCACTTTCTGCAAATTCGGCTGTTACACCTAATTTTTCTGCGATCAATTTTCCTAGTTCTACATCAAATCCTGTTAGAACATCATTGTCATCATGGTAAGTCCAAGGCTTCCACATACCTTCTGTTGCGATAACGATAGTTCCTTTTTCTTGGATCTGAGCAAGTAAGTCTTTTTCGCTTTCATCATCTTGCTGGTTGTTTGAGCTACAGCCACATAAAGAAGTGACTAACATTAAGATGACAAGTAAAAAATTAATTTTTTTCATTTTCCTCTTCCTTTCTGTCTAGCATACGAATGAACTGCTTAGTTCTTTCTTGTTGAGGATGTTCAAATAATAGCTTTGAATCACCTTGCTCAACTATATTTCCGTTTTCCATAAAGATCGTCTTATTGGAAACGTTTTTCGCAAAGTTCATCTCATGAGTGACAATGACCATGGTCATGGACTCTTGAGCTAAGTTTTTGATGACATTTAATACTTCATCAATGAGTTCGGGATCTAAGGCACTAGTTGGTTCATCAAAGTAGATGATCTCAGGATCAGTGGCTAAAGCTCTAGCGATAGCGACTCTTTGTTGTTGGCCTCCTGATAGTTGTGATGGGTAGTTATTTAATTTATCACTTAAACCTACTTTGTTTAAGAAGTATTCACCTATTTCATTGGCTTTCTTTTTATCCATCTTGCGTGCTACTGTTAAGCCTATGGTGACATTTTCTAATACGGTCTTATTAGCGAATAAATTGTAGTTTTGAAATACAAAGGCTGTCTTTTTTCTTATCTTGGCTATTTCTTTGTGTTTGATATTTTTTAAATTATAGGTAGTATCATCAAATTCCATTGTGCCACTATCAGCTTTTTCTAAGAAATTTAAGCATCTTAGTAAAGTGGTTTTACCAGAGCCACTAGGACCAATGATAGCTATAACATCTTTCTTTTCAACTGTTAAGTCAACACCTTTTAATACTTGTAATTCACCAAATGATTTGTGTAGGTCATTTATTTTTAGCATGACTGTTTCCTCCTAACGGTTTTGATAACTACCTAATTTCTTTTCACCATAGTGTTGTAAGGCAGTTAGAACAGTAGAGAATAGTAAGTAGATTAAAGCTACTTCACAATATAATGCTAATGGTTCCCAAGTATTAGCTACGATCCTTTGAGTTGCCATAAACATTTCTACAACTGTGATATTAGCTGCTAATGATGTATCTTTTACCATGCTGATAAGAGAGTTGGATAAAGATGGAAAAGCATTTTTGAAGGCTTGTGGTAAGATGATATGCCACATTATTTGGACATAGTTCATTGATACGCAATAGCCTGCTTCCATTTGACCTTTATCTATGGATTCTAAGGCACCTCTGATAGTTTCAGCACAATAAGCTCCTTCATTGATAGAGAAGACGATTATGGCTGCTGGAAATGGTTCTAACGTGATACCAATAGATGGTAAACCAAAGAAGATGACATATAACTGTACAAGTAATGGTGTACCTCTAATGATCCAGATATAGAAACGACATAACTGTTTTAATACAGGGATTTTCGCAAACTGAATAAGGGCTACGATCGTTGCGATTATCATTGCGATAAAAAAAGATATAGCTGTTAAAGGGATAGTTACAGTTAATCCCGGTAATAAGATCTTCCAAAAGGAAGTTAATAAGATATTTAATAGTCTTTCACTCATTAGATCACCACTTTCCTTAATATTATATAGGAGAGTTTGTTATGCTTCAAATAATATGAATTTGATAACGTTAACATTATAGCTGTTAGATATAAATATACTTTTTGTGTTATTCTATAAGTGCTAGGAAAAAAGGTGAAAGAAATGAATAGTAAGATACAGTTAGTGATCACAGATAATGGCTTTGTGGTTGATGATAGAAATGAAGAGTTAAGTGATGAGTTAGCTAGTTGGAAAGAAAAATTGATAGAAAAACCTTATCAGTCTTTTTATGATCTAGCTTTTAAAGAAAAGCCTGAATGGTTAGATGTGGCTGGTAATTATCTTTACTATTGTGCAGAGAAGTTTGTTAATGGGCTTACTAAGATACCTGATATTGAGATCTCTAGGGAGAAAACAAAAGTTGAACCAACTGATGAGCTTTTAGAAGACCTTTTATCAGCTGTGCCATATTGTTTAGGGGCAGAAAATATAAATGAGAAATGGCTAAAAAAGTATTATTCTAAACTAAATGAATGCTTTAGCTGTGAGATCAAAGATTATGATGAATCTGTTTCTTTATATCTTTCTAGTAAGAGTCAATCTTTAAAGGCAGCTGAAAGGATCTTCTTTCATTTGGTGGAGAATAAAGATGAACAGTTTCCTTTTGCTTTCTTAGCTACTTATGCTACTAAGGGGGATAATGGTAAGATAAGACACTTGCCTTTACAATATGCTTTAACGGAATATAAGAATGATAGAAAAAGATTATTAGATCTTTTATCTTGTTTAAATAGGGCAGCGGACCAGTCTAGTTTGATTAATGAGTTTGTTTCTACTGGTGAGATGTTTCATCCTTTACGTTTGACTTCTAAGGAAGCTTGGAGGTTTTTAAAAGATGTAGAAAATATTGAGAAAGCTGGCATTGTCTGTCGTATTCCTAATTGGTGGAAGAAACGAAGTAACAATATTTCTTTATCAGTGACTATTGGTCAAGATAAGCCTGCTATTTTAGGAATGGATAGCTTACTGACAATGGTGCCAAGATTAACTGTTGATGGGATCGAATTGACTATGGAAGAGATCCAACAATTACTTGATCAATCTGAGGGACTATCTTTCTTAAAGGGAAAATGGGTAGCTGTAGATCATCAAAAATTAAAAGAATTATTAGATCAGATGAGTCATATTGAAGGACAATTGACTTTGAAAGATGCTTTACGTTTACAATTACAAGATGATGATAGTAAAGGAAACATTGATATTGGTGCTTCTATCACTAATGGAAACTGGCTTAATTCTTTGTTGAAAGATTTAAGAACACCTAAGAAGATCAAAAGCGTGCCAGTACCTAAGAGCTTAAATGCGACTTTGCGTTCTTATCAAAAGACAGGTTATACTTGGTTGAATACGATGGATCAATTAGGCTTTGGTGCCTGTCTTGCGGATGATATGGGTTTGGGTAAGACTATTCAAGTATTAGCTTATTTAGAAAGGCTAAGAAAGAGTGATGAAAATGCTAAGGTATTACTTATCGTACCAGCTTCTTTACTTGGCAACTGGCTAAAAGAAGCAGAAAAGTTTGCTCCTGAAATGCCAGTACAGATCTTACATGGTAAAACTGCTGATAGTTTAGGGGAAGATGTTTTGACTCATCCAGCATTTTTAAATATCACTACTTATGGTTTGGCTTGTCGTATCACTCAATTAGAAGAGATAAATTGGTCGACTATCATTCTAGATGAAGCTCAAGCTATTAAAAATCCTACTACTAAACAGACTCGTCAGATTAAAAAACTTCATGGTAGGATGAAGATCGCGATGACTGGTACTCCTATTGAAAATGATCTTTCTAATTTATGGTCATTATTTGACTTCTTAAATAAAGGCTTATTAGGTACTTCTAAGGAGTTTAGCAGTTACGCTAAAAGATTAGAGTCTAATCCTGAAGGTTATAGTAAGTTAAGATCGATGATCTCTCCTTTCCTACTTAGAAGAGTTAAGACAGATAAGTCGATCATTAAAGATTTGCCTGATAAGCAAGAGATGGTAAGTGTTGTACAGTTGTCAAAGAAACAGGTTGTCTTATATCGTAAATATATTGCTGACTTGGAAGAAAAGATAAGTGAATCAGAAGGAATCACTAGAAAAGGTGTCATATTAGGAGCTTTAGTAAAATTAAAACAGTTGTGTAATCATCCTGATGAGTTCTTAGGGCAAGAAACTTATAATGAACAAGATAGTGGTAAGTTTGAACTTTTGAAAGAGATCTGTACTACTATTTATGAGAAAAGAGAAAGAGTATTGGTATTTACCCAATTTAAAGAGATCATTCCTTATCTTGATGAATTTTTATCAAAGATATTTGAACGTAAAGGTTTAGTCATTCATGGTGGTACACAGGTAGCTACTAGACAAAAGATGGTTGATAAGTTCCAATCAGATGAACATTATGTGCCTTATATGATCTTATCTTTAAAGGCTGGTGGTACAGGACTAAACTTAACTAATGCTACTCACGTCATTCATTTTGATAGATGGTGGAATCCAGCAGTTGAAAATCAAGCAACAGATAGAGCTTATCGTATTGGCCAAAAGAAGAATGTCATGGTCTATAAGTTTGTTTGCAAGGGCACTATTGAAGAGAAGATCGATCAGTTAATTAATTCAAAGAAAGAATTAGTGGAAAATGTCATTGGTTCAACTGGCGAAAATTGGATCACTGAATTAAGCGATAAAGAGTTATTCTCTTTACTTAAGTTAGATGATTAGGAGGGATTAGTATGTCAAGAAGTTATTGGAACAGTGAATATTATTCTCAACCTACGGAAAAGCAATTGAAAGCTAAGGTAGAAGAAACAAATAAGAAAGCTAAGAAGAAGGGTAAAACATTAGAACCAGTCATTATTGAAGGCAATAAGATCGTTAATAGTTGGTGGGGGAAAGCTTGGTGTGAAAACTTAGAGAGATATGCTGATTATGCTAGTAGATTACCTAGAGGTAAACGCTATGTTAAAAGTGGGGCAGTGGTTGATTTAAAAATTGGAGAAGGTGTTGTATTAGCTAAAGTACAGGGAACAAGAAAAACTCCTTATATAGTAGAAGTACATATTGATCCAGTTGATGAAGATAAGATGCAGACTCTTATTGATCAATGTACTAAGAAGATAGAAAATCTTGAACAGTTAGTTAATGGTACTTTTCCAGAAGAATTAAAAGAATTATTTATCAGTCAGAATGGATTATTTCCAAATCCTAGAGAGATAAGTTTTTCGTGTAGTTGTCCTGATTGGGCAGTGTTATGTAAGCATGTTGCTGCTGTACTATATGGTATTGGTAGTCGTTTTGATCAAGATCCTTTGTTATTCTTTGAATTAAGAGGTATTGATGTTAATAGATTCATTGATACTACTATTGAAAATAGGATTGAATCAATGCTAGAGAATGTTGATAAGCCAAGTAGTAGGATCATTGAAAGTAATGATTATGCTGATTTATTTGGCTTAAAATTGTGATAGAATAAGTTTATGAAGAACACAAAAGAAAAGACCAATGTTGGTCGTATATTGGATCAGAAAAAGATAGAGTATGGATGTTACTCATATCAATTAGATGCTTCTTTAACAGGTAGTCAGATCGCTCGTATTGTGGGAGTTGATCCTGAAAGGATGTTTAAGACTTTAGTCACTACTAGTCATAGTAAACAGAACTATGTGTTTGTTGTGCCAGTAGATAAAGAGCTTGATTTAAAGAAAGCAGCTAAGGCAGTAAATGAGAAATCCATTGAAATGGTTAAAATGAAAGAGCTGTTAGCTTTAACGGGTTATGTACATGGGGGGTGCAGTCCAATAGGAATGAAAAAATTCTTTCCAACCGTTATTGATAGCAGTGCTCAAAAGTTTGACAAGATCATCTTTAGCGCTGGTAAAGTAGGACATCAAGTAGAAGTTAATCCTACTGATTTAGAGAAAGTCATTGAGTTTAAATTTGAAGATATCACAGTAGAGTAAGAACGATCCGAAAGGGTCGTTTTTGTTTGAAAATGTTTTATGATGGTTGTATACAGTGGGTTTAAAATCATCGACATTGGGTGTTTTGATTTATATTATGTGATCAAAGGAGCAAATAAGATGGTAAATGTCAATGTAAATATTTACACGGGTAAAAAGCTAATGGGACAGTTTGAATCTGATATTGTTGATGAACTAATGAGAGATTTATTGAGACAAGGATGCCATTTCCATTTCAAATTTTTGACCTTAAGGACATTTTTTCTTAATGGATTAAAAAACGATCTTTATGATTGTTTAATATTTAAGCATCTAAACTATTTGAATCTAATAGGAATTCTTTTATTCCAATAGTGACATAACCTTTTTCATCGCGGCGTGCTTTCATGCTTTTTTCAACAATAATGATCTTTTTGAACGAATCATCAACTTTGTTAAATGAGGCAGTTTCTTGTCGATATTTCTCTTCGTTTGGAATGGCATATGCTGATTGAAGATAATATTTTTTACTTCCTAAAGTTGCGATAAAGTCTATTTCGTATTGGACTCTTTTGTCATTTCCATCTTTATCCTTTGCTTTTGCTTCTACACAGCCAACATCTACTTGATAGCCTCTGTATCGTAATTCGTTATAGATGATGTTTTCCATTATATGTGTGCCTTCTATCTGCCTAAAGTTAAGCCTTGCATTTCTTAATCCAATGTCATCAAAATAGATTTTATAAGGAGTTCCTATGTATTTTCTTCCCTTAACATCGTAACGTTTTACCCTTTGAATCATAAAGGCATCTTCCATGTAACCTATATATTTATTTACTGTAGTATCGCTTATTTTTTCTTTTTTTTCAGCAAGAAAAGTGTTGGAAATCTTTAGAGGATTAGTTAAGGTAGATATGCCAGAGGCAATAACATCCAAGACTTCGCCAATCATTGTGTTATCTGATAAGTTATATCTTTTGATGATATCTCTAAGATAGATACCATTTATTTGGGTGATCAGATAATTAGTTTTTTGTTCTTCAGTATTCATTAAAGCAACGGCAGGTAATCCACCATAAACTGAGTAGTCATCAAATGCCTCTGATTTATCTCCACCTTTAAATGCATAATATTCTGAGAAAGACAAAGGTAAGATATGTATTTCATCACCTCTTCCTTCAAATTCAGTCAGGATATCTTTTGATAAGAATTTTGAATTACTTCCAGTGACATATACGTCAACATTGCTTTTTTTGAGAAAACCATTTAATACTGATTCAAAAGCTCCCAATTTTTGAACCTCATCAAGTAAAATGTAGTGCATTTCATCTGATGTGATTTGAGGTAGTAACCAATTTAAAAATTTTTTAGGATCTACGCACTTATCTTTGAAATTGTTATCCAAAAGTAAAGGATCTTCACCGATTTTAATTAGATCATCTGCTGCATCAAAAGAAAACTTAATGATGTTTTCTTTTTTTACATCTTCAGATAAAAGGTGATTATAGAAAAGATTGTTGAGAAGATACGACTTTCCACACCTACGTATTCCAGTTATTACTTTAATAAAACCATTGTGTTTTCTAACAATGAGCCTATTTAAATAGATATCTCTTTTTATTTCCATGTTGCCTCCAATTCAAATTTTTGTCCCTAAGGACACTTTTTCTAAATGCATTTTATCACTTTTTACTAAAAAAACAACTTCCGTTTCGAATTTTTGTCCCTAGGGACATTTTTTCTTAATGGCTTTTTGCGCAAATAAAAACGATCCTTATTTTTGATCGTTATTTTCATTCTCTTCTTTGAATAATTCTCGTATATCTATGCCTAGCACATCAGCAAAACGCCATAATGTACCTAAAGAGAAGGTTTGATGGTTCTTACTTTCAATGTTAGAAATAAACTGTTTGGAGTAAGTCATTAATTCAGCAAGTTCTGCTTGAGTTAAGCCTTTTTCTTTACGGATCCTTTTGATATTTGCACTTACTAATTCATAGACATAATTTTCGTTTTTCTTATCTTCCATAGTTGGTTACCACATTGTTATTTTCTCACTCTAAAAGTAAAATATAGTTACACTGTTCGTGTAACTTATGTTACAATGAATTTACGAAGATGATCTATAACAACAAGGGGAGATTTTTATGTTTGAGAATTATTTTAACGATAGTTATTCATATGGCGATATTCTAGTACAAAGTGATGATGTTATTTATAATGAGCAACAAGTATCATTAATGTTAACTGATGAGTATTTAGTGCGAGTAGAAACAGAAGTAGGACTATTTAAAAATAAGAAAGTGCCTCATCCTAGATCATTATCTGAACTTGTTATTGTTGATGGGATAGCTAAGGTTGAGGTTAAGATTGGTAATGGTGGATGGGATCTTATCTTTACTTTTAAAAATGGTTTTGAAGTTTACAATTTTGGTTCAAGAAAAAATGAAGCAGATCTTTTTGAAGAAAGAGCTAAGAGCATTCTTCCTAAGACCAAAGTTGAAGATCAGTTTTTAGAAACTATCAAAGATGTTGTAAATGTTGCTGGAGTTGTTGGCAGTGCCATTGGTAATAAAATTGGTAAAAAGTTTGGAGTAGATCTTAATCTTGGAAGTCAAAATAACAGCATTGTTACAACAAAGTGTGTTTGTTGTCATGCACCTTTGTCAGGTAAAAAGGGGCAAAAAGTAATATGTAAATATTGTGATAATGAACAAGTGCTGTAGAAAGGAATAAATGATATGGGAATTATACGTGCATTAACTGATTCAATTTCAAATACGATCAATGATCAATGGTTAGATGTTATCACTGTTAGTCAATTTGATGAGCATACAGTAGTATTGCCGGGTTTTTATAAAAATCCGCAAACAAAGAAAAACAAAGATGTGATAACAAGTGGTTCTAAGATATTAGTACCGGAAAATACTGCTGCCTTTATCTTTAGTGGTTCAAAGATAGAAAATATCATCACTGATGCTGGGGTATATGAGTATCAATTAGGAGAATATTCAATCTTTAATGGTGATGATTTTGACGAGGCAGTTAAAGATAAGATAACGGAAAAGTTTAGATATGGTGGAGTTTCCTCTGAAACAAAAAAAGTTATTTTTGTTAATCTTAGAGAAATAAGAAATATTAGATTTGGAACAAAAGGTCCACAAGTATATAACGATATTTATTATGGTTGTGATCTTGAGATATTTGCTTATGGTAGTTTTTCGTTGAAGGTTGTTGACCCAGTAGTCTTTATAAAGAATTTCTTACCCGCAAATGTTGATTACTATTCTTTTGATGATAAGTCAGTAAGGGGACAATTATTGTCGGATTTCATTCAATCATTCATTGTTGCCTTAAACTCATTATCTCAACAGTATCGTATTGCTCAATTACCTTCTCTAGCAAATGAGATTTCTCAAGCAATCAAAAATGACAAGTTTAATGCAGGTAGTTGGAAAGAAAGATTTGGCTTTGAAATTGTTCAAGTTTCTATTGAAAACATTGAATTATCTGATAATTCAAGAAATCTTGTTAATCAATTCAATTCAAATAAGATGAATGTCAAAGCTTATGAGGATGTTTCTCAAAAAGCAGCTAATATTGCTGCTCAACAGAAGATTGCTAGTGGTATTCAAAAACATGGCTTAGGAGGGGCTGCTAGTATGGTCTATGGGGTCAATATGGCTCAAAATATCTCTGGTAATGGTTCAATAAAACAAGAAACATTATCTTTAGATCAACAGATTGAAATGATCAAGAAGCTAAAAGATTTACTAGATTGTGGCATATTGACTCAAGAAGAGTTTGATAAGAAGAAAAAAGAGATCATGGGATTATAGGAGGTAAGTATGAAGTGTTCAAAATGTGGAAGAGAAATAGATGACAATATAGAATATTGCCCTTATTGTGGTAAAAAATTAAAGAAAAATGAGAATAATCTAATCGGTAAACTCAAATATCTCTTCTTAAGTTTGTCAACCTGTGCTAAGGTAGGGGCAATCATCATTGCTATTCAGATTGTTGTTTCATTATTGAGCATATTTAGCTTTGATGCAGATGAAATATTAATAAAAATTAGTATTTTATTGGAAGTGCTATTATTTGCTGTACCAGCTTTATATATCGATCATAGGAATCAAGTAGGTTATAAGAGATTAAAATGGTTGAAGTGGGTTTTATTGTTTTTAGCAGCATTTAGCTTGTCTATGAATGCTACTTTCGAGTATTCACCAACAAGTAGCAATAAAACTAATACTACAAAAAGTAGTCAAACTACTACTAAAACTGATACAAATAATGATTCCCTGTACTATACAACTAATGATGCTACTACAGTTAAAAAAGGAACAGTTGGCATGTATGCGTATGTGTTAAATAAGGATGATGAAGAGAATAGAGTATTCTTTTTGATTGATCTAGATGATGGATATGTTTATTTGTTGACTGAGCAGTCGGATGATGTTTTAAGAATGGATATTGTTTCTGGCAATTTAAAAGATTCGCTGAAGGTTATTACTTTAGATGGTGAGAGTTATATCATCAAGTTTAAAAATAGTGATTCAGCTAAAAATGCTGTCTTAACCGTTGGCTCAACTGGTAATAGTAGATATATGGATGCTGCTTATATTGATTCTGTCATTAAGATGATCAATAAGAAGACAATCTATGATTATTCAGCTGATGCTGAAGAAACTGTTGAAACGAAAGAGTCTTTATATTACACCACTAATGATGAAGATAGTGTTAAAAATGGTGATTCAGGAGTCTATGCTTATGTTAAAAAAGGTAGTAACTATGATATTTATATCATCATAGATTTTGATGAAGGCTATTATTACTATTTTAAACATGGGGATGGAAGTATGAATGGTGATAAAGTTAAGATCACTTCAGGTAATTTAAAAGAAAAAGTGGTGATCACTTATGATGATGGTGGCGGAAGCCAATGGTGTGAAGGAATCAGTTTTAAAGATAGTTCAATAACAGATAAAGCTTATTGGTATGATGCGGATAATTTCGAATATGAGTTTACTGCTACTGACTTGCAAAGTGCTTTAACAATAAGAGATAGTAAGACTTTAACTGATTATTCGCCAAAATAGTATGAAAAAATACTTGTATATATAACTGTCGGCTCCTTTCCTGGTGTGATTTGATCGTTTTTGCTTAGGAAGGAGCTTTTTTTGTTGCTTATGAGTATTAGTTAGCCTATGCTTATTCAATTTATTTTTTAATAAAAGTGTTATATAATTATGAGAGTTAGGAGGAATTTTCATGGATAGTGCTAATGCAGGAAATAAGAAAATAATCTTAGGCATGGTCACACTAGCAATAAGTGGTTTGTTGTTAGGTGGTGTTGCCGGTTATTTTATTACACATAAGATATTAGAGACTACAGTGTTAAAAGATATGACAAAGGAGGGCTATGTCTTGACTAGTGATGCAACAGCAACAGCTGAAGACATCATTTTGGGTAAGACAGCCTATGTTAATGGTGAATTGGTAAATGGAGCAGCAGTTAGATTTGATACAAGTGATGCTACTGCTACTAGTGATGTTATCTTACAAGGTAAGACAGCCTATGTTAATGGTGAACTTGTGGTAGGTACTTTACAAGTCATCTATGGTCAAACGATCACTCCATCATCTACTGCTACTACTATCACTGGTAATGCTTATTTATCAGATGAGATAGTTGTTAAGGGCGATAGGAACTTGACTAGTGAAAACATCAGAAAAGGTGTTAAGGTGTTCAATGTCGTAGGAACTTATGTTGGCGAAGGGCAGGATGAAGAGTAGTATGATCAATTTATTTAAGAAAAAGAAAAAAGAAAATGATGAAGTTACTCCAAAGGCTGAACCAGAAGAAACTATGTCATTTATGCTAGATGATACTGCTGAATTAAATGAAGTTGAAGCTGAAAAGACAATAGTTATTCCAGATAGTACAGTACAAGATCTCGAAGAAGAAAAGACAATGAATCTTGAAACAACAATGCAGATTGAAGATGTAGCTGATGAAGATGATTTGTTACATGATGAACAAGATCTTGATGATGATGACGAATATGAATATGTAACACCTCATTATGGTAGAAATGCGGTTGTGGTTGTTTTATCTTCCATGTTAGTAGGTATCATCATCACTTACTTCATATTGAAAGGTTCAATGAGTGTCAAAGTTAGAGAAGAATTAGTAGCTCAGGGTTACATGTTGACTAATGGTTGTAATGCGGTTGCTAGTGATATCAGAGAAGGTAAGACGGCTTATATCCGTGGCGTACTTGTTACTGGTACTTATGTTGAAGTTGATACTACCCAAGCTACAGCTACTTCTGCTGATATCTTAAGCGGTTATACTGCTTATTCTAAAGGAACTAAGATAACAGGAACTATCCCTACTTATACAGGTTCTAATATCATCACTCCTAGTGCTAGTGATTTTAAGATCGATAAAGGTTATTACATTCCTCAAGATCTAACGATCATTGGTAGTGGTGAGCTTACTTCTAGTAATATCCGTAAAGGTGTAAAGATTTTTGGGGTTACAGGAACTTATGTAGGTGATTAGTATGAATAGAGAAGAAACTTTAAAGAAATTAGCTGAATTAAGAGCAGCTGGAGTTGTTGGTGTTCCTAAGGATTCTCTTATCAAAACTGATGAACAGATTGCAGGTATTAAAGAGAGTTCTGTTATCAATACTGGTGTATTAGACTATGTAGCTAGTAATATCAAAGAAGGCATCACTACTTTAGAGATTGATGAATGGGTAAGAGATTATACAGAATCTCATGGTGCAATCTGTGCTCCTTATCATTATGAAGGTTTTCCAAAGCATGTTTGTACTTCTATTGATGATGTCATCTGTCATGGTATCCCTAGTAAGAAACAAGTTTTAAAAGAGGGAATGATCATCAATGTTGATGTATCTACTATCTACAAGGGTTATTATTCTGATGCTAGTAGGATGTTTGTTATTGGTAAGACTACTAATGAAAAACAGAAATTAGTTGATGTTTGTAAAGAATGCTTAAATTTAGGTGTGGCACAAGTTAAACCTTATGGTCGATTAGGGGATGTAGGTTATGTGATCGAGCAACATGCCTTAAAAAATGGTTATAAGGTTGTTAGGGATTTTGGTGGCCATGGTGTAGGAATTGAATTTCATGAAGAACCATTTGTCTATCACTATGGTAAGAAGAACACCGGTTGTTTGTTAGTGCCTGGTATGGTATTTACAATTGAACCAATGTTAAATATGAAAAAGAGTGGAGTTCATATCTCAGCCATTGATGGTTGGACAGCTTATACGAAAGATAAATTGCCTAGTGCCCAATGGGAACATACATTACTTGTTACTGAAGATGGTTATGAGATATTAACATATTAGAAAGAAGGTATACAATGCTTTTAGAACAATCAAGTTATCTAATTAAAAGTAAACCGAAGTTAAAAGAATTGATCAAACTATTAAGTAAAGATTATCAATATGTTTCGGTTTTAGCTACTGATGTTGGTGGCACAAATTATAGATATTCACAAAGAAGTTGTGATATCAATCCTTATCGTTTCGCAGAAAGAGGATTTGTTGTCAGAGTTTATCTAAATGGCACTTATCAAGAATATTCTTTCAATAAGATTGATGATGTTAATGAGTTGGCTAATTCTATTAAGGAACAATTGACTGCTCAAGATAAGATGTTAAAAGCTTTAAAAGTTGAACAATATCCTACAGCTTTGATTGAAGAAGAAGAGATTGAAAAACAATTTGCTTCTACTGAGAGTGATAATATTGCGACTACTTCTAAGCAAGACATCATGAATAAGTTAAAAGAAGTATCTGATAAATATGCTAAGAAAGAGTTCATCATTGAAGCTCAAGCGACTTTCACTCATGTTAAGATCAGTAAGATGTTCTTATCAGAGAAGAAAGATCTAATGCAGTCTTTTGCTTATTCGTTATCAGCTGGAGCATTAGTTGCTTTAAAAGATGGTAAGACAAATATGTTATTTACTAGTGAGTCAGGCTTTATTGGTGTTGAGATCATTGACAAAATGGCAGCTAAGTTAGATGAGACTTATGAGAATCTTATCAAATTGTTTGATGCACCACATATCACTCCTGGTGAGTATGAAGTAATCTGTACACCAGAGGCTGCTGGTCTTATTGCTCATGAAGCATTTGGGCATGGCTTAGAGATGGATATGTTTGTTAAGAATAGAGCTATCGCTAAAGATCATATGCAAGAAAAGATCGCTAGTGATATCACTGATATGTATGATGGTACTGATCAAGTAACTGATACGGCTTCTTATTACTTTGATGATGAAGGTGTATTATCTGGTACTACTCAGATCTTGAAGAAGGGTTATCTTGTAAGTGGTATGAATGACTTACTATCAGCTATGCGTTTAAATGTTAAGCCTACTGGTAATGGTAGAAGAGAGTCATTTGAAAGGAAAGCTTATACAAGAATGACTAATACTTACTTTGGTGAAGGCACTAATACTTTAGAAGAAATGATCGCTTCTGTTAAGTATGGTTTCCTTATCAGTAATGGTCAGTCAGGCATGGAAGATCCTAAACATTGGGGTATTCAATGTGTATTATCTAGAGCTAGTGAGATCAAAGATGGCAAGCTTACTGGTAAAGTATTTACTCCAGTTATCTTAACTGGTTATGTACCTGATTTGTTAGCTAATATTTCAATGGTTGGCAAAGATGTCGTTACTAATGGTAATGGTATGTGTGGTAAAGGTTATAAGGAATGGGTTGTTGTCAGTGATGGTGGCCCATATATTAAGACGAAAGTGAGACTTGGTTAATATGAAGAGATTAGTTGAAATTTTAAATAAGAGTAATCTAGCTGATTATCAGATCGTCCAAAAAGAGACAGTATCTCATCAAGCATTTTTCATCAAGCAACAACTTGATCAACATAGGATCTCATCAGTAACTCATACAAAACTTACTATCTATGTTGATAGCCAAGATAAGAGTAAGAGAGGTTCTGCTACTAAAGAGATCTATCCTAACGAAACTGATGAGGAGATCAGAAAAGATATCGAATCAATGAAATTTGATGCTTCTTTAGCTATGAATAAGTATTATCCATTAGTTGAAGATCAACATTATTTTGAAGAGAAAGAAGATTTTGATCTAGTAAAGTCATTAGAAAATGTTGTTAAAGCTGTTCAATCAATTGAGGACACTGAAACAGAAAAGATCAATTCTTATGAGATATTTGTTGATGAAGAAAGATATCACATTTATAACTCTAAGGATGTTGATGTTACTTTCAATAAGACTAGTGAAATGGTTGAGATCGTTATCAATTCTTTAAGTAAAGAACATGAAGTTGAAGTTTATCATATGATTGAAGCTGGTGCTGATCAGACAAGTGAGGCTATTAGGCAAGAGATCTTAGAAGTCTTTAAGAAAGCTAGTGATAGAAGTAAAGCTGTTCCAGCTAAAAAAATGAGTAAGGCTCATGTTCTTATCTCTGGTAGCGACTTAAAAGAATTCTTTGATTATTTCAGAGCTAAGATCAATGCTCAGATGATCTATGGTGGCATGAGTCAAAATAAAGTTGGCGATGTAATCCAAAAAGGCGATGATTGTGATAAGATCACTTTAAAAGCTGTTAAAGAGATGAATTATTCTAATACTAACTTACCTTATTCATTAGAGGGAGTTAAGGCTAGTAACTTTACAATCTTAGATAATGGTAAGTATGTCAATAATGTTGGTTCAGCTAGATTTGCTTACTATTTAGGCTTAAATGATGTTAAGTATGCTTCTAACTTTATAGTTGAAGCTGGTAGTAAATCTATTGAAGAAATGAAGAAGGACCCTTATCTAGAGATCGCTCAATTCTCGTCATTCCAAGTAGATACGGTAACTGGTGATTTTGGTGGTGAGTTCCGTTTAGCTTATTACTATGATGGTAATAGTGTAACACCTGTGACTGCTGGTTCTGTTACGATCAATATGAATGATGTCTTAGATCATATCTACTTATCAAAAGAGAGCAAGCAATACAATGATTGTATCATTCCTGTAGCTATTGAATTATTTGATATTGAAGTAGCTGGTCAAGAGTAATCTAAGTATTTTAAAAGATGGCAAGTGCATGCCATCTTTTTATATGCCTTATTTGATGATGAACTCTTGTTTTAGACTAATCAGTTGCTCGATTGTATATTCATTATTGAGATAGTTAGTAGCGCTATATTTATCTAAGGTGATAGGGATACGATCATGGATCTCTTTAGTTTGTTCTGCAGCTTTAGTGATGATGGAAAAGTTATTGAATGGTGAATTATTTTGATAGATTGCTGCTAAGTAAAATGGAGTATTTTCTCTAGTGATGAAATATCTTTTCTTATACTTATCCCACTCGTAGAAGCCACTAGAGATGACTAGACACTTGTTATTTTTATAGTCTTGCTCATAGAAGTTTTTATCTCTTATTGATTCAATACGAGTATTAATGATCTTACGGTTAAATAAGTTATAAGACCAGTTCATTAGTTGGATACCATTAGTTGTCACTGCTAAGGCTAAAGAGCCAGGAGTTATCTCTCCTGGTTTAAATAGGGATAGTTGTTCTGCTTTTATTGACTTAGTTATTTTTGATAAGTCGATATAAGGATCAAAATAGAATCTTCCACACATATTTACTCCTAATACAAAAAAAGGGAATGCTCCCTTATTCAATAACATCTAATATTTCAAGTATCCTATTAAGCTCATCAGCATCATGATAAGCGATATTGATCGAGTTATCTGTTACTTTTACTTTTGTAGCAAACTTGCTACTCAAAGTCTTTTGAATATCTTTGATATAAGGATCACTTGTTTTAGCTACTTTTTTGACTTTATTTTCCTTTTTCTCAGCAGCTAATTGTTCAACTTGTCTTACGCTTAAGCCTTCCTTAACAGCTTTATTGGCTATTTCACTGATCTTTTCTTCAGGTAAAGTGATAAGTGGTCTAACATGACCCATTGTTAGTTTATTTTCTTCAACGAGTTTTAAGACATCTTGAGGAAGTTTTAGTAGACGCAATACATTTGTGACATAAGTTCTGCTCTTACCTAAACGATCAGCTAATTGTTCTTGGGTATAGCCTAAATTTTGAATAAGACTATTGTAACCATTAGCTTCTTCAACAACATTTAAGTTTTCTCTTTGGATGTTTTCTAGTAGAGATATTTCCATCATCTGTTTATCATCAAAATCCATGATGATAGCTGGTATCTCTTCTTTTTCAGCCATGATCGAAGCTTTTAATCTTCTTTCACCGGCGATAAGTTCATATCCTCCGACACTCTTACGAACAAGTATTGGAGTGAATACACCATTTTCTTTGATTGATTGAGCTAACTCTTTTAAGGCTGTTTCATCGAAAGTCTTACGTGGTTGATAAGGGTTAGAACGGATATCATGGACATTTAATACTGTCTTTGTGCCATATTCATCACTTTTAGCACCACTTTGAATTTCATCTAAGACGGAAGTAACATCATCTCCGAAAATTGCTGCTAAACCAGAACCTAAACGTTCATTACTTTTTGTTTTCTTTGCCATGAGTACTCCTAACTGTTTTTATTGATGACTTCTTTTGCTAAAGAAGCATATGCTCTAGCACCATCTGATTTGATATCATGTTCAAATATGGATTTGCCATATGATGGAGCTTCTGATAAACGGACATTACGTGGTATGTAAGATTTATAAACTCTCTCTTTGAAGTATTTTCTAACTTCTTGTTGTACTTCAATAGATAATTTAGTTCTAGCATCATACATTGTTAGGACAACACCTTCAATATATAAGCGAGGGTTATAGAGCTTTTGAACTAAACGGATGGTTGATAATAATTGTGTCAATCCTTCCAAAGCATAGTATTCACATTGTACGGGTATGATGACAGAATCAGCAGCAGTTAAAGCATTGGTATTCAATAATCCTAATGATGGTGGACAGTCAATGATGATGAAATCATAATCATTTTTAATGACATCTAATTTATTTTTTAGAAGCTTTTCTCTACCTTCTTGATAGTTAGCCATTTCTAGATCACTACCTGCTAGATCGATCGTAGCTCCGATAAGATCTAATGGTGGTATCTTTAGATTGATGATACAATCTTTGGCATCTGCATCTTTTAATAGTAGTTCATAGGTACTATGTTTGACTTCATTTCTTGCTCCGATACCTTGAGTGGTATTGGATTGAGGATCTAAGTCAACTAATAATACTTTCTTTTTTAAATAGGCTAAACCTGCTGCTAGGTTGATGCTAGTTGTAGTTTTACCAACACCACCTTTTTGGTTAGCCATGGCGATAATCTTACCCATACACGTATACCTCACTATTTATTCTAACATAATAAATTTACTTTTTAACTTTAATTGTGATGATGTAGTTTTCATCATCTTCGCTTTCTGCCCAAGAAACATCTTCAGTCAATTCTTTGACTTTTTTGAAAGTCTCTTTAAATGAATTGATGACTAGTCTTGTTGCTACACCAAAGCATTTTAAAGAACCTTTTTTCTTTTTTGGTTTTTCGTAGTGCGATTCAACATAAGCTTCTGTTTGAGCTACATTGAAATCTTTATCTTTGATCTTATTTAATACTTCTTTTTGTTGTTGCTCATTTAATGATAATAAAGCTCTGCCGTGTCTTTCAGTTATCTCTTTAGAACTGATAGCTTGTTGAACTTCTTCATCTAAGTTTAATAAGCGGATCTTATTAGCGATCGTTGATTGAGTCTTGCCGACTTTTTCAGCTAATTCACTTTGGGTAAGACCAGTAAGTCTTATCATCTGTAAGTAACCATTAGCTTCTTCGATAGCTGAAAGATCTTCTCTTTGGATGTTTTCGATAAGAGCTAGTGTAGCGGTTTTGACTTCACCTGCTTCAATGATGATGGCAGGGATCTTTTCCATATTTAGTGATTTACAAGCTCTATATCTTCTTTCACCAGCGATCAGTTCATAGCCTGTGAAAGTTTCTCTAAGAGTAATAGGTTGAAGTAAGCCATTTTCTTTGATAGACGAGGCTAATTCTTGAATTGATTGTTCATCGAAATTGCTTCGTGGCTGGTATTGGTTGGGTTTGATCTCGTTAATGTTGACTTCTTGAAATTTTGACATAAATCCTCCTAAAGGGGTCTTTTCTTTATCTGTCCGTAGTTACGGGGATACTTTTTGTTAGTGTTTCCTATTTTTTTGATATTTAAAAATATCCTTGTGCTTTCATCTAAAGCAAATTCATCTTTACTGATATATTCAGCAGATAATGTCTTTATCGCGTTTTTAGCTTGATCTAATTCTTCCAAAGCTTTTGGACCTTTCATCGCAATGAATAAGCCATTGACTTTAACTAATGGTAAGCATAATTCACATAAGATATTTAAGGCAGCAACTGCTCTAGCTGTTACGACATCATATTGTTGATAATGATCCTTACTGAAATCTTCAGCTCGATCATCATAAACCTCAATATCTTTTAAGTCTAACTGTGATATCACTTCTTTTAAGAAAGTGACTTTCTTGTTGTTGGGCTCCAAAAGCGTGACTTTGATATCAGGGCGATAGATCTTAATGACTATTCCTGGAAAGCCGGCACCACTGCCGACATCAACTAATGCGATGTCTTTATCAAGTTTTTTCGCTAATAAAAGGCAATCTAAAAAATGTTTTAGATAGATCTCATCTCTTTGAGTTATCGCTGTTAGATTAAACTTCTGATTCCATTCTACTAATAGATCAGCATATTTTTCTAGCATTTCTTCTTGTTGTTGACTAAGAGTGAGACCATATTGTTCAAATAATTCTATTGACATATTAAACCTCACTTAAGATGTGTTTCTCCACAAAGTCAGCAAATCCTTCGTGATCGACATCGTAATCTGTGATATATTTACTAGCATTCTTTGCATCATCACTGCCATTTAATAAGCATACTGACATACCTGCTATTTCTAACATAGAGATATCATTAGTCATATCGCCAAAGGCAGCAACATCATTAAGATCAATGTTATGATCTTGGCAGAACTTAGCAAGCAATGCACCTTTACTAGCATTTTCATGGCAGAATTCTAACATTGTGAATTCAGTACGGAAGGCTTTGAAACCTTCAAGATGATAGGACTGTAATCTTTTTTCAATAGCTGGCCAATCTTCTTGCTTGATCCTAAAACACATCTTAGGGATTGGTTCTTTATAGAATTCTTCTTCATTTTCTACTAAAACGACAGTATTGTCTTTGAGGTATTTTTGAGCATCTTTGATCCTTTGATCGATCTTGCCTACATAACTGACATCTTTCTTAAAAACAGTAGGGTTACAATCAAATGGACGCATTATCTCAAGGGCAAGTTTTATCTGAGCAGGTTGTAACTCATAATATAACTTAGTGTAGTTAGAGATGCCATCATATAACTCTGAACCATTTAAACCGATGAGAATATCGCTTTTGATATGCCATTGTTGTTGAAGTGTATTTAATTGTTCGACATTACGTCCTGAAGCTAAACCAAATAAAACACCATTTTCTTGCAGTTTTAAAATATCATTTCTTGTTCTTTCTAAAACAGGTTGATGCTTAGGCACCAAAGTATTATCAATATCAGCAACAACTAATTTAATCATCTTTTTACCTCGCTTGCGTTTAATATTATATCATATTCAACTCAGAAATGAGCACATATGTGGTAGTAGTGATCCTAGGAAAAATTCTTGTCGCAAAATTGACTCATCTTATATTTTGACTTGTGAAAAAACGTGTTGTTTGTAATATAGAAAGCGTTTGCATAAATTTATATAAATAGTATAATTGTTACTGTTAGAGGTTTTGTTTAATGGCACTATATGATTTACTAAACGATTTTGTTTCTTTTGAAACGGCAGACAGTTTTAACGGCAGTCTTGAAGATTATCTTGAAAAGAATAAACAGGATAAAAATTATAATGTATTGAGTTCTTTACTTCAGATAAGTGAAGATTTTAAGGTTTGTAGGAATTTTCCGATAAATATCAACAGTAAGCGTCCAGCTAATAGATATATTGGCTATAGAGACATAGAAAAAGTCAATGAAGAACATTTTTATGCACCTTATATCATCTATTGGCAAAAAGATAAAGAACAAAGAGCAGTTATCTTAAATGAGAATGATTATATTGAAGCAAGAGGCATGTTCTATTGCATAACAGCAACAGGAGAGATATTAGAGAAATATATCGATGAATTAGTAGCTTTATATATTGGTGATGATGATCTATATGATCATTTCTTGAAATTATATAATGGTTCTAATAAACCTACGGCTCTTCAAAGAAAATTAGATATAGCTTCTCTTAATGATCCTGAAACATTGAAAGATAAGTGTGTTGAGATAGCTAGTAATATCTGTAATGATGTTAAAGAAACTTTATCTTTACTTCCTAATGATAAGAGAAGTAGTATCATCAGAGAGACAGTATTTAGGATATTCTTATTAAAGAAGACTATGTATGTTAAATATATGGCTAATCAGAAACTACTTAAGGAACGCCATAGTGGTAATGTTGATGAACAGAGGACATTTGCGAGAAGTTATGTAAGTGAGATACCATTTGTTTCTTACTATGACTTATGGAATGTTGAACAGAAGACAGCTTAGGCTGTTTTTTCTTTAACAAAGTTAAGTGATATAATATTAATGTTAATTAAAGGAGAGCTTTTATGTTAAAAGAAATGCTTAAAGTTATAAGTGAAAGATATTTTCTTACTGAAAAGGATACAGGAGAGTTCAGTAAGATCGATTTAGGTCAAGCAGTATTTAATGTACGTTGTTATTATGCTGAAGGATTAGGACATGTTTCTACAATGCAAGTTAGTGGCATGATGAACATGGATACTATCGTTATCAATCCTTTTGAGAAAGATATGGCTTTGTTTTCTTATGATAGGATGAAATTCATGGGGAAAGATACTTTAATGCTAGAGTTATATGATACTTTGATCAATAAAGATCAAACTAAGATCATTGATAGTTTAACTCCTGTTTTGAATGAATATAATGATATTGCTGATATACCAGCAAAAGATGATTGGTGTAACTCACAATTGATCAAGGCTTCTGTGACTAAGAGTGTAACAGAAGATTCATCTAGTAGATTTGATGAATTAGAAATTAAATATCTTAGTGCAATTTTAGATCTGATGGAACAAGCAGATAGCTGCGACGAAGAAACAAAGAAAGAAGTTGCTGGTAAATATAGTAGTGGCTTATTAGAACATGGTGGAGCTAGTACGAATAACTTCTTAAAAGTCAAGGGAAAAGAATTCACAGAGAAATTCTTTAAAGAAGTATTCTTTGGTTGTTAATGAAAATATTTTCACATATTTTCACACATATCTACGATAATTTGTTGACATTTATTTAGTATTATATATGTGCAAGCAGATGAAATGCTTGTTCATATATCCTTTCTATTTCAAATTATATTTTATCCCCCCAAAAAAGAAACAGGAAAAAATAATATCCTGTTTTTCTTTTTGACTTTAGTCACATTATTTCACATTGTGCTTTGATATTTTGGCGATATTGATTTAGTAACATATAGTCACAAGTTGATGGTGCTACTTGTTTACATATACTTTCTTTATTAGATAAAAAATATCCTTTCTTTGAGAAACAGGCAAGTCCTGTTTTTCTTTTGGGTATAATAAAAAGCTATGCTGCCATAGCTTTAGTCTTCATCTTCTTTCTCAATCGGTGTTGATAATGGTTGATCTAATATTTCTGGATGAGTAACGATATATTTGAATAATTCGATACTTCTTGCGAAATAGAAACCATCAGCGATACGTTCATCGATCGTAAATCCAATATTGATGCTATCTTTCATTACATAGGAACCATCTTCGTTGAAGAATGGGATCTTTTTCTTTTGGTTAGCGATAACAAATATTGAGTTTAATGACCAGTTGATCAAATGGTGATATTGGGCACTCATCTTGATGCTACCTAAGTTAGTAATGAAGATAGTTGCACGATATGGATCAAAGTCATTTAATGATTTTGGTAACCAATCATGATATACGAGCCAATTTAGTAACTTAATGACAAGTTTTAAGATAGGACGAGGGATCTTTGATAACCAAGTTACTCTATCTATTGTGCCATTTTCTGGCTTTTCTTTTCTTATCTTATATACTTCAGCACAGATCTTATCGTGGATCTGATCGATGATAGCTGAGCCATCATCTTCGGCTTTGACGATAAGTAAGCTTTCTTCACCATCATCACTCATCTTATTTTTAGCAGTGAAAGCAAATGAGATGTTATCTCTATCATAATAACGATTGCCACAGATGTAACGGTTCATTAGTGGTCTGAAATATATTGTCTTAGCTAAAGCAGCGATGATGAAATGGAAATAAGTATAATGATGTTCAGCAGTTTCGTTCTTTTTGTTCAGATAAGCTGTAGCTGCATCAAAATCAAAATCATCATTCATTACTGCTTCATTAGCAATTCTTTCGCCCATTAGGTATGGCATGAATACATGTAAAGGGTCCCCATCCCTTACTAAATAACCATCGCGGCGATCGCCTCTTTTTTTAGGTTTAGTTTCCATAAATTCTCCTTTGCAACTCAAATATGATATCGCAAGTATTAAATAAAAGCAAATATCTTATATTTCGTAGATGGTTTTGATCTTCTGCTCAAATAAAGGCTTATCTCTATAATCTGTTTGAACTGATGCAATCTTATCAACAGTTTCCATGCCTTCAACTACTGTACCAAAGGCAGCATAGTTGCCATCAAGATATAAGCTATCTTTGTGAACAATGAAGAATTGTGATGATGCACTGTTAGGATCTTGGCTACGAGCCATAGAGATCGTACCACGAGTATGTTTTAATGGGTTGTTTACGCCATTAGAAGCAAATTCACCTTTGATAGTTTCTTTGCTACCACCCATACCAGTGCCAGTTGGATCGCCACCTTGGATCATAAAGTCTTTGATGACTCTATGGAAGATAAGTCCATCATAGAAGTGTTCATTGACTAATTTTTTGAAGTTAGCACAAGTGATAGGTGCTGCTTTTTCATTTAATTCAATCTTGATGGTTCCACCATCATGCATTTCGATCACGATCATAATAATTTACCTCACTTTCATCGCTTTCTCTATCTCACGTTTGACATCTCTTTCTTTGAGAGCTTGTCGTTTGTCATATAAATCTTTACCTTTTGCTAGAGCAATCTCTAATTTACATAAGCCCTTTTTAAGATACATCCTTGTTGGAACGACTGTATAGCCTTTGACTGTCACAGCTTTTCTTAATTCTCTTATCTCGTATTTATGTAAGAGCAGTCTTCTTTTACGAGTTTCGTCATGATTAAAGATATTGCCATGATCATATTGAGAAATATGCATATCGACAATAAATGCTTCGCCACTAATAAAATCTATGTATGCTTCTTTGAATTGGACATGTCCTTGGCGAATACTTTTGATCTCTGTGCCAGTAAGTTCAATACCAGCTTCGTAAAATTCTTCCAAGAAATAGTCATGTTTAGCTCTACGGTTAACTGCTACAATCTTTTCCATATGTACTCCTTTGTCAAAAAAAGACCTCGGTGGTCTTTTAGTTTTGAGTAACGATAAGTTTTACTACAACAAGTGCCATGAATAAGATACCCACAACAAGAGTCATATTAGAGATGACTTTTTCAGGTCCTCTTTCTTTCATATTACTGAAAAGGTTTAAACCACCGTTACCTCCGGTAAAGGCACTGCTTACGCCGGCTGATTTTCCACTTTGTAAAAGCACTAAAATAATAATTAATACGGCTGAGACCATAATAAGAATATCTAACATATTGAGCGCTCCTTTCAAATGCCATTTAATTATAACAAAACCATTTTTTTAATTCAATTATATTGTATAATTAAAAGTGGTTACATAAATATTTGTGTAAAAGGAGTTAGTATGAAACTTAATTACAAACAGACTATTTTAGTGGGATTTGCTTTTTTAGCAATCTGTACTTTTTGGCAAGTCTATGATAATGAGATCCCATTGATCTTGGAAAATACCTTTGATTTAAAGGCTACAGTCATTGGTGTTGTCATGGCTTTTGATAATATCTTTGCCTTGTTCTTGCTACCAATATTTGGCTCTTTATCAGATAGGACAGAGACTAAATTGGGTAAAAGGATGCCTTTTATCTTAGTTGGAACAATAGCTGCTACAATCTTATTGATGTTATTAGCATATAGTGAAAAGATCGCTAGTCTTGCTATGTTTGTCATTGTACTATTGTTACTGTTAGTAGCTATGGGCTCATTTAGATCACCAGCTGTAGCTTTGATGCCAGATGTTACTTGTAAGCCACTAAGAAGTAAAGCTAATGCGATCATTAATCTTATGGGTACAGTTGGTGGTATCAGTGCCTTGATGTTCATCAAGTTCTTAAAGACTAATGGTGATGATCCTTCTTATTTCCCATTATTTGGGGCAGTATGTATTGTAATGCTAGTTTCTTTAGCTATTTTATTACTTACGATCAATGAAAATAAATTACGTAAACTAAGAGAAGAAAAAGATCTTGAGTTAACCGATGATGAGCAACAAGAAGATAATGGTGAAATGAGTAAAGATGTAAAACGCTCTTTGATCTTCTTATTGTGTTCAGTTTCTTTATGGTATATCGGCTATAATGCTCTTACTAGTGCTTTCTCACGCTATTATCAGAATTATTGGGGCATTCAAGATTCAGGTTATTCAAGCCTTCTTATGATTGCTACAGTTTCTGCTGTATTATCTTATATTCCGGTAGGAATAATCGCTACTAAAGTTGGTAGGAAAAAGACAATCTTAGCAGGAGTTGTCATTTTAGCTTTATCATTTGCTGGTGGAATGTTCTTTAAAGAATATTCACCTTTAGTTAAGATCTTCTTTGTGACTGTCGGTATAGGTTGGGGCACGATCAATGTCAATTCCTATCCAATGGTCGTTGAAATGAGTAAAGGTAGTGATATTGGTAAGTTTACTGGTTATTACTATACTTTCTCAATGGCTGCTCAAGTATTTACACCGATCTTCTCAGGTTTTTTGATCGATAAGATCGGCTATGGTATCTTATTCCCATATGCGACTTTCTTTGCTTCTATGGCTTTCATCACAATGTTACAAGTAAAACATGGTGATGCTAAGGTTGTAGAAAAGAAAGACATATTAGAACATTTAAATGTTGATGACTAGAGTTACTCATCCCTTTGAACCTTTATTTGACGAAGATTCGCAAATATTGATACTAGGATCATTTCCTTCGATAGTTTCAAGAGAAGTCAATTTCTATTATGGACACAAGTCTAATCGTTTTTGGAAAGTGATGGCATTAGTGTTAGATCATCCTTTCGTAGAGACTATTGAAGAAAAGAAAAAGATGTTACTTGAACATCGCCTTGCTTTATGGGATGTGATAGAAAGTTGTCAGATAAAAGCTTCAAGCGATTCTTCTATAAAAGATGTCAAAGTAAATGATATTAATAGCATCATAACTAAAAGTAAGATAGATAGGATTGCTTGTAATGGCGATAAAGCTTATAAGCTTTATGAGAGATACATTTATCCTAATATAGGTATAAAAGCTATTAGATTACCATCAACTTCATCAGCTAATGCTTCTTATTCATTAGAGAGATTAGTAGAAGAATATAAAAACTTTATAAACTTAGAGTGAGCTGCAATGCACAGTAGCTCATTTTTCTGTTGTATACTATATGGGTTGTAAGGAGGTTAGGCTATGAGTAATGAAAAAACAAATAAGTTATGGCAATTATTTTCTACAACATTTTTGATATCTGCTTCTACTTCTGGTGGTTATGCGATCATTTCAATGATGAAGGATACTTTTGTTAATAAGAGAAAATGGATCGAAGAACAAGAGATGATTGATCTGATCTCCATTGCTCAATCTACTCCTGGCTCTTTGGCAATAAATATCAGTGTTTTAGTGGGTTATAAAGTTGCTGGTACTATTGGAGCATTAGTAACGATACTTGGAGCAACTTTACCACCACTACTTATCATGTCAGTGGTAGCTAATTGTTACCAACTTATTTCTGATAACACTATTATCCGTAACTTGATGAAAGGTATGTCGGCAGCTGTAGCGGCTTTGCTTGTTAGTGTTGCTATTGATCTATTTGTCAATCTAACTAAAGAGCATAGTTTGTTGAGTTATGCATTAATGATCATTTCCTTTTTGATCGCTAAGTTCACTGATATCAGTTATTTTTATATCGCAATATTGTGTGCGATTTGTGGAATAGTAAAAGTCTTACTGATGAAAAAGAAAGTTGGTGATCATTCATGAAATTGTTAATAGATATTGTTTTTACTTTCATGAAGATCGGTTTACTTAGCTTTGGTGGAGGCTATAGTGCTGTTGCTTTAGTTGAAAAACAAGTTGTTGAGATCAAAGGCTGGATGAGTTATGAACAGTTCATGGATATCGTAACTATAGATGAACTAACTCCTGGGCCAGTGGCTGTTAATGCGGCTACTTTTGTAGGAACTAGACTTGCTGGTAGTTTAGGAGCGATAGCAGCTACTCTTGGTGCGATACTTCCTAGTTGCATCATCGCTCTTATATTAGTTAAACTTTATTATAAGTATAAAGATCTTAGTTTAATATCTGGTGCTTTAAAGGGATTGAAAAGCATGGTGGTGGCTTTGATAAGCATTACTACTATCAGCATTTTAAGTAATTCTCTGTTTAGTGATAGTAAGATAGATATAGTATCAGTAGTATTATTTGTAATTTCATTGGTATTGTTGAAAAAATATAAGATGAACCCACTAGTAGTGATGATGATCTGTGGTTTAGCAGGATCAGTCATATATATGTTTGTTTAGGAGAAATAAAAGATGAAAGAAAAGAAGAAAATCAAAAGTTTGACATTAATTGCGATATGTATTGCTTTATGTGTTGTTTTGCCATTAGCTTTCCATATGATACCTAATGGTGGTAACGTATTTTTGCCAATGCATATACCCGTATTATTATGTGGTTTGACTTGTGGTTATATTGCTGGTGGTATATGTGGCTTAGTAGGACCATTATTGTCTTGCTTACTTACTGGTATGCCAACACTTGCTTTCTTACCTTTTATGATGGTAGAGTGTGCAGTTTATGGCTTAGTATCTGGATTGATACTTAAAAATCATAAAGACAGTAAAGCTAGTGTATATCTTGCTTTAGTAGTAGCAATGATCTCAGGAAGAGTAGTTTCTGGCATTGTTAAAGCAATCGTATATGGTAGTAGTTATTCTTTGAACGCTTGGTTAACTGCAAGTTTTGTTACGGCTTTACCTGGAATCATCATTCAATTGGTATTAGTGCCAACTATCATTTTCCTTTTGAGAAAAGCAAATATCATTTAGTTATGGTAAAATAGGGATATGAACAAGATCAGTGATTGGATAAATGAAAATAAAGAAGAAAAATATGCCGAATTTTCTTCTAAGATAACAACAAGTAGATATCCTTTATTGGGAGTTCGTATCCCTAAATTAAAATCAAAAGCAAAAGAGTTGATTAAAGAAAAAGATATTAATGCGTTAGAAGATATCAATTGTGATTCTTTTGAAGAGATGATGCTTAGAGGAATGATCATTGCTTATAGTGGTATTTCTTTGAAAGAAAAAGAAACTCTGTTATATCAACATTTATGCGAATGTGATAATTGGGCATTGATTGATACATTATGTACTTGTTTTAAATTAAAGGGAAAAGAAAAAGAAGAGATGTATCAGCTCATTTGTGATTATTGGAGTGATGAACATACTTATGTAGTAAGATTTGCGATAGTGATGAGTATGCATTATAACGATGATGAGCATATTGATGATATCTTAGAACATTGTTGCTTGTTGGAAAGAAAAGAATATACTTTGAAGATGGCTAATAGTTGGTTGTTACAAGATCTAAGTGTAAACTATTTTGATAAAGTCATTAAGATCATCGATAAACTTGATGATGAAACAAAAAGATATTATAAAAGAAAAATGTTAGATTCTTTTAAGATCATTAAAGAAAGAAAGGAGATCGTAAGAAGAGTATGTTTGAAGAATTAGCAAGGATCATCATTCATTTCTTGATGTTTGGTGTAAGTTTTTATGCATTAAGCTCTTTAGATCTAGCGAAAGTTTTGCTTCCGGTCAAAGATAGAAGTATGAAAGCTCAAATTTTATTAGTTTTATTATCTTTAGCCTTAGGATATTTGAGTGCTCAATTCATCATGGCTATACGTTATCAATTGTAAATGCTTACAAAAAAATCCTAAAAAATATGGTGAAAAAAAGTAAAAAAATGCTTGCAACCCGATAGGCTCTGTGGTAATATAAATGAGCACTAAGGTTATGGGCCTGTAGCTCAGTTGGTTAGAGCGCACCCCTGATAAGGGTGAGGTCGCTGGTTCAATTCCATTCAGGCCCACCATTCAACTTTTGGTGGCATGACAAAGTGCAATACTTGACTTGGGGCATTAGCTTAGCTGGGAGAGCGCCTGCCTTGCACGCAGGAGGTCAGGGGTTCGATCCCCCTATGCTCCACCAAGAGAAAAGTAAATCGACTGTATTGGTCGATTTTTTTTGATTTCAGCTTTAATACAACTATTTTTGGAAAAACACTGATTTTGGCCTATAAATTTATTGGAAAAACACTCAAAAATGGGTATAATTTTATTAGAAAAACACTTAACTTAGTTAACTAAGTGTTGAAAGTTATTACATTATTAGGATATATGAATGTGTTGCTTGTTATATTATGGAAAAAACGATGATCATTGAGAAATATACTACCTCTTTTGGAACAGTGATAAAGGTTTTAAATGATAGATGTTATAGTATCGGTAACATTATTGAAACAAATGAAAGAGACTATAAAATAGTGGGTATCATTATGCCTACAACTCCTAGTGAGATGAACTTTACTCTTTTGAAAGTTGATAGTGATTGTTAAAGTCATCAATATGATCATGAAAATGTTGAAAGAAGGAGGTGTATTATTGTGGATGAATCAAATATAACAGTTAAAGAAATGATACATAAGATGGTACATAATAATCATGATGCTATTATTAGTGGAATTCATTCGGATATCCCTATTCTTAACCTAAATGCGATAATCTACGGTACTAGGTATAAGTACAATGATCCAGAGTTTATTGATACTATGAAGTTAAGATTTGCTGATTCAAAGATTACTTTTTTTGGAATGGAACTAAGTGAATTTGTGAGTGCTTCATTACATTTGTTGGGTGTGCAAGAGTATGCTGGGGATGATTTATTAGTTAAGAATTTAATCAGATCACAATTTGATTTTGACGAATAAGTAGAGTAAAAGGATGTGGTAATTTGGATAAGATGGAAATAAGGCAATATGATAAAGTGTTATTAAAGACAGGTGAGACAGCTTCTATTGTAGAAATATTTGAGACAAACAAATTGTTTTTAGCAGATATAGACAGAATAGATGCTGATATTGAAACAACTGAAGTTTCAATTGAAGAAATAGAGAAGATACTAGATTTTTGATGAATGGAAGAGGGATATGATAGTTACACAAAAACAAAAAAACTTGCTAAGTAAATATATTGATGATCTAGATAAACTTATTGCCTCTGACGATATTAATGACTTTCTTCTTAAATTAGATGATCTGATCACAGAAATAGGCTTTGATGAAAATTACGAATTAAATGAAGAAGGTCTTAAACTTCAAAAAGCATACGATGAAATATATGAACAGAATTGATGGGACATAAAGTATGGAAAAGATTAGAGCAATTGAATTACAAGACATTGGTGAAAAAGTAGAAGTAACTTTGACTACAGGTGAAAAAGTCGTTGGCTATTTTGATTGTGCCTTTCCACTTGAATATACTGATGATGAAGATAACCTTATTGATGTTGAAATGTGCATACATTTCATATGTGAGTATCCTGAAAAATATGAATTCATGATAAAGGAAAAGGAGATAGCAAGCTATAAGATTCTAGAAGGGTGAAAATAAGATTGTGTTACTTTGTTTAATGAATGAGTTTGCGTGTATAATATAAGCATGGTCAGATATTTTGTGAAATTTAAAGGACAAGTTCAAGGTGTAGGATTTAGGTTTACTTTGTATAACTATGCAAGACAGAATGGGCTTACTGGTTGGGTAAGAAATCGCTTTGATGGTAGTGTCGAAGCTCAGATCCAAGGTGATGCTAGTAAGATCTTAAATGTTATTGAGGCATTGAAGAATTCTAGTAGATTCATTGATATTGATGATTACTCGATCAAAGAGATGGATGTTGTTAGTGGTGAAAAACGCTTTGATATTGTTTATTAGTGTGCTCGAAACTTTCGGGCTTTTTTCTTTATAAATTATTGTTATTTTGTTATGTTTATTTTAAGGAGTTGATTAGTGATGGAAAAACATGATATTGCGATCATTGGTAATGGTCCTGCTGGAGTTTCGGCTGCTTTGACTGCTAAGGTCAGACATTGTGATTTTATATTTATTGGTAGTGAAAAGATGAGCAAGAAATTGTCTTTGACTCAAAAGATTGAAAATTATCCTGGTGAGTTTGAAATATCTGGTGAAAGATTATTAGAAAAATATAAAGATCAATTAGAAAAAATGGAAATAGAGACTTTATATGCTAGAGTAAGTAATGTCTATCCGATGGGGCAAAGTTTTATGATCTTAACTGATAAAGGAGATATTGAGGCTAAAAGCTTGATCTTAGCTACTGGTGCTGCAAGTGGTAAGTTAATAAAGGGTGAAGATATTTTCTTAGGCAAGGGTGTTAGTTATTGTGCTACTTGTGATGGTAATCTTTATCGTAATAAAAGAATAGCTGTCATTTGTGATGATGATAATCTTGAGGAAGATGTGGATTATCTCGCTAGCTTGGTTAGCGAATTATATTACTTTCCTACATTTACCACGGAATTAAATAAGGAAAATGTCAAAATATCTTCTAGTAAGGTTAAAGAGATCTGTGGTGATAAGTTAGTTGATTCAATTGTGTTAGATGATGATAGTAAGATCAATGTAGATGGTGTTTTTGTGTTAAGGACAGTCATCGCGGCTGATAGTTTAGTCTATGGGCTTAAGAGTGAAAATGGTAATGTAGTAGTTGATAGGAATATGGCTACTAATATTGCTGGACTGTTTGCTTGTGGTGATATCACAGGTAGACCTTATCAGATAACTAAAGCTGAGGGTGAAGGTAATGTTGCGATACATAGTGCTATCAGTTATCTAAATAGTAAAAAGTAAGTAAAAGATGTGGCTGTAAGATTGGCCACATTTTTAATTGGGTTAGCACTGTGCTATAATGTTGTGGATGGAAAGACAAGATTTTTATCTTGTAAAGGTATGACAAAATGAAACTTATAGTTAAATTGCCTTCATTTGAGGCAGAAACAATAGAAGTTGAAACAAATATGGAGGCTAGAGAGATATTAAACCATTTAAAGAATAAACCTATCTATCCTGTTTATGGCTGTAAGGTTGATAATGCTTATCGTGGTTTACTACATAATGTTCATAGAGATTGTACGGTAGAATTTTTAGACATTAGAAATCAAGCAATGTGGTTGGTTTACCAAAATAGTTTAGTTTTATTATATCTAAAAGCTGTTCATGATGTTTTAGGTAAAGATGTGCTCGTTTCAATCAATAATTCTTTAAGCAAAGGTTTATTTACGGTCATTAAGACTAATGTCAATCAACAAGTTGTAACGCAGATTGAAGATCACATGAGGGAATTAGTCAAGAAAGATATCCCAATCATTAAAAGATATTTAAGAAAATCTGATGCCATTAAACTGGCTCAATCTTATAAGCAACAAGAGACTTGTAGATTGTTACAGAGTATTGAATATAATGAAGATGTTGAAATTTATTCATTAGATGATGAGATCGAGATCTTCTATAATTTCTTAGTGCCTTCTACAGGTTACTTGGATAAGTTTGAATTAAGACTATATCGTAGTGGAGTTTTACTGCGTTATCCCCATCAAAGTGATCCTAATACGATCCCTTATTTTGAAGATCAGAAGCAACTTTATGATGCTTTCTCTGAAGCCACTAAATGGGGACAATTGATGCAAGTTAACTATGTTACCGACCTTAATGAAAAGATCAAAAAAGGTGAGACTAAAGATCTTTATTTATTGCAAGAAGCTTTACATGAGAAAAAGATTTCCGATATCGCAGATAGCATCTTTAAAAGAAAGAGCAGGGTCGTTTTGATCTGTGGTCCTTCTAGTAGTGGTAAGACAACCTTCGCGAAGAGATTATGTATTCAATTAGGTGTTTGTGGTTTAAAGACTTTATATATGGGAACTGATGATTACTTCTTAGAAAGAGAGCAGACACCGTTAGATGAAAATGGCGAGAAAGATTATGAGAGTATTAGAGCAGTTGATACTAAGCTATTTGTTCATGACTTACAACAGCTATTAAATGGAGAAGAAGCTGATCTTCCTACTTATGATTTTATCAATGGTACGAAAGTATTTGGTAATAGAAAAGTCAGATTAGAAAAGAATCAAGTCATTGTCATTGAAGGCATCCATGCCTTAAATAGCTTACTTACTGAAGGAATTGATGAGAAAGAAAAGTTTAAGATCTATATCTCACCATTTACTCCTATCAGTATTGATAGACATAATAGGATCCCTACTACTGATTGTCGTTTGTTGCGAAGAATGGTCAGGGACTATCAATTTAGAGGTTGGGGTGTTAAAAAAACTTTAGCTAGTTGGTCTAAAGTCAGAAGTGGTGAGGATGTCAATATCTTCCCATTTAATTCCCAAGCTGATGTTTTCTTTAATTCGAATTGTATCTATGAACTAGCTGTTTTGAAAAAATATGCAGAGCCTTTGTTGAAGGAAGTTACAAGAGAAGATGAAGAATATGGTGAAGCTCAAAGAATGTTGTCATTCTTGAGGTTCTTTGACGAAGTAAAGGATGATGATCTGATCGTGAATAACTCTATCATTAGAGAGTTCATTGGTGGATCGATCATCGTGGAGTAAAGATATGAAACAGATCACTATTAAACAGAGAGTATTTGCTTTTGGAGCAACATATGATGTCTATGATGAAAATGAAACACAGATCTATTGTGCTAAAAGTGAGATACTTACTTTTGGATCAAAGATCCACATCAATGATATGAATGATAATGAGGTATGTTATTGTGAACAGGAATTGTTCCATTTTATGCCAAAATATTATCTAAACTTCTCTAATGGGGAGAATTTAGAGATCAATGGTAAATTTTCATTATTTAAAAATAAATTGGAAGTTGAACCAATTGGCTGGTTTTTGGAAGGAAGTGATTGGACTCATGCTTTTGAAATCACCGATGGTGGTATACTAATAGCGAGCATCGATAGAGAATGGTTTACTTTTGGAGATCAATATACTTTAAAAGTGACTAATGATAGTGATACTTTGAAAGTCATTGCTCTTACGATCGTTTTAGATTCGATCAATGATGCTAAAGCAGCTGGTGCTGGTACTACTGTAGTGAACAACGACTAAGGTTTGTTAAATTGAGAAAGGAAGAACCGATGAAAAAGATTATTATAGTTTTATTATCTGTATTAATGCTCACTTCTTTTGTGGGATGTAAGAACAACGAAAGTGATGATACTGATGTTAGTGCAGAATTTGATCAATTGATGAGAGATTGGTTTATTGAGGATATGAGTTCTGATTATCTTACTGCTCATTTCGGGGTAGTTGATACTGCTGAATATGGTTTAGAGGATATTGAGGTTACTTTAGGTCATGTTGAAGAAGATGAAGAAGTAACTGTTTATAAGGAACGTCTAGAAAAATTAAATAGTATTGACTCTTCTAAATTAAATGATGAGCAACAAGTAAGTTATGATACATTGATCGATTATTATACTTTGCAACAGGAGTTAGAAGATTTTGAATATGATTATGGTTTCTTATTTACACCAAATAGTGGTGTCAATAATAACTTGATCACTAACTTCACAGAGTTTGAAATTAGAAATGAACAAGATGCTAAAGATTTTGTTACTTTAGTCAATGATAGTGGTAGATATATTGATGAATGTATTACTTATACTAAAGAGCAAGCTGAAGATGGCATCATTCAAAATGATGATGTCATTAGTTCTATCGTTGAGCAGTGTCAACGTTTTATCGCTAATGTTGAAGATAATGAAGTCATTAAAGCTTTTGGTACTTCTATAGATAAATTAGGCTTAGATAATGCTGATGATTATAAACAACAAGTATCCGATGCGGTCATTGATGTTTTGATCCCTGCTTATGAAAGAGTCATTGATATGTATCAAGATCTAGTAGGTACGGCAACTAATCAAGATGGTCTTAGTTATTATGAACATGGTAAGGAATACTATGCTGAATTGTTTAAATATAAATCAAGTAGTTCTAAAGGTGTAGAAAAGTTAGAAAAAGAATTAGAGACAGAGATTTCTACTACTGTTTCTAGGATCGTTAGATTATCTTATAAGATGACTGATGAAGAAATGGCGTTAATGGATAGTGAAGATTATGGATATGATGATCCATATGAGATGATCGAACATCTAAAGACTTCGATGAGTGAAGATTTCCCTGAGATTCCAGAAGTTGAATATACGATTAATTATCTTGATCCATCAGTAACTAGTGATAACATTGTTGCTTATTATTTGATCGCTCCAGCTGATAGATTGACTCAAAATATCATTAAGTGTAATCAATCATATTGTAAAAATGATCCATCATACTTATGTATCACTTTAAGTCATGAAGGCTATCCTGGTCACTTATATCAACATACCTACTATTATTCTAATCATGGTAGTCAACTAGCTCGTTACAGTACTGACTTTAGTGGTTTTACTGAAGGTTGGGCAATGTATGTAGAAGAATATGGTTATAACTATTTCGGCAGCTCTGATAATGTTAATCAAATGAATATCTATTACAATAGATTAGGCTATTACTTAGAAGCTTATTGTGATATCTTAGTCAACTATGAAGGCTATCAAAAGGATGACTTAGCTAACTACTTATCAAATATCTATGTAGAGTCATATGCAACAGTAATGGCTGAAAGCATGTATTCAACTTTGATCGGTGATCCAGGAATGTTTATACCTTATGCTTTAGGTTATTATCAGATGACAGATCTATATGATGATACAAAGAGCTTATTAGGTGATAAGTTTGATGTCAAAGAGTTTAATACAGTAATACTAGATTGTGGTGCTACTTCCTTTGATGTATTAGAAAAATATGTCGATAAGTATATCGATAGTAAAAATAGCAGTGAACAATAAATGAATTAAGAGATCGTTTCCTAGTGAGATGATCTTTTTATGGGAAAAGAGTACTAGGAATATTCGGTAAATGTCGGAAAACCTAGTACTCTAAGGTATATTTCAACGAAAATAGGTTGATTTTGAAAACAGCCTATTTTCCTAAAAAAAGAAAGAACTTCAGTCTTCCTTTTCAATAGTTGCTTTTTTGATGAAAATTGGTTTGTATTTACCACCTGTTATTTCGGTTATCAAGTTAGTGATGTCTTTTTCACTTCTGTAAGTGTAAATAGCTTGTTCTTGATAGTCTCTTGTAAAGTCATGGGTGTTGTTTTTTAATAAGAATTCGATCTTGTTAGTAAGAGAATAATCTACTGTTAGTTGGTATTGGCTTAGCTCTATTGGAGAAGTTAATGTAGCATTTTCTATGGCTTGACTACAAGCTCCACTATAGGCTTTGACTAGTCCTGCTGTGCCTAAGAGGGTTCCACCAAAATAACGCACTACTACGGCTAGAACATTATCGAGATCATGATTTTTTAGTGTTTCAGCAATTGGTTTACCAGCAGTGGAAGCAGGTTCACCATCATCATTACTTCTTTGAGTATTGTTGATGATACTACCATAACAATAATGAGTTGCTTTGGGATATTCTTTTTTGATCTGTTTTATCTCTTCTTTGATCTTAGTTTCATCTTCTATTGGTAGCAAAATACAGATGAATTTGGATTTTTTGACTTCAATTTGAGCTATTGCTTTTTCTTTAATATGATACATAACATCACCTTTAATATTATACAATAGATTTTGTGTGCTATAATTAAAAAGAAATGAGGTCGATCTAAATGAGCGTTACAAATGCGAAAAAGAAAAAGAGAAAGGCGATCAAAAAGCTTTCTTTCTATACATATCTCATCTATGCGATATTGACTGTCATCCTTTTTTTTGTGATCAAAGGATTAGGCATATTTCCAAGTAAGTATCTTAATGTTATCTTAGTGATATTTGCTCTTGGATTATTTATTTGGGGTTTTATAGCTTTGATGCCGAAGATCAAAAGTAATCTAAAGAAATTACAAGCACTTGTATGTATCTTATTAAGTATCCTATCAATTGTCTGTTGTATCTTATTCCCATCATACGGTGGTAAGATTGCTAAGGCTTTTGTCAAGATCCCTGATGAGGGCAATATGAACATTGATGTTTATGTCTTAAGTGATTCTTCTTATTCTTCGATTGAAGATCTTGCTGGTAAAAAAGTTGGTTTACAGACAAAAGTAGACCTTGATTATCAAAATTATGCTGTCAAGGTAGTTAACAAAGAAATTGAAGGCAATGATATCAATGTTGTGCAATATAGTGATATCTATGAACTTGTAGATAAATTATATAGTGGAGAAGTTGATGCTATTTTACTTAACGAAGATTATGCCAAGATAGTAGCTGACAATCCTGATTATAAAGATTTTACTGAAAAGTGTAAGTCATTATATGTTTGTACGCAAAAGATCACTTTGACTTCTTCTACTAGTGGTGTTAGTAGCATCACTACTCAACCATTTATCATTGCGATAAGTGGTAATGATGAATGGGATTATAGTTCTATTGATCCAACTAATCGTGGTAGGACTGATGTCAATATGGTAGCTGTAGTAAATCCTGTAACAAAGCAAGTACTTATCGTTACTATTCCAAGAGATTCTTATGTATATTTACCTTCAAGAGGTTATGACAAATTGACTCATGCTTCTTTATATGGTATTGATTGTTGGACTGATGCTTTAAAGACGATCTTAAATCTGAATGAGATCAATTATTACTTTAGGGTCAATTTCCAATCTGTTGTTACTATTGTTGATGCTATAGGTGGAGTTGATGTAGATAATCCATACTATTTCACTAGTTCTTATTGTTTACGTTGGAATGAAGAAAAACAAACAGCTTATGCTGAAACGCAAGAATATCAAGAAGGCAAGATCCATTTGGATGGTCCTGGAGCTTTAGGTTATGTTAGAGAAAGATATAGCTTACCTGATGGGGATATTGGTAGAAATAAGCATCAAGCTATCTTCTTAAAAGCTTGTATCGATAAATTGTGTAGTGTTCAGACTATCACTAATATCTCTAAATTATTAGATGCCTTACAAGGGACATTCATTACTGATCTTGATTACAATGATGACATCTTGCCACTTGCTCAAATGCAATTGAATGATATGGCCGATTGGACGATCACTACTTATTCGATCACGGGTTATGGTGATTATCGTCAATGTTACTCTTTGGATTCTGATGAGTATAGTGTTGAGATCTTATACGATGATTCTGTTACAACAGCTATAAACTATATTCAACAGATATTAAAAGGTGAAACTATTACAGAAAATTAGGAATTTTACTAAACCACTTCTAATTATATATTAGAGGTGGTTTTTATTAAGTGTGTTAGATGTAATAATGAGTTTGACCCCTATTTCTATAAAGGCAATAGAGGTTGGTATTGTCGTAAGTGTATCTCTTTTGCCCAAGATATAGTCAAAGAAGATGAACTTAAAGAAGTAGATAGTGAATATCATTTATCTTTTAACTTGACTGATAGGCAAAAAGAAATATCCGATAAGTTAGAAGAAATGGTAAGGGAAGGTAGCAGCGTTTTACTTGAAGCGGTCTGTGGTGCAGGTAAGACTGAACTTGTTTATAAGACGATTAGTACTAGTTTAAAAATGGGGAAAAGAGTTGGATTTGCGATAAGTAGAAGACAGGTGGTATTAGAGATAGCCGAAAGGTTAAGGGAAGTATTTACTGGTTTAAAAGTTGTTGAGGTCTGTCAAGGCTACACTGATGACTTGCAGGGGGATCTAATAGTCTGTACTACTCATCAACTATATCGTTATTATCAATATTTTGATGTCTTGATCATTGATGAGCCTGATGCTTTCCCGTTTAAAGGAAATGATGTCTTACAAGGTTTTGCTCATAATGCTTGTAAAGGTCAAAAAATCTATTTAACAGCAACTCCTGATAAGAGTTTAATGGATGATGTTTATAGTGGTAAATTAAAGTATCTTTATTTGTCTCGTAGGCCTTCAGGTAAGGATCTAATAGTGCCTAAAGTTTATTATGGTAGTAGGTTAGTTTTGTTTGCTATGCTGATCTATTGGATAAAAAAGATAGACAATAAACCCGTTTTGGTATTTGTACCAACGATAAAATGTGGCAAGATCTTGTATTTCTTATTTAGAAATTTCTTTTCCTGTATCAATATCAATTCCACTACAGCAGATAAAGAAAGATTGTTGGCTGATTATCGTAAAGGTAAATATCATATCTGTTTTTCTACTACAGTACTTGAAAGAGGTATTACGATAAAAGGAGTTAATGTGATAATCTTTCAAGCTGATCATAAGGTCTTTGATGAAGCTTCTTTAGTTCAAAGTAGTGGTAGAGTTGGCAGAGGAGTAATAGATACAAGTGGAATATGTATCTTTTTAGCAGAAAGTAAAAGTAAGAGTATTGATGATTGTATCAAAAGGATAGTGAGTGCTAATGAGTATTGAGATATATTGTTTGAATTGTTTGAAGAGCATTAGAGAACAGTCTTCGCTAAAAGAAATATTTACGGTGGATGACTTGTTGTGTGCTAAGTGTAGATATATGCTCAAGTATCAACCTAAAATGATTAAGATAGATAATCTAAAGATTCAGGGTTTATATCGCTATGAGGGGCTAGCGAGAAAATTACTTATCCAATATAAAGAATATAATGATGAGGCATTAGCTTATGCTTTTTTGTATCCTTATATTAAAGAACTTAAAGGAAAGTATAAGGGCAAATATATTGTTAAGGTTCCTTCAAGTGACTTGTCGTATCAGAAAAGGGGTTTTGATCATGTGTATGAGTTATTTTCTTTGTTAGATTTACCT
The DNA here is from genome assembly GCA_963606005.1 of Anaerovoracaceae bacterium. Classification (GTDB taxonomy): domain Bacteria; phylum Bacillota_I; class Bacilli_A; order Erysipelotrichales; family Erysipelotrichaceae; genus UBA1783. Next base: position 40,746 of record CAVCVO010000064.1, read on the forward strand.
TTTTTAGATGTTTTATATAATGATAGTGAGAAACAACAGAAACAGTTAGATCACAATGAAAGGAAAAAGATAGTTGAACATATCCATTTAAAAGATGGACATATCAATATGCAAGATAAAGATATCTTACTTGTTGATGATATCTTGACTACTGGAGCAAGCATGAAGGCTTCTTATGATCTGTTAAAGGAAAATTGTAAGAGCATCACAGGTCTTGTTATTGCATATAATGAGATTTATTTAAGCAAGATTGATAAACTGCTTTATGAATTAAGTCATTGATTGTAAACTTTGTGAAAAAAATATGTAAAAAAATTAATCTACTATATCGCTAGGAATAGTTATGTGCTATCATATTTCGGCGGTGAAAAACTGCTTTTATTATGGGCTAATATCTGCTGCCTAAATCTAAATGCAGATAGATGAAAGGAAATTTTTATGAAAAAGAAATTATTTAGTATCTTGATGGTAATTTGTATGGTCATAACTTTGATTCCTACTTCTGTTAAGGCAGAAAATGTAGAGATCACTGATATTAAAGTAACTGTTCAAACTCCTGAAGTAGGAACTACTATCAATTATGATGTTAAGTCAATTGTCACTACTCCTGAAACAGAAGATTGCATGGAGCTAGTTTCATTTGAATGGTGGTATATCAAAGTTGAAGATTATACTGGCATTGTATCATCTGATCCTTGGCATAAAGTATCTAATGAAGCAACATTTGAGGATGGTTATTATTATTCACCAAAGTTATTCTTCAAATTAAAAGATGGTTATAAATTAGCTACAAATGTTACTGGAAGCGTAAATGGTTATCCTCATAGTGGATTGATCAATACTATTGGAAGTACTCCAGGATACGTTTTCCTTCTTACTGATTTTGTACCTACTAACAGCATTGATGAATTTGATGTTAGTGTAGCTAGTCCTCGTTTAGGTGCTACGGCTGATTATGATGCTTATCTAAATAAGCCAATCACTGGTGCTAGTGTAACTAGTGTTAATTGGGTTAAGATCAGTGAAGAAAACTATAAAGGTACTGATGAAGATAAGTGGACTGAACTTGAAAGTGGTGAGAAATTTACTACTGGTTATTATTATGGTGTAAATATCACAGTTAAAGCTGATGATACTTATTACTTCTCTAAAACAGTTAAAGGTAGTGTTAATGGCCAAGAAGTATCAGTTGAGCGTAGCTATGCTACATCAGTTAATATGTTTGTGAAATATGATCCATTCAAGCTGATCAAGACTGTTAAAGCAACTACTTGTGAACCTGAAATTGGTAAGACTATTGAGGCTACTTCTACGGTTGTAACTGATCCTGAAAATGCTACTAGTACTGGTTATACTGTTTGGGCAAAGATTGCTAAGAGCGAATATACTGGTAAAAAGGATGATCCTTGGCAAGAAGTAACTGAAGGTGAAAAGTTTGAAGATGGCTATTATTACATGGTAGCTGTTGAAATGCTAGTTGTTGATTCTTACTATGCTGATGAGACAACTGTTGGTACAATCAATGGTAGAGAACATAATGATCTATTTGGTGATTTCTTGTTAAATAAGGAAAGCGCTGTTATTGATGAGGTTCCATATGGTTTATTGTTATTAACAATCTATGAACCAGTAGGTGAAGAAACAGTTCCTTCTACTGGCGAAAATAGTCCAATCTATTTAATGCTTGCTGTTATGGCATTAAGTGGAGTAACTTTCGCTGTAGTTGATAAAAAACGTAAGAAGTAATTATTGAAGAATTAAGATAGATCACGTTGAAGGATCTGTCTTTTTCTTTTGGCTAAAAAGTGGTATTAAAACTTTAGAGGTGTTAAACTTTTAGTGTGAGGGAATTATTATGGATGAAGAAAACAAGCAAGAAGAAGTAATTGAAAATCAAGAAGAAATAAATGAAGAACAAAACAATGATATTGAACAACCACAACAGGAAACAATTGTTGAACAACAAGAGATAGTTCAAGAAGAACCAGCAAAGAAAAAAGAAAAATTTAAGATCACATTTAATCATTTGTGGTTCTTTAAACCTTTTAAGAGTGTATTAGCTCAACAAGATGGGAAACTTGTTGGATATTATAGTATCTGTTTTTGTATCTTATTTGGCTTAATGTTTGGCGATGTTGGTCAGGGATTATTATTAGTGTTATTAGGAATAATCTTTTCTAAGGAAGATAAGATTGCGATATTTTCTCGCTTAGGAATATTTTCAACTTTATTTGGTTGGCTTTATGGTTCATTATTTGGTAATGAAGAAATCATTGGTGTTTGGATGAGGAAACACCATTTCTCTTATAAGAGTTTTGCTTTGTTAGATAGAGAAAATACGGAAACTTTATTGTTGGCTGTTGTTGCTATTGGTATCATCATGCTCATTGGAGCAGTATTAATAAATATCATCAGTAAAGTAAAGAATAAACAAGTAAAGAAAATATTTAGCTCTTCTAATTGTTTAGCAGCATTATTATTTTACGTGATGATATCTTTACTTAGCATACAAGTGTTATTTAAGATTCAGGGAGCAGTCATTGCGATAATTGTTTTAGTGCTGATGATCATTTGCTTGTTACTATTACTTAAGAGTGGGGGAGTTAAGAATATCGCTGTTTCTATCTTAAGATATGTTTCAGCAATCATGTCATTCTTACAAGTAGGTTGTTATGCTTTAGCTTATGCTTTCTTGATGCATATAGTTTGTTATGTAGCTTCTACTGTTGGGACAGTAGGGGCAGTAGTCATTGCTTTTGGCAATTTGATTGTCATGGCAATTGAAGCTACAGAAGTATGGCATAAATGTTATGAATTGATATTGTCATTATTACAGAGTTTTATCGTTGAAAATAATAATAACTAATTTTTGGAATTTGTTCTTGTATATTTATTCTTTTCTGTTATCATATAGGTAGAACAAGAAGATGTGAGCTTTATTGGTTCAACTATAATGTTCATCTAAAATGGGGAAATGAGAGAAAGGAAAAAACACAATGAAGAGATTATTTAGTATTTTACTAGTATTAGCAATCTTACTTAGTTTTTCTAATGTTACAGCTTTTGCTGAAGGTGAAGAAGAACTCAATAATGGTAATGAACAGAGTGAAGTCATCGATAACGGTTGTGAACAAAGTGAAGTCATCGATAACGGTTGTGAACAAAGTGAAGTCATCGAAAATGGCAATGAGCAAAATGTAACAATTGATGGTGGAAACGTACAAGGAGAAACTGGCACAGAAACAAATGGAAATGGAGATAATGGTTCAGAATCAAATATAGCAGTTCACAGTGTAATGATGCAGCTTGAATCTCCTGTTATTGGAAAAAAACCAACTGCACCAACTGTTATTCCTTACGGTGAAGAAACAACTACTAACGTAACTGTAATTGATTATGCTTGGGAAAAAGTCTTATATACTGAATGGGATGAACAAAGTACTGGGACTTTAATGGATGCAACAGAGACTTTTACAGGTGGATATTATTATTGCATTTATGTTCAATTGCAATGCAATGAAGGATATGAATTTGTTGGGGAACTAAATGTATACGTAGAAGGATTAGAAGATAATCCAAGTCGCAATGGTAATGCTACAGCAAAGGATAAAGTTTGGGTTTGCCTCTATGTATATGAAGATCTTACTAAGGTCGTTATGGAGCTTCATGCTACAGTTGATGCACCAAAATATGGTGAAATAGTGCATCAAAATCCTTATTGCCAGTTTGGACTTATAACAGTTCCTGAACAAGGAAAAGAGTGGATCTGGGATGATGATACATACTGTGTATGGTATAAGATTGCTGAAAAAGATTATAAGGGAACAACTGAAGATCGTTGGATCTTGATGGAAGATGAAGAAAAATTTACATATGGTTACTATTATATGGTTGAATTCTTTGTTTTTATCCATAATGACTATGTTCTATATGATGAAGGGGTCATTGGTACAGTAAATGGTAAAGATCATTATGATCTATATGGTCCTGTATATGAAGATTCTACTCACGGATATTTGTGTGCTGTTTTTGCTCCACTAGAGGATCCAAATAAAGTGCCAGAAACAGGTGATAACAATCTTATCTATTTAGCTTTAGCTAGCATGGCATTAAGTGGCGTAACTATCACTTATGTTGAAAAGAAACGTAAGAAATAATTAGATGTGGAAGTAGATCTGTTTGGGATCTACTTTTTTTGTGATAGGATATTTGTTATCATTGATAAGTATTTGAAAGAAGGATAGGAAAGTGAAAAGAATAGCTGTTGTGATATTTACTGTGTTAGCTTTGATAATTAGTCTACCTATTGTCAGTGTGGGTTCTGAAACTGAAATAAATGATATCAAAGTTACAGTTGATGAAGTTATCATTGGTAAAGTGCCTAGTAAGCAGGCTAGTTTTACTACTGATGTTAACGGAGGTTTAACATTAGATAGTGTTACTTGGTTTAGGATTGCTGAAGAAGATTTTGATCCTGAAGAATGTGCGTTTAATTATTGGGTAGAACTTGAAGAAGATGAACCTTTTAAGTCTGGATATTACTATTCGGTAGATGTTTGGTTTAATGTTGATGAAGGATATGTTTTATCTAGTGAAGTTACTGGTAGTATTAATGGCGTTAGTCATAGTGAAGAGTTTTGGAAGATAACTGATTGGGATGGACAAGCTTATTTGTCGGTTAATTTAGGCTTATTAAAGGAAAAGGATATTACTAAGATTGAAGCGAATGTTAATGAACCTAAAATAGGCGAAAAGGTATATGGCGAAGTTTTTTATACTACAGAAGAAGAAAACGGCTTGACTTTAGTAGATGTTTATTACGGTAAGATCGCTAAGGCGGATTATAGTGGCTCAACTAATGATGAATGGATCATGGTAGAAGAAGATGAAGTATTTACTGAAGGTTATTACTATATCGTAAGCATCTTGTTTGATGTTAATGATGGTTATAAAGTCAGTGAAGATGTAATTGGAACTATCAATGGTAAAGAACATGATGATACTTATGGTATTATATCTTACAATGATGGCGAGAATGTCGTACTTTGTGTTGTATATGAACCACTGATAAAACAAGTGCCAGCTACTGGTGATAGTAACCTTATTCGTATAGCGATCGTTACAATGGTGAGTAGTGCCACTCTTGTATTGATCGTTGATAAGAAAAAAAGAAGATAATGCTATAACTATAATTTCCAAGGAAATAATAAGAAGTCAAAGTGTAGATCAAAAAAGGTCTACATTTTTATTTGGGAATTTTAAGGAGTTTTCTTTTTTTTGAGACAATAACTATAGTAGGGGGATGGTGGAGAAAATGATTGAGAGAGGTTAAAATGGAACACATTGTGTTCAAATTTGTAAAGAGTATAGTCAGGAGAAAAATTAGATGGATTACTATGATGAAATAAAAGAAAACTTATTAAGAAGTGAAATCTATGATAGAGCTAAGGATTATTCTAAAGATAGAAATAAAGTTAAAACTTATTTTGAGACTGGTAAATTACTATTTGAAGCCGGTAAAGAATATGGTAAAAACATAATAAAACAATATGCTGAGCGATTGGTTATTGATGTAGGCAAAAAGTATAACGAAAGGAACTTAAGATATATGCGTAAATTTTATGAGACATTTTCAAATACAAAATGGAACCCAGTGGGTTCCAAATTGAGTTGGAGTCATTTTAGAGAATTACTTGTGTTAAAAGATGATGATGCGATTAAGTACTATATGGAAATATGTGAACTAAAAAATCTTACTCGAAGAGAACTTCATGAGAAAATAAGAAGTAAAGAGTTTGAAAGACTTCCTTTAGATATCAAAAATAAGATTAATAATACTACAGCCTTGAATGTTATTGATGTTATTCCTGATCCAATAATGATAAAAGATAATAGGGATTATGATAAGTTTAGTGAATATGCTTTAAAAGAATTGATCTTAAATAATCTAGATAAATTTTAACTCAACTAGGTCATGAGTATTCTTATGTGGGTAGTGAATATAGGATTAAGTTTTCGGATAGATATAATTACATTGACCTGCTTTTATTTAACATTGCCTTTAATTGTTATGCGGTTGTTGAACTAAAAGTGACTGACTTAAAAAAACATATTGGTCAAATAAAGGTATATATGAATTACATAGATAAGAATGTTAAAAGAGAAGCACAAGATAAGACAATTGGTATCATCATATGTAAGAAAGAAAACAGGTTTGTGATTGAATATTGTTCCGATGAAAGGATCACAGTTAGGGAATATGAGCTCATTTAAAATGATACTAAAGTTTAGATAAGTTTTATTGTTCTAAAATTATATTGCAGCTTGGTAAAAGGTAAAAATGAAATTTCTTTTGTGAATAAAATAATAATATGGTGTTAAGAATTGAAAAAAATAGTATATAATATTAGAGATAGAAATTGAGTACATTTGTGCTTGTGTATTAAAGAAAACAGGAGGAGAGCGTTAGACATGTACAAGATCGTTGAAGTTGAACACTTGTCTGAAAAGAACTGGTTGATGAAGATCGAGGCACCTTTTATCACTCGTAGTTGCCAACCAGGTCAGTTTTTGATTGTCAAAACTGGTGAATTAGGAGAAAGAATTCCATTGACAATCTGTGACTATGACAGAGAAAAAGGTTTGGTTACTATCGTATTCCAGACAGTTGGAGCATCTACTACTAAGATGGCTGAATTAAAGGCTGGAGATAGTTTCACAGATGTTGTTGGACCTTTAGGTAAACCATCTGAATTTATCCACGAGGATTTAGAAGAATTAAAGAAGAAGAGTTATTTATTCGTTTGTGGTGGAGTTGGTATCGCACCTGTTTATCCACAAGTTAAATGGCTTTCTCAACATGGCGTAAAAGCTGATGTTATCATGGCTGCTAGAAGCAAAGATTTAATTTTCTATGAAAAGGAAATGAGATCAGTTGCTAATAACGTATATATCACTACAGATGATGGTTCATACGGTATGAAGGGTGTTGGAACTGATATGGTTAAACACTTAGTTAATGAAGAAGGCAAACATTATGATCAATGTGTTGCTATTGGACCAGTTGTAATGATGAAATTTACTTCATTATGTACTAAAGAATTAGGTATCCCTACAATCGTATCAATGAACCCAATCATGATCGATGGTACTGGTATGTGTGGAGCTTGCCGTCTAGTTGTAGGTGGCGAAGTTAAGTTCGCATGTGTTGATGGACCTGAATTCGATGGCCATAAGGTTGATTATGATCTAGCTATGAAACGTGCAAGATTATATAAAGATGAAGAAACAAGAGCAATGCTTGCCTTACAAGAAGGCGAGACACATCATGGTGGATGTGGATTCTGCTCAAGCGAGAAGTAGGAGGCTATTATGGACGTAACTAAGAAAGTACCTGTTAGAGAACAAGATCCAAAAGTAAGAGCAACTAATTTTGAAGAAGTTTGCTTAGGTTATAACGAAGAAGAAGCAACTGCTGAAGCAAGCCGTTGTTTAAATTGTCGTAATCCATTATGTCAAAAGGGTTGTCCAGTTAGTATCAATATTCCTGGATTCATCCATGAATTAAAGAATGGCAATGTTGCAGCTGCTGCTGATATCATTGCTCAACAATCTGCTTTACCTGCTATCTGTGGCCGTGTATGTCCACAAGAAACTCAATGTGAAGGTAAATGTATCAGAGGCATCAAAGGCGAATCTGTATCTATCGGTAAGTTAGAGAGATATGTTGCTGACTGGTGTAGAGAACATGGCTACCAAGCTGACAAGGCTGGTACTCCTAATGGTAAGAAAGTCGCTGTTGTAGGTTCTGGTCCTGCTGGCTTAACTTGTGCTGGTGACTTAGCTAAGATGGGTTATGATGTAACTATCTTTGAAGCATTCCATGAGGCTGGTGGAGTTCTTGTTTATGGTATCCCTGAATTCCGTTTACCAAAGGACACTGTTGTTAAATCAACTATTGAAAACGTTAAGAAGTTAGGCGTTAAGTTAGATACAAACGTTATTGTTGGTAGATCTATCACTATCGATGAATTATTAAATGAACAAGGCTTCAATGCTGTATTCATCGGCTCTGGTGCTGGTTTACCTAAGTTCATGAACATTCCAGGTGAAGTTGCTAATGGTTGTTTCTCAGCTAACGAATTCTTAACAAGAAATAACTTAATGAAGGCATTCAGAAGTGATGCTGATACACCTATCAAGTGTGGTAAGAAAGTAGTAGTAGTTGGTGGCGGTAACGTTGCTATGGATGCTGCTAGAACTGCTTTGCGTTTAGGTGCAGAAGTACATGTTGTATATCGTCGTGGCGAAGAGGAATTACCTGCTCGTAAAGAAGAAGTACATCATGCTAAAGAAGAAGGAATCATCTTTGACTTATTACAGAACCCTGTTGAGATCTTAGCTGATGAGAACGATTGGGTTAAGGGTGTTAAAGTTATCAAGATGGAATTAGGCGAACCTGATGCTTCAGGCAGAAGAAGACCAGTTGAGATCCCAGGATCTGAATATGTAATTGATTGCGATACAGTCATCATGTCATTAGGTACTTCTCCTAACCCATTAATTTCTTCTACAACTTCAGGCTTAGAGACAAACAAACATGGTTGTATCATTGCTAAAGAAGAAAATGGTGAAACAACTAAGACTGGCGTTTATGCTGGTGGTGATGCCGTTACTGGTGCAGCTACAGTTATCTTAGCTATGGGTGCTGGTAAGGCAGCAGCTAAAGGTATCGACGAATATCTTAATAAATAGTTAAAATTTTCAAATTAAGGGTATCGTTATATAACGGTATCCTTTTTTTGTTGGTGAAAAACTTGTATAATATATGAGTTATTCACAGGAGGAATTTTATATGAACGGAATGAAAAATATTGACAAAAAAACTGTATTAACTTTAAAAGATGAAGTTACTTATCAAAAGGGACAAGTCGTTAGTAAGACTTTAGCTCAAAATAATCATGTGAGTATTACTTTATTTGCTTTTGATAAAGGTGAAGAAATTAGTTCTCATAAATCAGATGGGGATGCTTTTGTTACTTGTTTAGATGGAACAGGTCGTATCACTATTGATGATAAGCAATATGAATTGACTACAGGTTGTTCTATTGTTATGCCAGCAGGTCATCCTCATGCTGTTTATGGTCAAGAGCAATTTAAGATGTTATTAGTAGTGGTATTTGATTAGTATGTATTATGTTGCTTATGGATCTAATATGAATGTAGATCAAATGAAAGTTAGATGCCCTGAGGCTAAAGCAGTTGGCACTACCTTCTTAGAAGGATATCGATTGCTCTTTCGTGGTAATTTGGGCTTTGCTTACTTGACTGTTGAAAATGCTACTAGTACTGGTTATACTGTTTGGGCAAAGATTGCTAAGAGCGAATATACTGGTAAAAAGGATGATCCTTGGCAAGAAGTAACTGAAGGTGAAAAGTTTGAAGATGGCTATTATTACATGGTAGCTGTTGAAATGCTAGTTGTTGATTCTTACTATGCTGATGAGACAACTGTTGGTACAATCAATGGTAGAGAACATAATGATCTATTTGGTGATTTCTTGTTAAATAAGGAAAGCGCTGTTATTGATGAGGTTCCATATGGTTTATTGTTATTAACAATCTATGAACCAGTAGGTGAAGAAACAGTTCCTTCTACTGGCGAAAATAGTCCAATCTATTTAATGCTTGCTGTTATGGCATTAAGTGGAGTAACTTTCGCTGTAGTTGATAAAAAACGTAAGAAGTAATTATTGAAGAATTAAGATAGATCACGTTGAAGGATCTGTCTTTTTCTTTTGGCTAAAAAGTGGTATTAAAACTTTAGAGGTGTTAAACTTTTAGTGTGAGGGAATTATTATGGATGAAGAAAACAAGCAAGAAGAAGTAATTGAAAATCAAGAAGAAATAAATGAAGAACAAAACAATGATATTGAACAACCACAACAGGAAACAATTGTTGAACAACAAGAGATAGTTCAAGAAGAACCAGCAAAGAAAAAAGAAAAATTTAAGATCACATTTAATCATTTGTGGTTCTTTAAACCTTTTAAGAGTGTATTAGCTCAACAAGATGGGAAACTTGTTGGATATTATAGTATCTGTTTTTGTATCTTATTTGGCTTAATGTTTGGCGATGTTGGTCAGGGATTATTATTAGTGTTATTAGGAATAATCTTTTCTAAGGAAGATAAGATTGCGATATTTTCTCGCTTAGGAATATTTTCAACTTTATTTGGTTGGCTTTATGGTTCATTATTTGGTAATGAAGAAATCATTGGTGTTTGGATGAGGAAACACCATTTCTCTTATAAGAGTTTTGCTTTGTTAGATAGAGAAAATACGGAAACTTTATTGTTGGCTGTTGTTGCTATTGGTATCATCATGCTCATTGGAGCAGTATTAATAAATATCATCAGTAAAGTAAAGAATAAACAAGTAAAGAAAATATTTAGCTCTTCTAATTGTTTAGCAGCATTATTATTTTACGTGATGATATCTTTACTTAGCATACAAGTGTTATTTAAGATTCAGGGAGCAGTCATTGCGATAATTGTTTTAGTGCTGATGATCATTTGCTTGTTACTATTACTTAAGAGTGGGGGAGTTAAGAATATCGCTGTTTCTATCTTAAGATATGTTTCAGCAATCATGTCATTCTTACAAGTAGGTTGTTATGCTTTAGCTTATGCTTTCTTGATGCATATAGTTTGTTATGTAGCTTCTACTGTTGGGACAGTAGGGGCAGTAGTCATTGCTTTTGGCAATTTGATTGTCATGGCAATTGAAGCTACAGAAGTATGGCATAAATGTTATGAATTGATATTGTCATTATTACAGAGTTTTATCGTTGAAAATAATAATAACTAATTTTTGGAATTTGTTCTTGTATATTTATTCTTTTCTGTTATCATATAGGTAGAACAAGAAGATGTGAGCTTTATTGGTTCAACTATAATGTTCATCTAAAATGGGGAAATGAGAGAAAGGAAAAAACACAATGAAGAGATTATTTAGTATTTTACTAGTATTAGCAATCTTACTTAGTTTTTCTAATGTTACAGCTTTTGCTGAAGGTGAAGAAGAACTCAATAATGGTAATGAACAGAGTGAAGTCATCGATAACGGTTGTGAACAAAGTGAAGTCATCGATAACGGTTGTGAACAAAGTGAAGTCATCGAAAATGGCAATGAGCAAAATGTAACAATTGATGGTGGAAACGTACAAGGAGAAACTGGCACAGAAACAAATGGAAATGGAGATAATGGTTCAGAATCAAATATAGCAGTTCACAGTGTAATGATGCAGCTTGAATCTCCTGTTATTGGAAAAAAACCAACTGCACCAACTGTTATTCCTTACGGTGAAGAAACAACTACTAACGTAACTGTAATTGATTATGCTTGGGAAAAAGTCTTATATACTGAATGGGATGAACAAAGTACTGGGACTTTAATGGATGCAACAGAGACTTTTACAGGTGGATATTATTATTGCATTTATGTTCAATTGCAATGCAATGAAGGATATGAATTTGTTGGGGAACTAAATGTATACGTAGAAGGATTAGAAGATAATCCAAGTCGCAATGGTAATGCTACAGCAAAGGATAAAGTTTGGGTTTGCCTCTATGTATATGAAGATCTTACTAAGGTCGTTATGGAGCTTCATGCTACAGTTGATGCACCAAAATATGGTGAAATAGTGCATCAAAATCCTTATTGCCAGTTTGGACTTATAACAGTTCCTGAACAAGGAAAAGAGTGGATCTGGGATGATGATACATACTGTGTATGGTATAAGATTGCTGAAAAAGATTATAAGGGAACAACTGAAGATCGTTGGATCTTGATGGAAGATGAAGAAAAATTTACATATGGTTACTATTATATGGTTGAATTCTTTGTTTTTATCCATAATGACTATGTTCTATATGATGAAGGGGTCATTGGTACAGTAAATGGTAAAGATCATTATGATCTATATGGTCCTGTATATGAAGATTCTACTCACGGATATTTGTGTGCTGTTTTTGCTCCACTAGAGGATCCAAATAAAGTGCCAGAAACAGGTGATAACAATCTTATCTATTTAGCTTTAGCTAGCATGGCATTAAGTGGCGTAACTATCACTTATGTTGAAAAGAAACGTAAGAAATAATTAGATGTGGAAGTAGATCTGTTTGGGATCTACTTTTTTTGTGATAGGATATTTGTTATCATTGATAAGTATTTGAAAGAAGGATAGGAAAGTGAAAAGAATAGCTGTTGTGATATTTACTGTGTTAGCTTTGATAATTAGTCTACCTATTGTCAGTGTGGGTTCTGAAACTGAAATAAATGATATCAAAGTTACAGTTGATGAAGTTATCATTGGTAAAGTGCCTAGTAAGCAGGCTAGTTTTACTACTGATGTTAACGGAGGTTTAACATTAGATAGTGTTACTTGGTTTAGGATTGCTGAAGAAGATTTTGATCCTGAAGAATGTGCGTTTAATTATTGGGTAGAACTTGAAGAAGATGAACCTTTTAAGTCTGGATATTACTATTCGGTAGATGTTTGGTTTAATGTTGATGAAGGATATGTTTTATCTAGTGAAGTTACTGGTAGTATTAATGGCGTTAGTCATAGTGAAGAGTTTTGGAAGATAACTGATTGGGATGGACAAGCTTATTTGTCGGTTAATTTAGGCTTATTAAAGGAAAAGGATATTACTAAGATTGAAGCGAATGTTAATGAACCTAAAATAGGCGAAAAGGTATATGGCGAAGTTTTTTATACTACAGAAGAAGAAAACGGCTTGACTTTAGTAGATGTTTATTACGGTAAGATCGCTAAGGCGGATTATAGTGGCTCAACTAATGATGAATGGATCATGGTAGAAGAAGATGAAGTATTTACTGAAGGTTATTACTATATCGTAAGCATCTTGTTTGATGTTAATGATGGTTATAAAGTCAGTGAAGATGTAATTGGAACTATCAATGGTAAAGAACATGATGATACTTATGGTATTATATCTTACAATGATGGCGAGAATGTCGTACTTTGTGTTGTATATGAACCACTGATAAAACAAGTGCCAGCTACTGGTGATAGTAACCTTATTCGTATAGCGATCGTTACAATGGTGAGTAGTGCCACTCTTGTATTGATCGTTGATAAGAAAAAAAGAAGATAATGCTATAACTATAATTTCCAAGGAAATAATAAGAAGTCAAAGTGTAGATCAAAAAAGGTCTACATTTTTATTTGGGAATTTTAAGGAGTTTTCTTTTTTTTGAGACAATAACTATAGTAGGGGGATGGTGGAGAAAATGATTGAGAGAGGTTAAAATGGAACACATTGTGTTCAAATTTGTAAAGAGTATAGTCAGGAGAAAAATTAGATGGATTACTATGATGAAATAAAAGAAAACTTATTAAGAAGTGAAATCTATGATAGAGCTAAGGATTATTCTAAAGATAGAAATAAAGTTAAAACTTATTTTGAGACTGGTAAATTACTATTTGAAGCCGGTAAAGAATATGGTAAAAACATAATAAAACAATATGCTGAGCGATTGGTTATTGATGTAGGCAAAAAGTATAACGAAAGGAACTTAAGATATATGCGTAAATTTTATGAGACATTTTCAAATACAAAATGGAACCCAGTGGGTTCCAAATTGAGTTGGAGTCATTTTAGAGAATTACTTGTGTTAAAAGATGATGATGCGATTAAGTACTATATGGAAATATGTGAACTAAAAAATCTTACTCGAAGAGAACTTCATGAGAAAATAAGAAGTAAAGAGTTTGAAAGACTTCCTTTAGATATCAAAAATAAGATTAATAATACTACAGCCTTGAATGTTATTGATGTTATTCCTGATCCAATAATGATAAAAGATAATAGGGATTATGATAAGTTTAGTGAATATGCTTTAAAAGAATTGATCTTAAATAATCTAGATAAATTTTAACTCAACTAGGTCATGAGTATTCTTATGTGGGTAGTGAATATAGGATTAAGTTTTCGGATAGATATAATTACATTGACCTGCTTTTATTTAACATTGCCTTTAATTGTTATGCGGTTGTTGAACTAAAAGTGACTGACTTAAAAAAACATATTGGTCAAATAAAGGTATATATGAATTACATAGATAAGAATGTTAAAAGAGAAGCACAAGATAAGACAATTGGTATCATCATATGTAAGAAAGAAAACAGGTTTGTGATTGAATATTGTTCCGATGAAAGGATCACAGTTAGGGAATATGAGCTCATTTAAAATGATACTAAAGTTTAGATAAGTTTTATTGTTCTAAAATTATATTGCAGCTTGGTAAAAGGTAAAAATGAAATTTCTTTTGTGAATAAAATAATAATATGGTGTTAAGAATTGAAAAAAATAGTATATAATATTAGAGATAGAAATTGAGTACATTTGTGCTTGTGTATTAAAGAAAACAGGAGGAGAGCGTTAGACATGTACAAGATCGTTGAAGTTGAACACTTGTCTGAAAAGAACTGGTTGATGAAGATCGAGGCACCTTTTATCACTCGTAGTTGCCAACCAGGTCAGTTTTTGATTGTCAAAACTGGTGAATTAGGAGAAAGAATTCCATTGACAATCTGTGACTATGACAGAGAAAAAGGTTTGGTTACTATCGTATTCCAGACAGTTGGAGCATCTACTACTAAGATGGCTGAATTAAAGGCTGGAGATAGTTTCACAGATGTTGTTGGACCTTTAGGTAAACCATCTGAATTTATCCACGAGGATTTAGAAGAATTAAAGAAGAAGAGTTATTTATTCGTTTGTGGTGGAGTTGGTATCGCACCTGTTTATCCACAAGTTAAATGGCTTTCTCAACATGGCGTAAAAGCTGATGTTATCATGGCTGCTAGAAGCAAAGATTTAATTTTCTATGAAAAGGAAATGAGATCAGTTGCTAATAACGTATATATCACTACAGATGATGGTTCATACGGTATGAAGGGTGTTGGAACTGATATGGTTAAACACTTAGTTAATGAAGAAGGCAAACATTATGATCAATGTGTTGCTATTGGACCAGTTGTAATGATGAAATTTACTTCATTATGTACTAAAGAATTAGGTATCCCTACAATCGTATCAATGAACCCAATCATGATCGATGGTACTGGTATGTGTGGAGCTTGCCGTCTAGTTGTAGGTGGCGAAGTTAAGTTCGCATGTGTTGATGGACCTGAATTCGATGGCCATAAGGTTGATTATGATCTAGCTATGAAACGTGCAAGATTATATAAAGATGAAGAAACAAGAGCAATGCTTGCCTTACAAGAAGGCGAGACACATCATGGTGGATGTGGATTCTGCTCAAGCGAGAAGTAGGAGGCTATTATGGACGTAACTAAGAAAGTACCTGTTAGAGAACAAGATCCAAAAGTAAGAGCAACTAATTTTGAAGAAGTTTGCTTAGGTTATAACGAAGAAGAAGCAACTGCTGAAGCAAGCCGTTGTTTAAATTGTCGTAATCCATTATGTCAAAAGGGTTGTCCAGTTAGTATCAATATTCCTGGATTCATCCATGAATTAAAGAATGGCAATGTTGCAGCTGCTGCTGATATCATTGCTCAACAATCTGCTTTACCTGCTATCTGTGGCCGTGTATGTCCACAAGAAACTCAATGTGAAGGTAAATGTATCAGAGGCATCAAAGGCGAATCTGTATCTATCGGTAAGTTAGAGAGATATGTTGCTGACTGGTGTAGAGAACATGGCTACCAAGCTGACAAGGCTGGTACTCCTAATGGTAAGAAAGTCGCTGTTGTAGGTTCTGGTCCTGCTGGCTTAACTTGTGCTGGTGACTTAGCTAAGATGGGTTATGATGTAACTATCTTTGAAGCATTCCATGAGGCTGGTGGAGTTCTTGTTTATGGTATCCCTGAATTCCGTTTACCAAAGGACACTGTTGTTAAATCAACTATTGAAAACGTTAAGAAGTTAGGCGTTAAGTTAGATACAAACGTTATTGTTGGTAGATCTATCACTATCGATGAATTATTAAATGAACAAGGCTTCAATGCTGTATTCATCGGCTCTGGTGCTGGTTTACCTAAGTTCATGAACATTCCAGGTGAAGTTGCTAATGGTTGTTTCTCAGCTAACGAATTCTTAACAAGAAATAACTTAATGAAGGCATTCAGAAGTGATGCTGATACACCTATCAAGTGTGGTAAGAAAGTAGTAGTAGTTGGTGGCGGTAACGTTGCTATGGATGCTGCTAGAACTGCTTTGCGTTTAGGTGCAGAAGTACATGTTGTATATCGTCGTGGCGAAGAGGAATTACCTGCTCGTAAAGAAGAAGTACATCATGCTAAAGAAGAAGGAATCATCTTTGACTTATTACAGAACCCTGTTGAGATCTTAGCTGATGAGAACGATTGGGTTAAGGGTGTTAAAGTTATCAAGATGGAATTAGGCGAACCTGATGCTTCAGGCAGAAGAAGACCAGTTGAGATCCCAGGATCTGAATATGTAATTGATTGCGATACAGTCATCATGTCATTAGGTACTTCTCCTAACCCATTAATTTCTTCTACAACTTCAGGCTTAGAGACAAACAAACATGGTTGTATCATTGCTAAAGAAGAAAATGGTGAAACAACTAAGACTGGCGTTTATGCTGGTGGTGATGCCGTTACTGGTGCAGCTACAGTTATCTTAGCTATGGGTGCTGGTAAGGCAGCAGCTAAAGGTATCGACGAATATCTTAATAAATAGTTAAAATTTTCAAATTAAGGGTATCGTTATATAACGGTATCCTTTTTTTGTTGGTGAAAAACTTGTATAATATATGAGTTATTCACAGGAGGAATTTTATATGAACGGAATGAAAAATATTGACAAAAAAACTGTATTAACTTTAAAAGATGAAGTTACTTATCAAAAGGGACAAGTCGTTAGTAAGACTTTAGCTCAAAATAATCATGTGAGTATTACTTTATTTGCTTTTGATAAAGGTGAAGAAATTAGTTCTCATAAATCAGATGGGGATGCTTTTGTTACTTGTTTAGATGGAACAGGTCGTATCACTATTGATGATAAGCAATATGAATTGACTACAGGTTGTTCTATTGTTATGCCAGCAGGTCATCCTCATGCTGTTTATGGTCAAGAGCAATTTAAGATGTTATTAGTAGTGGTATTTGATTAGTATGTATTATGTTGCTTATGGATCTAATATGAATGTAGATCAAATGAAAGTTAGATGCCCTGAGGCTAAAGCAGTTGGCACTACCTTCTTAGAAGGATATCGATTGCTCTTTCGTGGTAATTTGGGCTTTGCTTACTTGACTGTTGAAAAGCAAGAAGGTTATAAAGTGCCTTTAGTTGTATGGGATGTAAGTGAAAAAGATATTAATAATCTTGATCACTATGAAGGTTATCCTGATTTCTATCGAAAAGAGACAATGAAATTTGTTGTTTCAGGTAAAGAAATAGAAGCATTCATTTATATGATGAATGATAGATATGATCTAGCTATTCCTTCATATAGCTATTATCAAGGATGTTTAGAAGGATATGAAAGCTTTGGATTAGATACAGATTATCTAAAACAAGCTTATGATTGCAGTAGGTTAAAACAGAATTGATTTTTAGCTTAAGTTTGCTAAGGCTAATTAAATCATATTAACCAAGAAAAAAACAATGAAGACTTTCTTGTCCCATTATTGGATTATGGAAGTCTTTTTTAGTGTTTACTTAAAAAATGAGTAAAACGTGGCAAGAAAGATTGATATATGATAAAATAGTACAAAATGGAGGTCAGTAAATGGGAAATTTTATTACCAATTTATTTAATTCGAATAAAAGAGATATAAACATGTTGACTAAAAAGATTGCTCCTATTGAAGCCTTAAGTGAGACTATGGCAAGCTTAAGTGATGAGCAATTAAAAGAAAAGACAACAGAGTTTAAAGAAAGATTAGCAAATGGTGAAACATTAGATGATATCATGGCTGAAGCTTATGCTGTAGTCAGAGAAGCAGCTAAAAGGGTCATTGGGGAATATGCTTATCCTGTTCAATTAATGGGTGCAGTTGTCTTACATCAGGGTGATATTGCTGAGATGAAGACTGGTGAAGGTAAGACTTTGACTAGTATCTTTCCTGTTTATCTAAATGCTTTAACCGGAAAAGGTGTTCATGTCATCACTGTCAATGATTATTTGGCAGAAAGAGACTCACAATGGATGGGTAAGATTCACCGTTTCTTAGGCTTAACGGTTGGCTTAAATAGACATGCTTTAAATCCGCAACAAAAGAAAGAAGCATATCTTTGTGATATCACTTATACTACTAATAGTGAAGTAGGTTTTGATTATCTAAGAGATAACATGGTCACTAATGTTAAAGATAGGGTATTAAGAGGTTTGAACTTTGCTTTAGTCGATGAGGTTGACTCGATCTTGATTGATGAAAGCCGTACACCACTTATTATTTCTGGTGGTAAGAAAGATACTGCTAATCTTTATATCAAGGCTGATAAGTTTGTTAGAAGACTGACAGAAGATGAAGACTATACTATTGATATCCAATCTAAGACAATCATGTTGACAGAAGAAGGTATCGCTAAAGCTGAGTCATATTTTAATATTGAAAACTTATATCAACCTGAATATACTTCTTTAGTGCATCATATCAATAATGCTTTAAAGGCCAACTATATCATGCACAATGAAGTAGAATATATCGTTAGAGATAGAAAAGTTTATATTGTTGATGAATTTACAGGACGTGTACTTGAAGGAAGAGTATTCTCTGATGGCTTACATCAAGCTATTGAAGCTAAGGAAAATGTACCTATCAAACAAGAAACATCTACTTTAGCTACGATCACCTATCAGAATTTCTTCCGTTTATACAATAAGCTTGCTGGTATGACTGGTACTGCTAAGACAGAGGAAGAAGAATTCTTAGCCATCTATAACATGCGTGTTTATGAGATACCTACTAATAAACAAGTCATTAGGGTAGATTATCCTGATGCTATATATGGGACTAAGAAAGCTAAATATGAAGCTTTGACTAGAGAGGTAATGGAAAGACATGAAAAAGGTCAACCAGTACTAGTTGGTACGATCTCAGTTGATGTTTCAGAATTCTTAAGTAAGATGTTCTCACAAAGAAAGATCAAACACGAAGTATTGAATGCGAAGAACCATAAACGCGAAGCTGATATCATCGCTAAGGCTGGTTTAAAAGGATCAGTAACTATTGCTACTAACATGGCAGGTCGTGGTACAGATATCAAATTAGGCCCTGGCGTTAGAGAATTAGGTGGTTTAGCAGTATTAGGCAGTGAAAGACATGAGTCACGTCGTATTGATAACCAATTGCGTGGTCGTTCTGGTAGACAAGGTGATCCAGGTTGTTCTAAGTTCTTTGTATCTTTACAAGATGAATTAATGGTACGTTTCGGTAGCGATCGTATCAGTGGTATGTTCGATCAATTAGGTGATGTACCTATTGAATCTAAGATGGTAAGTAAGTCTATTGAATCAGCCCAAAAGAGAGTTGAGGGTACTAACTTTGATATTCGTAAGACTTTACTTGAATATGATGATGTTTTAAGACAACAAAGAGAGACGATCTATAAACAACGTGATGAGATCTTAGAGAATGAAGATGTTCATTCAGTTGTTGAATCAATGTTTGAAAGAGTCAGTGAAGATCTTGTCAATTCATATTATGATCAAAAGAATAAGAGTGTAGATAAGTCAGGCTTGACTAATGCTTTAGTAAAGATGAATGTTCCACAAAATAAAGTTGAATCTTCTTTAGAAAATGTAGGTAAGTTTGATGATATCAAGAAAGCTACATTTGATTGTATGTGGAATGAATATGAAGAAAAGATTGAAGAAGTTAGAAAAGAAATGATCAAGTTAGAGAAGGTCATGGTATTAAAGATCATTGATGCTAAGTGGATCGAACATATTGATATGATGAGCAAGTTGAGAGAAGGTATTCATTTACGTTCTTATGCTCAAGATAATCCATTAAAAGCTTATACTTCAGAGGGATTTGAAATGTTTGAAACAATGATGAATAACATTTCGCAAGAAGTTGTTAATTTCTGTATGAGATGTCGTATTGAGATCAAAAGGAGTGTCTAGTTATGGAACTTTATGAGATCAGACAAGGCTTAAACGAGTATCATCAGAAATTCAATAAGATAAAGGAGTCTCTTTGACAAGGATACAAAGCAAAAACGAATCGATGAAGTTAATGAGTTGATGCTTAAGGATGACTTTTGGTCAGATAGGCATAAAGCTCAATCTTTGATCAATGAAGCTAATTCCTTAAAAGATATCTTAGCTACAGTTGATAAACTTTCAGATGAGTTTGATCAACTTGAAGCTTTGAGTGATTCTTTGAAAGATGATTATGATGAAGAGATGCATCAATTGTTAGAAGAAGAATATCTTACAACAGTTAAGGAATATGAAGATTTTGAGATCAAGATCTTATTATCTCATCCTTATGATCGTCATAATGCGATCATTGAATTACATCCTGGAGCTGGTGGAACCGAAAGTCAAGATTGGGCTGAGATGCTATATAGGATGTATAGTAGATATTGTGCTCTTAAAGGCTTTAAGACAACTTTACTAGATATGCTTGAAGGTGAGGAAGCTGGCATTAAATCATGTAGCGTTTTAGTACAAGGAGATCTTGCTTATGGTTACCTAAAAGGGGAAAAGGGAGTTCATAGATTAGTAAGGATCTCACCATTTGATTCAGGTGGTAGAAGACATACTTCCTTTGCTTCTGTGGATGTTATGCCAGAGTTTGATGATGATATCAATATTGAGATCAAACCTGAAGATATTGAGGTTGAAACTCATAGAGCTTCTGGTGCCGGCGGACAGCATATCAATAAGACTGATTCAGCTGTTAGGATCATCCATAAACCAACTGGTATAGTGACTACTTGTCAATCCGAAAGAAGTCAGATACAGAATAAGGAAAGGGCTATGAACATGCTCAAAAGTAAACTGTATCAAAAGTACTTAGAGGAACAAGAAGAAAAACTAAGACAGATAAAAGGGGAACAGAAAGCTATTGAATGGGGCTCACAGATCCGCAGTTATATCTTCTGCCCATATACATTGGTCAAAGATCATCGCACAGGTTATGAAGAAAACAATATCGAGAAAGTCATGAATGGCGAAATTGATGAATTTGTTTATGCTTATCTGAAAAGTCAGATTGAATAGTAGAAAACTGTTGTATATAATTTAAATGAGGAGAATATAGATTATGAGCGAGAAAATAAATAGTAATGAAGATCTTCAAGATATCTTAAATGATATGGATGATGTTACTGAGGAAAAAGAAGTAGATGTTCCTTTGTTCCAAAATATGAAGATTGAAAAACCTTTCAGTGATAATAGTAATAGTAATGTAGTTTATGAAAAGAAAGCTACAAATACTGTTAAAAAGAGTGTGACTAAGAGTAAAGACAATGAATATACTGTCATTGGTAATACAACAAGTGTTGATTCTAATATCACTTGTGGTGGAAATATCAGGATCGATGGTCAAGTTAAAGGTAAGTTGACTGTTAGTGGAAGTTGTGATATCTATGGTAGTGTTGAAGGAGATATTGAAGCAAGTGAAGTAGTCATCGAAAATGGTGCTAAAGTAACTGGTAATGTTAATAGTAAGACTGATCTAAGCGTTGGTAGTGGTAGTAGTTTAACTGGTAATGTTAATGCGAAGAATGCTTATATCAATTCAAGTGTTAATGGTAATATTGAAGTAAGTGCAGAATTAAAGATCACATCTACTGGGGCTGTTTATGGTGATATCACAGCTACTAATCTATCAGTAGCTTCTGGTGCTTTACTAGTTGGTAGGATTAATATCAAACGTTAGGAGGAAAAGATCATGGCAGATAAAATGTTTACAACTGATTTAACAGATACAAATACGGATAAGACAATAATCGGTACTTCTACGATCATTGAATCTAATAGTGAGAATGCGATCACTTGTGGTGGTGATATTGAGATCCGTGGTAAAGTCAAAGGTAATGTAGTTAGTAGTGGCGATGCTGATGTTTATGGAAATGTTGAAGGCAATATCACTTCTAATCGTATGAATGCTTATAATGGCTCTACTATCAAAGGTGATGTTACTTGTCAAAATAACTTGAAAGCTGAAAGTGGTAGTACAGTTGAAGGCAATATCAAAGCTAAGAGTGCTTATATCAATGCAGATATTGTTGGTGATATCGAAACAGTCAATGATGTACAAGTTGCTTCTGATTCAGTGATCAGTGGTAATATCACAACTAGTTCGATCAATGTTGATAGTGGTGCTATCATTAATGGTCAGCTAAGCATCAAACGTCAATAATAAGTGTTATCGGTGGTCTTAAGTGATCACCTTTTTTTGTACAAAAGTGGTAAAAGGTGCAAATAATATATTCGAAAATGCATTTGTAGGTGCAAATAGCTTATAAAAAAACGCCTCAAAAGGTGCAAATAGCTTGCAAAAAAACTTGCCAAAAGCTGCAACAAATGGTAAAGTTTATTTGAAAAACAAGGAGGTTTGATCATGAAAAGAATTGCTCTACAAAAATTAGTTGATTGGAATAATAGCAAGCATAGAAAACCGTTGATCGTATGGGGAGCAAGACAGGTTGGAAAAACTTATCTTGTTGAAGAGTTATTCGCAAAACAGTATTATAAAAACAATTATATTTATATTGATTGTAAGATTGAAGATGAAATCAGAGATTTTTGTTCAAAGACTGCTAATGCTGAAAAGATCATTGAGTATATTTCTTTAAGAAAGGGTAAAGCAATCAATGAAAAGACTTTATTGATCTTTGATGAAATTCAAGAATGTCCTAATATTATTTCTTCTCTTAAATATTTTTGCCAAGATTTTAATGAAATACCTGTTATCGCTACAGGCTCTATGGTTCGTATTAAGTTACAAAGAGAGATAAGAAAAAGAGGATCGATCAATAATAGTGATAAGTTCCTTTTTCCAGTTGGCAAGATAAATCAAGTTACTATTTATCCAATGACTTTTGAAGAATTCCTTTTAAATAAGAATGAAGTACTTTATGATGCAGTAAAAAAAGCATATGATGAAAAAAAGCAACTTGATCAGCAGATACATGAGTTGGCTTTGGAACAAGTATATAATTACCTTCTTGTAGGGGGGATGCCAGAAGCAGTGCAAGCTTATATTGATGGTGAAGGCTTATTACAATCAAGAGAGATACTTAAGGTATTATATGATAATTATCTTTCTGATATGGAGTTATATCAGGCAAGTCATGAATCTATTTTGAGATCACGTAACTTATTTCAAAATGTTTATAGAGAGTTAAATAAAGAATCAAAGAATTTCTCTCCAGGGCTTATAGAAGAGAAAAGTAAAACTAGAGATTATGCCTTATCAATCCAATGGCTAACATTAGCTTACATTGTTTGTCAATCTTTTCAATTAAAAGAACATATCACTATGCCCCTAATGGCAGATAGTGATAGTAATTTCCGCTTGTTCCTTGGGGATATAGGAATGTTCTCTTATCAAAGTGGTATCAATGCTGCTTCATTTATCTCTGATGAAAGAGAAAACACTTTATCTGGTATCTTTTTTGAAAACTTTGTTGCAATTGAATTAATTGCCCAACAGCACAAACTTTTCTATTGGCGTGGTAAGAGTTCTGCTGAGCTTGAGTTTATTGTAGAATCGGATAATAAACTTTATCCAATTGATGTTAAAAAAGGTAGAGGCACATTAAACTCATTAGAAAAATTTTCAAATCATAATAAATTCGAGTATGCTATTAAAATATCAAAAAATCAATATGGGTATGATTCGCAACAAAAAATACTTACTGTTCCTTTTTATTTTGTTTCTTTTGTTGCTAAAGATTTAGCAAATGGTACAATGGCAAACTATAAGTAAAAATTAGGAAATTGTTTTATAGAGAGGATTAAAAGAATTCTATGTGAGTTGAATTCTTTTAATATTAATTATTTGTTCCAAACATATCTTTACATATCGTAATGAAATCTATGACCTGTTGAGATAGTTCACCAGTAGTTGTTAGTATGCCATAAGTAAATGCTTCATTTTCCTTAACTTTTACTTTAGCGCAGTCTTGTATTTGCTTGGGTAGTTTGTATTCTGGTAATACAGTTATTCCATAGCCAGCTCTAGCTAAAGCAATACATGAAAGAGAATCATCACATTCGATATCATGATTATGACGATGATGTAAAGCTAATAAATCTTTGATCCGGTTTTGTGAGTGGAAAGGGATCATTATTTCTGGCATATTGATGAGTGTTTTACCATTTAGATCATTTTCAAATGAGATCTCTTCTTTTTTTGACAAAGGATCACTTTGAGGAATGATGGCTATAGAACCTAATTGGCAGATTGGATGAAATTGAATGCTTGTTTCATTGATGATCATGTTTTCACTACCTAATGCAAGATCTATTGTCTTTTGCTTTAATAGAGAGATGCCTCTTCCATATCCTCCACAGTTGATCTTTGGGGTGATATTGGGATTTTTTAATCGATATTTTTTAAGAATTTCAGTGATAGTACTCAATTCTTCATAGGAAGTACAATAGATGCGTAGTTGAGATGATAAAGAACTTTCTGAGACATGAAGCAAAACTTGTTCGTGGGCTTTCAGTAGGACTTTGGCATCGTTATAAAATGTTTGTCCTGCCCTAGTTAATGCTACACTATGCTTATCACGTAATAAGAGAACTGTACCTAATTCTTCCTCTAATTGTTTGATATTACGGCTTACTCCTGGAGTAGAGATATATAGTTGTTCAGCGGCCTTGTTGAAACTTAAGTTTTCAGCGACTTTGATAAAACAATTTAGTTGTTCGGTATTCATGTTTTGAGTGCCTCTTTTCTTGCTGGTGTTTCATTTTTTGAAACACCATTAAATAAATTATAGCACTATAGAAAGTAAATGAATGTATCATTTTTATGCTTGTTAAATATTTAACAAGTCGATTGATAAACACAGAATTTGTGTTATATAGAGGAGGATTCAATTATGGAGATTAAGACAATCCTAGTATGCGGAGCAGGAACAATGGGTTCTAGCATCGCACAGGTATATGCTTCTTATGGCTATGAAACTTATATGTCATGTCGTCATAGTGAGCATTTAACAAAGGCTGTAGAAAATATTGATACAGCTATCGATGGACTTATTGCTGAAGGAATTGAAGATGAAAGCTATAGAACAAGAGTTCATGAACATCTTCACACATTAACTACTGATAAGATCCCAGAAATGGCTGATAAAGCAGATGTAGTTGTTGAAACTATTGCAGAAAATGCTGATGCTAAAAAGGCACTTTACAAAACATTAAATGATTGTTGCCGTAAAGATTGCATCATCTGCAGCAATACTTCAGGAATGGATGTATTTACTGTAAGTGCTGATGTTTTGGAAAATCCAGAACGTTTGATCATCACTCACTGGTTCAATCCACCACACTTAATGAAACTAATCGAAGTTGTTCGTGGACCTAAGACAAGTGATGAGACAACAGATACAATGAGAAAACTTCTTGAATCTGTTGGCAAGAAACCAGCTGTATTAAATCACTTTGCTCCTGGATTTATCGTAAATAGACTTGCTACTGTTATCTGTCGTGAACTTTACTACATGATCGATCAAGGATGGATCAGTGCTGAAGATGCAGATAATGCTATGCGTTATACAGATGGCTTACGTTATGGTTTTGAAGGCCCACTTGCTTTATGGGACTTCGTAGGTCTTGAAATACCAATGACTGTTGCTAAGGGTGTTCTTCCTTCATTATGTAATGATACTGATTGTATCCCTTATGGTGAAAAACTTCTTAAGGAAGGTAAGACTGGAGTTAAAGCTGGTGAAGGTGCTCTTAAGTGGGGTGATCCTGCTAAGTATGTAGAAAAACGTAATCGTAGAATCATTCAAATGACTAAAGTCATGGATGAATGGGATAAGGAGGATTCTAAGAATGAACAGTAATTTCGAAGCTCTTGATAAAAAGAGACAGACATATTTTATCGCTTGTTTAATTGGAGCATTTGTTGTTGGACTAGCTTATACTTGGTCAGTATTACAAAGCCCATTTGTAGCTCAATTAGGTGGAGATGCAGTTAAGTCAACAGTTGTATTATGTTATACTGTAACAGTTGTTGCTTCAACTATGTCACCTTCTGTATTAGGTTCTTTCACTCGTAAGTTAGGAACTAAGAAGACAATATTGATCGGTGCCTTAATGTTCGGTCTTGGATATATCATTTCTGGACGTACAACTAACATGGTATTGTTCTACATCTCATTTGGTATCGGAACTGGTGTTGGTAGTGGTCTTATTTATCCTACTATCATGGGTTATCTTGCTACTTTATTCCCTGATAAGAGAGGAACTGTTTCTGGTGTAGTTGCTGGTGTATATGGTGGAGCTGCTATCATTTGGTCACCACTTCTTGCTTCAATCATTTCTAGTAAGTCACTTGCTACTGCTACTCTTATTGCTGGTATCATTGCTCTAATAGTCATTGTACCTGTTTCATTCATGATCCAACCTGTACCAGAAGGATATATTGAATATAAGATGTCTACTGTTGCTAAGAAGGAAGTTAAGGCTGGTAAGAAGACTAATCTTCCTGATCTTACAAGAGGAGAAATGGTTAAGACTGTTATGTTCTATGTAGCTTTAACAGCATTTGCCTTCGGTTGTACTTCAGGTATGATGGTAATCAGTCAGATTTCTTCAATCATGCAAGAAAGTTTCGCACTTACTGCTACAGAAGCTGCTCTTTATGTTTCAGTTATGTCATTTATGAGTATGTGTGGAAGATTCTTATGGGGTACAGTTACTGATCACTTCGATAAGTATGTTACTTTAAGTATCATCTGTGGTTTACCTATCATTGCTATGGCTATCGCTGCTGTTTCTAATACTATGATGATCACTGTTGTATGTCTTGCTGTTACAGCATTATGTTATGGTGGTTTCGGTAGTACTATCACACCTATCACTGCTGACTTATTCGGTGGTAAGCATGTTACTGAAAACTATGGTGTTATGTATTTAGCATTTGGCTTTGCAGGCCTAGTTGGACCACAACTTGCAGTTCGTTTAGGTAATGGTGGTAATTACACAATGGCCTTCGTTGTAGCTGCTATCATTTCAGTAATTGCCTTTGCCATGGCACTTATTGTTAGAAAGAAAGTTGCTGAAGCAACTAAATAGTCAAACTATTAAATTAAAAAGTTAACTCAATAAACACAAAATACAGATCTACTCAAGTTGAGAAATTGATTCCCTTCTCTAATGAGTAGATCTTTTTTGTACAAAAAAAACTCACTTTATGTGAGTCAGTTAATGATCTTAATCAGTGATCGAATCTTTAAATACGACATATCTATCGTAAAGATATTCGGTGATAAAATTGATCAACATATTTACAATAGTAACAAGATAACTATTCCAACCAAGATTTTCTGCTAGATAATTACCACCGATAGTACTTAGAGGTGTAAATACACAATAGTAAGCTGCTACCTTTAACATGGCAATTGGAACATTAGTTGCTGATTTAAAAGTATAGTTACGATTTAAAGTAAAGTTCCATAGTACTGATAAGACTAAGGCGATTAGATAACAAGGCCAATAGCTAAGATCAGTTAATTCGGTAAGTAGCGAGAAGACGATCATTTCAATCAAGCCGGCGCTTATCGAAAATAGAGTGAACTTAATTGTTCTGAATAATTCAGCGTGTTTTTTAAAGAATTCTTTCATAATTTTCCTTTCTGATCTATTAATCAAAAACGAAGTAAGTCAGATCTTACTTCATCTTAATAAATGTTAACAGTCTTTTTGGCCTTCTAAGTGATCAGCCATCGAACAACAAGATGTTGTTTCAATCTCAGATTTTAGTCCAGCATCCTCAGGATTTAGAGAGATATTACCATCTTCAAATACAAAACAAGGAATACCAACTCTTCCACTAGCTTTGATCTGTTCAAAGATAGGATTATTATCTCTTAGTTTTAAAAACTCTTTTAGTTTTCTTACATGAGAGCCAATATCGATAAATTCATATTCATTTTCTTTGCCTGCTATCTGTGAATGAACACTAGCACAATGAGGACAAGTTTCCATACCATAAATTTTGATCATACTTTTCTCCTTTTTTAGTGGGTCAAAACCACTATCACAAATAATATACTTTTAAGTGAGGTTTTGGTCAAGTTAGTTGCTCAAGCTAAGATATACAAATTTAGTTTGTCTTTTCTTATCAGCTACCTTCATAGAAATAGTAGTTA